>NZ_CAJMZG010000019.1:0-181995 GCF_905220255.1 Paraburkholderia sp. J69-1 | reverse complement strand
GACCTATCGCTTACAATTAATCGCGCGCTTCCTGCCAATGGATTCTAGTTTTGTTAGTATGAGAGCTGCCCTTGAAGCACACAAAAATTACAACAATACGTTTCAGGCGGCAGTTTTCGTTACTAGCTATACCATACCGTTTTTTTTCGCAAAGATACCAAAGATGCCAGTTCAGAGGCGAAACTACGAAGGAAAAGAAGTACTCGTCTCAACTTCGAGAGATAGGTTGCTTGTCGCATTTCGTCTCAACGACATCGCACGCGTGCTGCAGATAGTCGAGTTACGCTCTATTGCGGTTGAGACATGTCACGAGGATGAGATTTGGGATGTTCCCCAAGTCGATGGTGACGAAACAATGATAACGCTCGAGGGTGCACGCGTATTGCTGAACAAGATAGGCGGTCCGCAAGCGACGTCCTTCAGGGCATGGCTGGACAGCGAGTTCCCTGAGAATGCAGCGATTAGCGCGTTGGGTAATGACTCGATTCTGCCGGAGACGCTTTATAAAGTTGGCGAAATGCGGAGAGAGAATCCCGGTATTGAGCTCTCGGAGATCGCTGGGCGTCTTGCTATCTCGGAAGAAGTCGCAAAGGGATACGTCGTCTATTCTGACCTCCTGCGCAAACTGACTTAGTCCAAGTAAGTAATTCGGAGGGATCCTTGGGATCTGTCCGCCGAGGGAACGATGGAGCGCGTCTCGTGTATTGAACGGATAACGCAGCGAATAGACTTGGCCGGAAACGAGCTACAGCTCGAAGAAATTCTTCAAGATCCGTCCCGCTTTCGAAAATGGTTCGAGACCGCGCGTACCACTCTCGGACATGCAAGGTGTCTATGTGTCCCAGACGGCAGGCGGTTGCAGATTCGCCTGCGTGAGGGCCTCTACCATCTCGCGGTCTGGCCAGAGGATGCGGGCGCCCATCATCAGAGATGTACGCTCCGTTTGCGTGCCGAATCGGAGAGCGGTCGCTCTGGCTACGCTAAAGGCGCGATCATCGAGCGTCCAGACGGCTCGGTCGACATCAATGCGGACATCCCGCTCAAGGTTCGCGTCGAGGCGAGGTCTAATCCGGTCTCGCAGAATGTGGAGCGCGTCGGTGGTGGGAAAAGTCGCGCGAAGGTCGGACTGCTCGGTTTGCTTCACTCCCTCTGGGAGCGGGCCGGATTGAATGAATGGCGGCCGGGCTGGACCCGGGACTGGTGGCGTTGCCGCCGGGAACTCGTGAATCTCGACGGGAAGGTCAATGGTGAGCCAATCGAGCGCGCGCTTTACGTCGTGCCCGTGTGGCGCGAAGGTGACCGCGATTCAATCGAAGCCACCTGGCTGACATTCCGCTCCCGGCTGGAAGTTCAAGGTCCCTATCGGCTGCGCGGCGTCCTCATCGGCGAAATCAAAGGAATGGAGCTTTCGAAGTTCAGCTACGCGGTCAAGTTCAAGCACCACTCTTGTCCCTGCTTCGTCGACAAGGCCATTCTTGAGCGGGCACTACGATCTGCTCCGGCAACTGCGGCACAGGTTGGTGGCGTGGACGCCCACGTTCTCGCGGTTGTGGTCGTGGAGGTCACACGCAACGGGACCCTCAAAGGCGTCGACATGTCGTTAATGCTTACCAGTCGGGATTACATCCCTGCAGACTCGTCCCACGAAATGCGAATGGCCGACGCTTTGATCGATGGTGGTCGCGCATTTACGAAGCCTTTGCGATACGACGGCGAGTCTGAGTTCCCGGACTTCCGACTTCAAGATGAAGAGTGCGAGAGTGTGGTTGAAGTCTGGGGTATGACAGGTAATCCGGACTATGAGGCTCGTAAGGCTGAGAAGATCCAGAGCTACAAGAGAAAGGGAGTGAGGGTGATCGAATGGGACGTTCGCCGCCCGATACCTGACCTCGCTCGTTAGGCGACGCCATAGCGAAGGAAGTCGGGCGCAAAGCCATACGCTTCCTTGTTTGGGAGACCCTGCTCCAGGGTAGTCCGACGGGGAGGCGGCACTGCGCGGAGCGTTCGTTCGCGTCGACGTGAACGGCGGTGCTGGCGAGCGGTTCCGGATAGGACCGAAATCGCCGATGCTCGCGATCGCCAGCAAATAGCCCTTTTCGGGCAAGCTTTGGCGCGCCGCGTTCGATTTTGTAATGCTCGGGCTTATTATCTTGCGCCTTCGTGGACCTGCGAAAAGGCTTCTAGGCCGTTCAGGTATCGTTGAACATTCATCCAATTTCCTTCCTGCAGTCCGCCGCTACCCGAACAGGAATCCAGCGACAGACGCCAGCTTCAAAGGCACTATAAATCCCGTAGCGCTCCGTCCGGGCGTCGCCACCACCGCGAGGCCACGTGCATCGATCTCCATTACGACGGCCCAACTTCTGACGCCGACTGGAGAGGCCGCTCTCGACGGCTCGCGCGACGAAGGCGACTTCACCCTCGAGTTGGCGTGGCTCATGGTCGAAGGTCTCAGCTGGCGCCCCGACGTGCGCTAGCGCATCCGCATCCTTCTGCGCGCGCTCGGCATCGAACTCCGGAGAGCGGGCGGAGTAGTTCCCCTTGGCTGAATCCTGATCCGGCGTGATCGGTCGATCGTCTTGGTAACGATGGAGGGCAGCGTCCGACCGAAGAAGAACGCAAGGCAAGTCAGGCAACGGGCACAACACGAAAACGGGGAGCCAGCCTTCATGAAGGTAAATGCTCTCGGAGCGTCAGGAGAAGATGGAGGTGCTTCTCGACGATCACGGGCACGGAACTCTTCTGGGTCATCCAGTGGCTCATAGTCTTTGCGGAATACCCGGCGTATTTAGCGAACGCGGTCTGGGACCAGCCTAGGCGCGCGAGAGCAAACGAGAAGTCGTCGGGTGTCATGGCGTGCTCAGAATGTTCATGAAATTGGCAGAATCAATGAACATTCTGTACGCACATCTAGCTGACGCAAGTCAGCCAGCGCGTCGCATGGAAGCGCCGCTCCAAAAGTCGGCCTATTCGGACAGACATTCTATGAATGACGCTAACGCAGAGCCCGGACACTATATCGCGCTGCACACACGCGGTGGGAAGTGGACTTTTATAGCGCGCAAATAGGGGCATCGAATCGATGGATAGTGATCAAATCACGCAAGACAAAGAAATTGGCCTATGGCGCTCGCCGGCGGTCGAACTGTGGCCGCCAGCGAATGAGCGCTCAACCCTCGTTAAGGGTCGTCCAGTCTGGTTAAATGAGACGGATTGCCCTCGCGCTCGAAAACACCTCGTGCCGGTCTTTAGTCGCTGGGCTTCCCGGATATTGCGCCGTGATTTTTATAGGATCAACGGTGGCGCGAAGCGATTTAAGAGTCAGCTGCAAGAGCCTTTCCGGACGTGGCTGCTTGAGCTCCAAAAGAGAATCGAGGTGACTCATCAGGATGTGCGAGCGCGTTCGCCCATGCTGCAGCTTCAGACATTTGTCACGCTTGAAGTGTTCACGCACGAAGCGTTTAGTGAAATGGTCCTTGACCTGATTATCGAAGCTGACCGAGCGCTTGCGTGGTGGCTAAGCGAGGAAAACGTGGAGCAAATGAACCAGGACGTCTTTGTGTGGCTGATCGAACCGTTCAGGTGGATTAAGAACCGGGATGCGACCGTGGGTGTTTCTCGATACCACGTTTTCTATCCCGGTACCCATATCGCGCCACGCCGTGGGGCTCCGTGGCCGACGGGCATCACAAGGATCGTATGACTCGGGGCGGGCGTGGGCACTTGATGCGGCATTTTGGTAGCCCAATCGTACGGCTCTCGGACGACCGGCGGAATAGAACTCCTCGCGCCGCCAGCCCCCGCCATCGCGCTTCCGGCAATGATGGCCGTGGCGACGAGGCACGCACCCTATCCGTGTGCTCGTCGGCGCATTGGACCCTCCTGGTTATCGCAACAAGCCGCCGGCCAACTGCAGCGGAACAAGGAATGAACACTTTCAACGAATGGTTTGCTGGCGCTTTCGGCGTCGATATGTGCCAGAGTTTTGCCCAGTACCTCCAGGCGCATCCGAAGGGCATGGAGAACGGATGCGGGCCCCGCATATGGACAGCGGCTGCGATGCGTGTGGAAACCGACGATCGGGAACTTGCAAAGAAAGGCGTCTGCCTGATTGGGCGCAGCGACAGTATTCAGGACATCCTCCTGCGCGCGCGTGACGGGAAGGTGTTCATTGTCGACAGTAGTGACTATCGAACCATTGACGCAACGTTTTCCGGAATCGATGTGCTGGTGTCGCTGTTGCAAACGGAGGATATGCCGTGACGGGGGCGCGCAAATAGCTCCGGGGCCACGAATAAGAATTAATTTGGTATGAAAAGTATGTGGCGGAAAGGTGTAAGTCGATGGGATGCATACACTTGAGGCTCTCGGACGAGGCGCCACAGCCATAGCAGTGCACCTTGTGCTGTAGACGCAGAGGGCCGCCCGCGAGAACTCTGGGGGCGGCCTTGGCGAAGCAAAGATCGGCCTCAAGTCGCCAGTCGAGCGTCGGTATATGCGGCGCGCACGACACGCTTGTCTTCTTGCGAGAGGGTGAGCGCCAATAATAGGTCGCTCAAGGTGAGCCCATAGCGTACGCGGAGCGCGCCGGCGGTAAGTGCCGCAGTCTTGTGGCTTGCCTGTTTGACTGCGGTGCTGAAGGCGCGCCCCACTACGAAGCTGATTTGGTATTCGCGCACGCGTGAGCAGAATTCCAGCTTACCTGGGTCTTCTTCGGCCTCGGCGCCGTGTTCGAACCCCAGTTCAAAAAGCGTCTGGCTGGCCATGCTATGCCTCCGCATCTTGCGGGGCCGCTTTGGGCGCGTCCTGGGGGGGCAGCGTGCAGGTCGATCGACGGATGGCGCAGTTGATCCCAGCCCCCATCGAGGTTGCGCACGCCGAGCGTGCGGCGGTTCATCTGGAGAAAAGCTTCGAGAGCGTCAGCCGTGAGCGGCACGAATTCCTCGCCGTCTGCGCGATTCCGTGGCGCGACCTTGCCGAGGAGATCGACCGTTTTGAACACGCGGTTGCCGCTATCGAAGCGGGCGCGCAGGGCACCAACAACCGTCACCGCGTGCGGCCCTTCGGCCTTGCAGCAGTGCTGCGCCTTGCCTGTTTGGTGCGTGAACATCACCAGGCACGAAGGGCAGACCAGAACACGCGGCGAGGACTCGACCGGCGCGCCAATGAAGTCGGCGAGCGGACGTTCGCCGCGCGACACACGAGCGGTCTCGCGGATCACGGCGGACAGAATGTCGCTGGTCGGCCACGCGTGGGTCTGGCGCTGGTAGTGCACCACAGGCAGGAGCGTGCGGTACTCAAGCGGTGGCGGTGCGCCGATGCTGTCGATGGTGCTGCGTATCTCATCGATCGAAAGCCAATCGGCGCCAGCGCTGATGCGACGCGCTGGTCGTACGGCGGCATTTGGGTGGGTGCTGAGCTATTCGCCTCGTTCAAGCCCGGCAAGGGCGACTTTCGAAAGCTGATCGTGCAACGACCGGAGGGCGCGTGAAGTATCCGGAGGCCGACTACGTCGATTACGATCAACGTCGCAATCCAGATCGCACTCACCCTGAAGGCGAACGGCCCGAGCCTGACCGATGCAGCCGTGCAGGCTGCGACCAACGCCGCGCTCGCCGCTGCGCACCCGGCGCCCGCACCGACACCGGCTGCCTGATCAGAACAAATGACTACGGGGTTAGCCATGCGTGAAAGCGGATACGCGAGCGCGTCGCTCGCGATGGGGAGGTGGTCATAGTCTAGTGCATCTGAGCCGCACACGCCATGCAGGCGCGTGCGGCTGGCAGTTACGCGATGCTAACTCGCGAGTCACCATCGGGCGCAGCACCGCTGCAAATAGCGTGGCTGCCGCGTTAGTCAGAATTTGTGTCTAACGCCGATTCGCACTGCTACTTGTGAATTGGTAGAGGAAGGTGTCATGCCGGTGATGCTTGCGACTGCGGACTGGTTTAGCGAATCCGTCCCGCTCGCGTGTTCAAACACGAAAAGCGAATAGACATCGGTTCGCGCGGAGAGTGCGTAGTCAACACCCATGCTCGCGAGTTCGTACTTTGCGCTGGATTTTTTCGCGGTGCCGCCGCCCGTCGTGTAGTCGAATGCTAATCCAGCTGACAGCGCAGGCGTGAATTGATAGTGGCCGTTCAACTCGGCGTTGTGAAAAGTCGCCGTGCCCGTGTAGTGGAAGGGGTTCGGGCCTGAGGACGAACCCAGATCCTGGAACTGCGTATTCGAGTAGCCGACGCCGACAGTCGTCTTGCCAAAATTCCAGTTGCCGGCCGCACCAATGATTTGCAGCGATTGCGCCGATGCGAAACCCGCGAATATCGGGTTGCTTTCCGCACCAGTAGCAGAACCGAGACCACCAAGATTATTGGTCGTGGCTGCGCCCGAATTAGGATTGTTGCCGAAGAACGAGGTATTAGGATTGCGCGCCTTCAAATAGCCCGCGCCGAGATTCACCGGGCCATAGGAATAGCCCATGCCGGCAGACCAGATGCTGTTCTTGCCGAATGATCCGGCTGTCCCGCCAAAACTGTACAGCGCGCCGAATTTGAAGCCGGAAAGGGTGGGTGATGTGTATTTGATGGAGTTGTTGCTGCGCCGGGTGTTCGAGGCATTGTCGAGGTCACTCGGGTGTTCGACCATGTAACCACCCCATTGCGGTGCCGCCAGGAGCGGGGCGAAGAAATCGACGACTTCGTCATACTGCCGTCCCATTGTCACGCGGCCGTAGGGCGTGGCCAAGCCAACCCAGGCTTGCCGGCCGAACAGCGATCCGCCCTGGGCAGCCGTACCATTGTTCACAAAGAATCCGTTCTCCAGCCAGAAGACCGCCTTGTAGCCGCCGCCGAGATCTTCGACGCCTTTGATGCCCCAGCGGCTACCCTGAATGCCGCCACTCGCGCCATCCATCACAGACCATTGGGTGCCGCCCTTGAGTCCATTCGCCGTGCGTGCAGTCTGCGCGTTACTCACGTAGTTGACGCCGGCATCAACGATTCCATAGAGCGTAACGCTGCTTTGCGCCAAGGCGCACGAACACGGCAAGGCGAGCAAAGCAGCGGTCGTCTTCAACATGATTAAGTCTCCTGATTATATTGTCTGTTATTGATGATGGATTTCGCGCATCGTGTTCCCGGTGCAGCTCGATTCGACTACCGGGCGCAGGTATTCCAGCGACGTAATTCGAAGGCCTTTGCGCATAAGGCCTCCGCGATATTGAAGCTTATTCGACGGCAACTACCGAATGCACCACTTGTGGTGCACGCGCGAAGTGCGGTCCGACGAAATTGCGCCATGTCTGGAAATCAGCCGACGCACGGAAATGGATCATATGGTCGTCGACCGTTTCCCAGCCCACCTGGAGCAGATAGTGGCGTTCTTTCTCGATAACGCGATGCAAAGTGGCGCCGTGGCATCCGCTTGCGCGTGCGAACAACGGAAGTGCTGCACGTACTCCAGCTTCGAATTCTGCTTCGTGACCGTGCAGGATTTCGATGTCTGCCAGTTCAAAAATCATGGATTCTCCTGTGTTATGCGATGGCATTGTGAGCGCGGTTCCGGTTCAGTCGCGGCGCACCAGAATCGGCAGGGCGGAAGCGAGCGCAGCGGAAAGGCACAGAATGGCGGCCATCGCCCAGATTCCGGCAGAAAAAGTTCCCGTTGTCTGCTTGAGGAGGCCGACGAGGTAGGGGCCTGCAAAGCCACCAAGCGTGCCGATCGAATTGATGAATGCGAGTCCGCCTGCCGCCGCGATGCCGGTCAGGAAGCGTGTGGGAATCGTCCAGAAGATCGCGCGTGCCGAACTCACCGCAACCACCGCAAGGCTCAAGCCGACTAGTTCGAGCACGATGCCGTTCGACAGCCCCGAGAGCGCGAGCCCTAAGCCGCCTGCGAGGCACGACGCGACGAGATGGAATACGCGTTTGCCGCTGCGATCCACGGCGCGTGCCCAGATGAGCATGCCGATCACGGCCGCGATGTACGGAATGGTGGAGAGCAGGCCGACGTTGACAAGGCTGAAGCCGTGGCCCTTGAGAATGAGCGGCAACCAGATGCCAATGCCATACGAGCCCAGAATGAAGCCGAATTGAACCGCGGCGAGCAGCAGCACGCGGCCGTCCTTGAGTGCGGAAAATAGCGCCTTCTTCGGCTTCTGGCGTGGTTCGCTTTCCAGCATGTGGACGAGTTCGGTGCGTTCCTCCTGCGTGAGCCAGTACGCGTCTTTCGGATCGTCGCGCAGCAGGGCGAACACGGCGAACCCGATTGCGACCGCCGGCAAGCCTTGTACGAGGAACATCCACTGCCAGCCGTGCAAACCGCCGAGTCCTTCCATTTGCAAAAGCAACGCCGACATCGGGCCGCCGAGAATCGAAGATAGCGGCACGCCGAGCATGAAGAACGCGAGCACGCGAACGCGATATTGTGCCGGGAACCAGCACGACAGGAAGAAGGTGACACCAGGAAAGAATCCCGCTTCGGCGACGCCGAGTAAAAGTCGCAGGATGTAGAAACTCGTCGGCCCTTGCACGAGCGCCGTCGCCGCCGAAGCAAGACCCCAGGTGATCATGATGCGCGCGAGCCAGCGCCGCGCACCGTATTTGTAGAGCGCGAGGTTGCTCGGGATTTCACAGAGACAATAGCCCGCGAACAGCACGCCCGCGCCCCAGCCAAATTGCGCGGGTGTGAGGCCGATATCCTGATTCATCGTCAGCGCGGCAAAGCCGACGCTGGTGCGGTCGATGTAGTTGAAGACGAAGGCAAGCGTCAAAAGCGGAAGCAGGCGCCAGGCATTCTTGCGCAGCGCACGTTGCCGGATCGCCATATTGCCGGAACGCTCCGCCGACTGCGCGTCCATTGCCAGTGATTCGGAATGCATGTTGAATCCTTCGATGAAGCCTCGAATGGTCGAAGCCGTGGGTGTCCTGATGAAGCGCTTATGCGTGCGACGCCAGAGCGTCCAACGCGCTTCCAATGCCTTGAGGAAAACGAACGGTGTTGGCCAGCGCTCGCGTGGCTATCATCGAATGTCTCCTTCATTGTTCTGGTATTCCGGCGGAGAAGGGCGCTCCGCCGGTCGCCTGTCGATCAGGACTTATGCAGCGACTGCGCAACCTTCAGACCGAAGGCCTTGCAGCCCATCGTGCCGCCGAGGTCGGCGGTGCGGCTTTCGGGATTCGCCAGCACGGCGTCGACTGCCGTATCGATGGCATCGGCCGCAGCGGTGAAGTTTGCCTTCTGGCGATGCTCGCCGATCCAGCGCAGCAGCATGCTGACCGAGAGAATCATCGAGGTCGGATTGGCCTTGTCCTGATTCTGGATATCGGGCGCGGAACCATGTTGCGCTTGCGCACAGCAGAGCGTGTCGCCTGCCATGACCGAACCGCCAAGGCCCAGGCTGCCCGAAAGTTCGGCGGCCAGATCGCTGATGATGTCGCCATAGAAGTTCGTCGCGACCAGCACGTCGAACTTCTCCGGATTGCGCACGAGGTGAGCGGTCGAAGCATCGACGAGCAGGTCGTTCAGTTCGACTTCGGGGAAGTCCTTGGCCACGTTGCGCACGCATTCGAGGAACAGGCCGTCCGTCATGTGGAAGCTGTTCGACTTGTGGATGGCCGTGACTTTCTTCTTGCGCTTCATTGCGAGTTCGAATGCGCGGCGCGCAATGCGTTCGCTGCAATGACGTGTGATTTTGCGAACGGAAAGCGCCATGTCGGGCGACGGCATCATTTCGCCCCAGCCCAGATGCATGTTGCGATCCGGATAGAAGCCTTCGGTCGCCTCGCGCATGATGACGAGATCCATGCTCTTGCCTTCGCGCATGTTCGACGTGAGGAACGCCCGGGTGCGCGACGGACGCACGTTGGCGTACAGGTCGAGGTCGCAGCGGAACGCAGCGGACACGTTGCGGCCGCCTTTTTCCGGCGGCGGATAGTCGGCGTGTGAGACTGTGCCGAGAATCAGGCCGTCGTACGTCGGAGCCTTTTCGAGCACTTCGGGGCGCAACGTCGTACCGTACTTTTCGAGGCTCGCGAAGCCGATGTCTTCGTAATCGTACTGAAGGCCGAGATCGAAGATCTGGTCGGCCTGGCCGAGCACGTCGATGGATGCAGCGATGATTTCGGGGCCAATGCCGTCGCCGGGGCAAACAAGAATACGCATGATGATTTACTCGGGTTAATTCGCAGGGGTCTGGTGTTCGGCCGACACGGGGCGCGTTTCGCCGCTGTCCGAGAGCGTGCGCGTCGCGTCCTGGCGCGCGTAGATCCAGAGAATCTTCATCGGCTCGGTGTCGGACAGATTGCGGAAGCGGTGAGGCACGTTCGGCGGAATGAAAGTCGTATCGAGCGGCTTGAGCTCGTATTCGAGGCCGTCGATGTCGAGAATCGCGTGGCCTTCCACCAGCACCACGCTTTCCTGGCAGTTATGGCTGTGGAACGGGATCTTCACGCCGGGCGCGAACGAGGTATAGCCGGTGATGAAGCTGTCCGAGCCGAGCGATGGGCCGACAAGCGGCGTGGTGCTCGCGCCGCCGCCTCGGTCGTACGCGGGCATCTGGTCGGGTTTCAGGAGGGCGGCGCCCGAGGGAGTCTTGATGGTCATGATGGATTCCTGTGGGGACATTCGTGGGCGGCGGCTCAGGCGGCAGGGCCGATCCAGACGGTCTTGATGTTGGTGAATTCGCGGATGCCGGCGGCGCCCAGTTCGCGGCCATAGCCCGACTGCTTGATGCCGCCAAACGGCAGGCGCGCGTCCGAGGCGACGAGGCCGTTGACGAAGACCGCACCCGCTTCGATCTGACGCACGAGGGCCTTTGCGCGTTGCAGATCTGCGCTCCACAGCGCCGCGCCCAGACCGAATTCGGTTGCGTTGGCGAGCGCCACGGCTTCATCCGTAGTGGCGACGCGCAGAACGGCTGCGACCGGGCCGAAGGTCTCTTCGACCGCCGCGGCCATATGTGGCGCGACGTGGTCGAGCACCGTCGGCGCGTAGAAGAAGCCTGCGCCGTCGATGGCGTGACCGCCTGCCTTCAGCACGGCGCCAGCTTCAACCGTGCGCTCGACCTGACGATGCAGTTCGTCGCGCAGATTGCCGCGCGCCATCGGGCCGATCGTCGTGTCGCGCTGCATCGGGTCGCCGACCTTGAGCTGGGCGACGCCTGCGCAGAACAGTTCGACAAAACGGTCAGCGATTTTTTCGTCGACGATGAAGCGTTTCGACGAAATGCAGCTTTGGCCCGTGTTCGAGAAACGCGCCTTGACGGCGGCCTTCGCGGCGGCTTCGACGTCGGCATCGGCGAGCACGATGAACGGATCGGAGCCGCCGAGTTCGAGCACCTGCTTCTTCATCGCGCGTCCGGCCTGCGAAGCGACCAGCTTGCCCACAGCCGTCGAGCCCGTCAGCGTCACGGCGGCGATGCGCGGATCGTCGATGAGCGCGGCGACGTTTTCCGGCTCGATGAGCAGGGAGGTCATCAGGCCATCGGGTACTTCGGCTTCGGCAAATACGGAATTGATGACGAGCGCGCATTGCGGCACGTTGCCCGCGTGCTTGAGGATCGAACCGTTGCCGGCGCACAGCGCGGGCGCGGCGAAGCGGATGAACTGCCACAGCGGGTAGTTCCACGGCATGATCGCCAGCACCACGCCGAGCGGGTCGTAGGCGATGTAGCTTTCGCTTGCATTGCTGGCGACAGCTTCGTCGCCAAGATAGTTGCCTGCATGCTCCGCGTAGAAGCGGCAAGTCCATGCGGACTTTTCAACTTCCGCTTCGGCTTCGGCGATGGGTTTGCCCATTTCCAGCGTGATGAGCGCAGCGATTTCGGCCTTGCGGCGCAGCAGGACTTCACCGAGGCGCGCGACGGCAGCGGTACGCACGCTCAGCGGCTGCTTTGCCCAGACGCGCTGCGCAATCTGTGCGTTGGCGAGCGCTTGCTCGATCTGCGCGGGCGTGGCCGCATCGAAGCTGGCCACGACCTCTTCTGTGGTGGGGTTCAGGGTGCGAAACATGAAGTTATCCTAGGTAAGTGATCAGGATCGGGATTAGCTCGCCTGGGCGGCGAAGCCATACAGTCGAGCAGGGTTCTCGACCAGAATCTGTTGACGCACGGCGGCCGTGTCGGCCCATGCGAGTACGTGGTTGAGCGCGCGGCCTGCGTCTTCGTTGCGGAACGGTTCGACGCGCGAGAGATCGCCATCGCGATGGCTGGCGCTGCCCGTATGCGGCCAGTCGGACGCCCACAGCATGCGGTCGGCACGCGCCTGAATGAGCGCTTGCGCGAAGGGCGCGATGTCGGCGTAGTCGGGCGCCTGGCGCGAAGCGCGATAGGGCGCGGAAAGCTTCACGTAGACGTTGCCGCCCTTCACGAGCGCCAGCACGGTATCGAAGGCGTCTTTTTGTTCCGGCTGCTTCGGCACGCGTACGCCCGCGAAATGGTCGAGCACGACATGCACCGGCAAAGCGCCGATCGTGGGTGCGAGCGCAGCGACGACATCGACATCGGCGTAAATCTGGATCGCCCAGCCAAGCGGCGCGACCGTTTCCGCAGCGCGTTGTAGCTGCGCGAGCGCCACGCTCTGATCGCGCTGACCCTTCACTTCGAGATTGAGTCGCACGCCGCGTACGCCTTGCTCATGCATCGCACGGAGTTCGGCGGGTGTGACCGTTTGAGGATCGATGACGGCGACGCCGCGCGCACGCAAGGTGCCGAGATCGCGCAGCGCGGCCAGCATGGCGGCGTTATCGGTGCCGTAGACGCTGGGTTGCACGACCACCACACGCTCGATGCCCAGGCGCGCTTCGAAGCCGAGCAGGTCGGAGACGAGCGCGCGACCCGGCGTGTAAGAGCGATTCGCGGCAAACGGATAGCGCGCGGCGTCGAAGATGTGGACGTGGCAGTCGCAGCTACCGGGCGCAAGCGTGGCGGCGAGTGCGCTGGGATTGTCGAGCGGCGTAGCCGTGGCGTTGACGGCAGGCGCCGACGTCGACGCCGAGAGCGCGCCAGATGCGCTGGTGCCGGAGCATGCGCCCGACAACGCGAGGCCGCCGACTGCGGCAAGGCTCGCGCCAAGAAGGTTCCTGCGATACATGTGTCTCCCAATGCTTTATGGTGCGTTGGTTGGTATTTTATGCGCGCACGAAACCATGTAAAGGGTTTTTTGTGGTTTTAAAAGGCCATCCAGGGTAAACGACAAGTGATGAAAAACGGGCTCGACTACGCGCCGAAGTCCGAATCGGTCGCGTTATAGATGGATTATTGCGTAGCTTTGGCAGATGTTTGGATCATACGAATCGTGACTGTCGAATGGTCTTATAGTGCTGTAAAAATCCATTCAGGTGCATGTGGTACGATTGCGGCAAATTCCCCTTATTCCGACTGCCATGCCCCGCGCCTTAGCCGACGTGCTCGCGACCAATATTCATCAGCACATCACGCAGTCCGGCATGCCGCCCGGCACGCGTTTGCCGGAGCGTCTGCTCGCCGAGCGTTTCAATGTTTCGCGTTCGCCCGTACGTGAAGCGCTCAAGCGCCTGGCCGGGCAGGCGGTGGTCGCCCCGCATCCGGACGGCGGTTACGCGGTAGCCGAAGGCGTCGAACCTGTTTCAGAAGCGGAAGTCAGCGAAGTAGAAAGCGCCGACGCCGGCGAGCAGACCTATCTGGCAATCGCCGAAGACCGGCTCGCAGGCAGGCTGGAAGATCGCATCACCGAAAACGAATTGATGCGTCGCTATGGGATCACGCGTGCTCAGCTCAACGCGGTGCTGCGACGGATGGTGCAGGAGGGGTGGATCGAGCGCCGGCCTGGGCATGGCTGGCAGTTCCAGTCGGTGCTCACCTCGTCGGAGACCTATCGACAGGGCTACCGGTATCGACTGCTGATCGAAGCCGCGGGGATTCTGGAGCCGACGTTCCAGCTCCAGCGCGAGGCGCTGCTGCGCTGCCGGGGCGAGCAGGAACTGCTCGCCAACGGGGGCGCAAGAACGGCGTCGCCGGCTGCGTTATTTGACGCCAACAGTCGCCTGCACGAGACGATTGCGGCGTGCTCGGGCAATGTGTTTATTCTGGATGGTCTGCGACGGCTCGATCGCCTGCGCCGATTGATGGAGTACCGCAAGGCGGTGGACCGCGATCAGGCCGAGCGGCGATGCCGCGAACACCTCACGCTGATTGACTTGTTGCTATCTGACCAGCGGGAGGCAGCCGCTGACTTCATGAAGCTTCACTTGCACAATGCTGTTCGGGAGAAAACATCCGACTAGGGTAGAAAGAATGCAGAAGTAGCATGGAGATTCTTCTAGTCGACTCGGTCACACAGGTGAACGAACGTAATGTTTTCTCTCATCGTGCGTGCGACATCGTCAACAAGATCTGAGCCGGACCTGATGTGCGTCATCGAGATGTCGCTTAACTCTTTGGCTTCTTTTGCTTGGCCTAGAATGTGTATTTCATACCGATGCGAACGGCAAGCTGGAAGCTTGACGACGAGGGTGTCATTCCTGTAATCGCAGCAACACTGGGCTGATCGAACGAGTCCGTACCAGTTGCCTTTTCCCCGACGACCAGGGAGTAGAGATCCGTGCTTTTCGAGAGAAAGTACATCACGCCAACGCTCGCCGTTGCATATCTCGCGTCATTTTTCCCGTCGACCGAGCCACCGCGCAGATAGTTCACTTCAGTGCCAACGGCAAAACTCGACGTCATCTGATAGAGACCGCTCAGTTCTACATCGTCGAATGTGGCCGTGCCGGTGTATCTGAACGGATTGGGTCCAGCGTTGGATCCGAGTCCGACGAAACTGGTGCGCGAGTAGGCGAGCGTGACGGTTGCAGGGTTATGGGCGTAGCTTGCTGCAAGGGCGAGGATGCGTAGCGACCGTGCTGAGGCATAGCCACCGAAGACCGGATTGCTCTCTGCGCTGGTGAGTGAGCCGGTCGATCCCATATTGTTGGAAAGCGCTCCGGCGCTGTTTACGTTTGAGCCGAAGAACGAGGTATTAGGCTTGTCGGCGTCAAGGAAGCCCGCACCGAGTCGAAAGCCCCCGTCCTGAAAGGCCGCGCCGATCGACCAGACGGTAACAGACCCGGGCTCACCGGAATTGCCTTCGCGACCGATTACGCCGCCAAATTGCCATCCGGAAATAACGGGCGACGTGTACTTCAGGGAGTTGTTAATTCTCCATGTCTTCGACGCATCATCCAGATCACCAGGATGGGCACTCATATATCCTGCCCATTGCTGCGCGGCGAGGGTAGGCGCGTAGAACTGCACTATGGCGCTGTATTGCCTGCCGAGTGTTATCTGACCATATGGCGCCTGGATTCCGGTCCAGGCCTCTCGACCGAAGATCGCGCCACCTTGGCCAGCTGCGCCGTTCTGAAGACTGAATCCATTTTCCAGTCGGATCAACGCTTTGTATCCGCCGCCGAGATCTTCGAATCCACGCACGCCCAGGCGACTGCCCTGCTGTCCGCCCACGCTGCCATCGTAGAATGCCCAACGAGCGATGCCAGTTGGTCTTCCCCCAACCTTGCCGGTCTGCGCATTACTGAGAAAGTTAACGCCAGCGTCAGTGATGCCATAGATTTCGATGCTTGATTGAGCAAGCGCACATGCACTTGGGATCATCAATGCAAATGGTGCAAACCACTTCAAAAGACTGACTCCAGGTCAAAGCGAAAGCAGGATGCGCGCAGTGGCGCATCCTGTGTTCGTATGCAACATCCGGGGATGGCGGGCTGATTGGACTGAAGCGGTGACGGCCAACTGATCGCCGGCCTTCACGATATTGACGAGAGCCGAGACAGGATCAACAACGTGATCGTCACCGTGATTGCTCCTCCTATCCGCGTTGCTATTTGCGCGAAGGGCATCAGGCTCATTCGATTGCAGGCGGTAAGGATCGCAACGTCGCCGGTTCCTCCTTGACCACTGTGGCACGCGTTGACGATGGCTGTGTCAATGGGGTACATCTTCAGCCATCTACCGACCACATATCCGGTACTCATCAGTGCCGCGACGGTACACGCAATTGTGATCACGTTGGCGACGTTGATTGCCGCCATCAGTTTGTCCCATGGCGTCATGGCGGTACCGATCGCGAATAGCAGTGGATACGTCACGGCCGTCGAAAAGAACTGATAAACGATCTTCGCGCCGCCTTCGAGATTTGGTGAGACCAGTCGTGTGACCTTGATGAACACGGCAACGAAGAGCATTGCGACAGGAGCGGGCAGGCCGAGCAGTCGGTGACCAAGTAAACCTACGAGGTAAAGGCTGATCGCGGTGATCGCCGCTGCCGCTACCGTACTGACGTCCGGTGTCGTCGGCGCGGATTCGAACAGTGGCGTTTTGGGAATCTCCTGAGCGGGCTGGAGCGTGCCGCGGCCCGTCAGGTGCGGCCGTTTTTCCCCAATCCAACTGAGTAGACCCGAGAAGATGATGGCGCAAAGGCTGCCAATCATTACCGCCGGCAGGACTTCTGCAAAGATGGGCCCCTGGGGAAGCTTCATGATTTCGGAGTAGCCAACCGACAAAGGAATTGCGCCTTCGCCGACACCGCCCGCCATGATCGGGATGACGATATATAGCAGCGTGTGCTTTGTACCCAAGCCTAACAGCGTGCCCACGGTGGTTCCGACAATGCCAGCAACGATGGATCCCGTTGCGAGCGGGAAGAATATCTTCGCGAAGCCACGTATCAAGACCTGTCGATCCATGCTGAAGATGCTCCCGACGATAATCGAGGCAATGAACAGGTACATGAAATTGCTGACGTTGGTGAAATTGGTCACTATTCCCAGAAGTTTTGCCGGGAGCAATTGATGAAATGCGAGGAATGAAGGAAGGAACGTTGCGACGATTGCAGCAGATCCGATCTTGTTAAATATCGGAAGACGTTTGCCGATCTCAGCGCATGTGAATCCACAGAGCACCAGCACGGCGATGGCCATGGATATTTCACCTGGCACCTTGCCCGTGGCAACGAAGCCTGCGACCAACGCGAGCAGCAACAGATAGATTGGGAAGGGGATGATTCCAACCCTGATCTCGACGATCGCCCACCATCCGAATGGCCAGAATGGCGTGCGCTCCGTTTCAGCCTGGTTCGATGCCAGGTCTCGCGTTTGTTGCATTCGTCGTCTCCTTGACTCACTTGATCGCGAACAACAGGTCGCCAGGTGGCAGATCTTTCTGGATGACACGCGGCAGGCGAGAGCACGGTGACGTCATCAGATTGTTTCGTTTGGCGTTTTGTGATCATAAAACGCATTGAACGAAATGTCGGATCAGTGTTTACGCCTATTTTTCGACGCTGAGAGCCTTAGAGATCGATTTGCGAGCACAAACAATTTGCATTAATTGATAACTAAAAGCATTTTTATGTGATATGTATGCTAATTGTAATTTTGTGCGTTGGTTGCCGCGAATCACTTGGACTTCCGATCGATGGCCCGCGAATTTAGCGGCCTGCGTCCGCTTGCCTGATCTGACCGGGTTGGGGGCGTCCGCTGGCATTGCGCGCGCGACGGCGTTGCGATGGAAATCTGTTGGCGCGGACTGGGAGCCCGACAGAGCCGAGGACAATTGGGCGCGAAGCGGGAAATAGTGCACAACCGGGACGTCGCGCTGAGGAAAATTCAATCTCTGAGAGCGCAGAGAACGCGGGGCTGGTGCAGTGGACTCGTGGATACAAAGGAAGGCGGCGCGAGTCCTTGCCGTTCATCTCCGAATATGCGTCGCTCTCTGGGGCGGGGCTGCAGCGATCGTGCAGTGTGCTAGGACTGTGATTCGATTTGGTTAATAGCGTTATGCCTTGCGCAGCCAGGATCGGTCGTCTCCTCACCACTGTGCCAGAGCACGACGCGTCCTATTTGCTCATCTCTGGGCCGGATTTTACGACGAAGCGCAGGGTCCGCAGTGATGTGCGCCTCCTCGACGAGGGGCTGTCGAAATAGTCGAGATCGCCGCCACGTTGGCTGCCAGTTGCGAGCTGAGTTGAATCGCCGAAAAAATATCTTCGTGCAGAATTCTACTGGGCGTTGTGAGGGAAAATCCGTTCAAGCTTGTTGGAGACCCTGCCACGCCTGTTTTAACGCAGCCTTCAGATTAAAAATTCGAGGGGGCAAGGAAAAAGATTGGCCTCTCGAGCAGGGCAGGAGCGTACCGCGTGATGAGGCATATGCGTACCGATACTCCTGCCCTATCGTCGAAGCTTCTCGTTCTCGCATCACGTAGAGGAAGCGCCGTGCATGCAGTCTTTGTTGTACGCGGCCTGAAGTTTTGCTTCAGCCTTGTTAAGCAGATGCGGGTAGTTGTTGTCGGAAAGGCCGGGTTGATAGCCAACCGATTCGAGCTCCTTAAGTTCGGTATTAAGCTGGCTGTGTGTCACGTTATGCGTGGTCTTGACGAAGGGGTAGGACGTGCATTCCTGAGGGGATAGTGTTGTGCCCGCGAACGCTGGGGCAGTGACCGCCACGCCGCATAGAAGGATTGCAAATTTCGTGATCTTGTTCATTTTCGTACTCCAAAATAGTTTGATTGGCTGGAAATTCAATTTTGATATGAATCACCTGTCGCCGTTTATGCGACGTGTCTAGGGCGTTGTGAAACCGAGAGTGTTTCCGCTACGCAAGGTTCCGTCGCCTGCCGATGAGGGCAAAAGCGCGGCGATAGAACGCTTGCAAGCTCGTGCGCGCCATTACGAATGAGCGTACACGGTCGAGTTCAGGTAGGCGAGTTGTCCGTCCTGCTCGGCGTGCACGAGGTCGTGATACACCTGAGCACGGGTAGCCTGCGGTACCGCGGTACCGTAAGGGGGGATCCAGTGGCCGGCCTGAGCAGCATTTCCAACGAGCTTGACCTGCGTGATAACAGGAGGATGTGCAGCATAGTTCGGGGACGAAGCAGGGGTCTGCGCAAAGGCAGAGGTGGCGGTTGCGAGGCCAGCAAGAGCGGCAGCTGCGATCATCATTGCTTTCATGATTTGTGTCCTTGGGAGTCAGGTTTCTAACAAGCAGTTCGTCATGTATTGGCTAACCGTTGTGAACAGGATATTCCAGGTGCACTATCAGAAAGGAAGCAGCACTATGAAGAAAATTTAACTTCGTTTAGAGCGAATGCTCAGAAGGCAGACTGTTGCTAGCAGAACTCATTGCCAGCGTTGTGGATAGCTTGGTTGGGGCTGTTATGGTGCGTTATGCGTCAGCAGGCTGCTGGGCTTTGGATTGAATCAAGGAATGACTGTCGAAATGTGCGTCTGGGACGGTCAACTCGCATCCGATGCCATGTAGATCGAGCAGGAATTCGATAAATTTGGTGCTTAAAAGATTGTGCACGAACGCATCGAGGAGAGCAGCGGCGGCGTGCCGGCCGCGAGGCGTTCCGATCGCATGTTCAACGAACATGGTGGGTTCCTTGAGCAGGCGCAAATGCATTGCAGGTGCATTTGCACGCTCGAGCCGGTGTCGGTCAGCCGCGATAACATACGCTGATGATCTTGCCATGTCTAACAGATCAGCAAACGTAGGAACGCGTCGGATCGTTGCAAACTCCAGCGAATGGCTGAGATAGAGGTCATGTACGCTGTTTCGTTCGACGACAATGCGAGTCGATTGTTGATCGACCTGATCATTGCGGTAGATCCCAGAACAGGCTGGTACTGCGTAGGCAGCCGGGAGCAGAAGATACGGGCGAGTCAAGGTCACGCGCTGAGCCCGCGCGTGGTCTCTCGCGATCAGCGCAATGTCCCATTCGTCGCGCTCAGCGCCCGCGTAGGCAGCACCTGCTGATTCATACACGACAAACTCTGGCGGCGTGTGCAGCAGCGTGGCGAGATGTCGTGCGATTTCAACACCAAGTCCCGCAAACGAGCCGGGTAGATCTGCTTTCCGAACGAGCAGATCGTTGCTCAGGTTTAGCGCAACCCGCAATGCACCCGCTCCTGTGAGCTCAGTGATTGCCGTGCGTGTCATTGCGGAATTCAACGCGGAGCTGTTGTGTCTCATCAAGGCAATGAAGTCTGGCGGCGGGGGCGGACTCAGGAGCGTTATTGATGGGGCGCAGTCAGTAACATCCCCAATGAGCGCTACACAGCGGCTTGCGCTGGTCGCCTCTCAGTAGTTTTGCCGTGTGGATATGTCGGTCAGCCGAATGTAGATTCAGGCGATGAGTGTCAAAACAATAACCTCCGCGGCCATCATGCGTTCTTTAACTGTAGTCCTATGTAAATCTATGGGAGCTGGGAACGCTGAAAGCTTCAAAGATGCATAGACACGACACTGCATGAGCAGACGAATCGCTGGAGGAGGAGTCCAGTAAGCACCAGCCAGTGCCCGATCCGTCTGGTGGGAATAATGTACTATGTGCTCATAAAACGCAATTAATTTCAATCGGTGCGGCCCTCTTTTAATTGTGGCTGCCTGTCGGAGGAGAAAAAATGCGGCTCTGGCCGGGTTCCAGCCGCCAGAGCCGCGAACGAGGCAGTGAGCCTCGGGGGAACAGCAACGTGTTCGCATCAGGAAGACGAAGCCGCCTGACACGATCTACTCATGATGTCGGGGCTGAGAGAAATCACGGTGCCACGACCGTTGCAACAATTTTTGTGTACCGTGCCATTCAGACATGAACCCGCGCGCAATTGACAGGGTGCTTTACCTTCAAACCCGGCGATAGTGTCCCATCGGGGCTATTGTTGCTTCGCTTTTCCGGCGGAGTTGCCAATGCCAAAAGGTGAAAATGGAACGGTTTGGTCAGGGGTAGGCATGTTTGCGACTGTCCAGCCTCCGCCTAATGCACCGACAAGCTTCACTGCTGTCTGCAATCGGCGTGTCTGCAGCTCCACCGCAGACAGTTCCGCGCTCAGCGCACTTTTCTGTGCAACAGCGACATTCAGGTAATTATCGAGCCCACTCGTATACAGCTGCATCGCGGTCGTCTGCACTTTCAAGGCCGCAGTGACGGCATCCTTGCGCTGCGTTGATTCTGTATCGAGCTTATTTGTCGACGATAGCTGGTCTTCGACTTCTTGAAACGCCTGCAATACCGTTGCACGATAACTGTCAGTTGCTTGTCGAAGAGCTGACCAGCTCTGTTGTTCCTCGGCTCGCCGGAGCCCCCCTTCGAACAGAGGCATTACGGCAGAGGATCCGATGGACCATACACTTTCAGGCAGGGCGGCAAGTGCGAGGCCATCATCGACAAACCCGAAATCAGCACCAAGTTTGATATTTGGATAGAAAGCTGCGCGAGCCACGCCGACAGCGGCATTAGCCGCTGCGACCTGACGCTCTGCCGCAGCGATATCGGGACGCCGCTGAAGCAACGTTGACGGTACACCTGCAGGAACTGCTGGCACCGACAGATTTGACAGTGCGTCAACAGGGATCTCAAAGGAGGAGGGATTGTTCCCCGTCAGTACGGCGATCGCATTCGAGAGCACCTCGCGCTTTGCCTGGACGTCGGTATCAGCCGCCTGTGCACTTGCGAGTTGATCCTTCGCTCTTTCCAGGTCGAGGCCTGCCGCGATCTTGCTGTCGTAGCGCAGCTGCGTGATCTTGACTGCCTCACCGTAATAGTCGAGCGTACCTTTGTAGAGCGCTTGCTCGGTGTCCAGGCCACGCAGCTCGATGTAGTCCTCTGCGAGTTCAAGTTCAAGCCCCAGTTTGGCGGATGCTACCAGGGCTGCGGTTGCCTGCGCGTTGTCCTTCGCATATTGTGTCCTGTTCCGTATTTCTCCCCAGAGGTCGGGCTCCCAGGACGCGGCTGCGCCGTAGCCTAGCGAGGACTCTTCGACTGGCAACGATGACGGATTATGGAAAAGTGCATGTTTCGACTGCCCGTTCAACGAGCCAAACGCCTGTGCGCTCAGTTGAGGGAACAGTTGTGATCGTGTTTCTGCCACGACGGATCGAGCTTGGGTGTACGTTTCCTGCGCGGCCAAAAGACTTGGATTTGCCGCATCCAGCTGCTTTTCGAGACCGCTTAGCTCAGCGTCGTTGAAAATAGTCCACCACGGCCCTTGTGAAAGCTGGGCGCTCGGGTTCGCTGGCTCAAATGGTGCCTGCACGGTTTTGTAGGCAGCCGGAATGGCGACATGCGGCGGCTTGTAGGTCGGTGCAAGGCTACACGCTGCGAGCGGTACGACCGCTCCAATAAGCAGCCCCGCGCGGAGAAAAAGTGACTTGAGGAGACTCATGATTTCTGGTCGCTTTGGGGATTCTCGACATTTCCAGATTCGGGGTTGGCTGTACGCGGTAGAGCGGCCACACTCGATTTCGGAGTAGTTCCTGAAGCACCAGCGACCACATCGACCTTCTGGCCTTCCAGGATGCCGGCCGACGGGCTGATGATCACGCGGTCGGTTGTGTTAAGCCCGGATGTGACTTGAACCGTCTGCCCAAGATTCAGCCCCAGCTTGACGTTCTGAAGATGTACCCGACCGTCGTCGCGAACGACGGCCACCTGCATGCCTTCTTCGCGGAACAGCAGCGCCTGCTCGGGGATGACGACCACGTTCTTGTCAGTAGGAACATTGAAGTGAACAGTTGCGTACGTACCCGGCCATAGCTGATGGTCCGCGTTATCGGCGACGAGCTCCGTCACGACTGTGCGCGTGCGAGGATCGAAGGCATTGGCTGACGTCAGCAACTTTGCGGAGAATTCCCGGCCTGGGTACTGGGGAACCGTGAAAGTTGCCGTCAGGCCAGGCTTGAGCATGTCTGAGTAGTCCTGCGGTACCGAGACGAAGATGCGCATGGCGTGCACGTCTGCGACGGAAAACAGTTCGTCCGCGGAGCCGTGCGAGCTCACATCGCCACCAGTTGCGTTGACGTAATTGCCAACGTCGGTGTCACGGGCGGTGACGATGCCATCAAACGGAGCGACGATGCTCTTGAACTGTTCAAACGCCTTGTATCGGGCGACTTCGTCCTTGGCCGCTTCTACGCGCGCTTTCTTTTCCTCGGCGCTGGCAACCTTGATGTCGACATCCTCCTGGGCAACTGCTTCTGTACCCTCAAGCGACTTCCATCGCTTGGCCGTAACCTCGGCCAGCTTGCTGCTGGTTTCAGCAACCGCGAGGTTCGCAGTTGCTGCCTGGTATTGCTGATCCACTGCCGGGGCGTCGATCGTCGCCAGAAGCGTTCCTGTTTTGACGAAAGTTCCGTAGTCGACGTACCACTTCTTCACATAGCCGGAGACCTGCGCGTAAATCGGCGCGGTGTACCACGCCTTGATGTCTCCAGGTAGCGACACGGCGTGCGTCGCGGGCCCCTGCGAAGGCGTGACAATCTGCACCTTCGGCACTGCCTCATCATCCGCGACAGTCTGAAGGCTCGACACATTTTCATGGCGCTCGACTACGCCATATACAACAAGGCCTGCGAGCACGATGGCGGCAACGAGTGCAAGCAACTTCGGTCGCGAACTCGTCTGCGTATTAATTTCTTCACGAACGTTCATCAGATGGACTCCAGAGTATCTTCTTTCTTGCGATGCATGATCGCGAAAACGCAGGGGACAAACAGCAGCGTGGCAAACGTCGCCACAAGGAGGCCGCCAATCACGGCGCGGCCAAGCGGTGCGTTTTGCGAGTTACTAAGGGACATCGGCAGCATGCCGATAATCATCGCGAGTGCCGTCATCAGCACCGGGCGGATACGGGCGTAACCGGCCTCAATTGCCGCGCGTACCGCATCGCCGTGTTCAGCGAGCCTTTCACGTGCAAACGAGACAACGAGAATCGAGTTCGCGGTCGCGGTGCCCATACACATGATCGCGCCAGTGAGCGCCGGGACGGATAGGGCCGTATGTGTGAGGAACAGGCTCCAGACGATACCGGCCAACGCTCCGGGAAGCGCTGTAATGATGATGAACGGGTCGAGCCACGACTGGAAGTTCACAACGATCACGAGATATACGAGCGCAACCGACACCACCAGTCCGCCGAGCAATTGCGCATAGGCGGAGTGCATCGTCGTTGCCTGCCCACGAATATGGATACTCGCTCCGCGAGGCACCTGGCTCTGCATTTCATCTACAACTTTGGCGACCGCGTTCGAGACGGCACCAAGATCTCGACGCTGATTCGTTACGTAGATATCGACGACAGGAAGGATGTTGTAGTGCGACACCAGCAGCGGCGAACCAGTCTGAGAAATCGTGCCAAGGGCACCGAGAATCTGCGTTTTCTGACCGTCAAGAGCACCGCCCCCAGAATCAATTGGAACAGTCTCAAGGTCATTCAGCGAGCTGAGCTGGTTTTGTGGCGTTTGCATGTTCACGATGTGCGAGACACCGTTTGCCGTATCTAGCCAATAGGTCGGCGCAGTTTGTCCGCTACCCGAAAGTGTTGTGAGTGCATTGTTCGCAATGTTTTCTTCGGTCAGATTCATGCCGGACGCAAACGAGCGGTCTGCCTTGAACTCGAGAGTGGGCTCGTTGAATGCCTGCTGGATGTGCACATCCGCGGCACCGGGGATCTTTCTGATACGCGCCGCGACCTGTTGTGCGAAGGCGAGATTCGCAGCCTGACCGCGCCCGGAGATCTGGATGTCGATTGGAGCAGGCAAGCCGAAGTTAAGTACCTTCGACGTAATGTCGCCCGGGAGGAAAGAGAACTCCGTGCCGGGGAACAGTTTCGGCAACTCCTGACGCAGTTTGAACCGGTAGTCATCCACCGGCGAGGCATCGTTCTTCAGGCCGATGGTGATGTCGCAGTCCTGAGGTCCGATCGTGCCATCTGCGTTGTATGCCTGATTGATGCCACTCACCGGCAGGCCGCAGTTGTCGACCAGGTTAGTCACCTGCCCCGGAAGGAGCTTGCGGATCTGCTGGTTCACGAGTACAGAAATCTTGCTTGCTTCCTCCAGCCGCGTGCCGATCGGCGCGCGCATGTGCATGTCAATCTCGCCCGATTTGATGCTGGGGAAGAAGTCTTGTCCCAGAAACGCCACGAGACCCATGGATGCGACGGTGCACACCATGAAAACCGTAACGAATCTCTTCCGGTTTTCGACGGCGCGAGAGAGAACACCGTTATAGCTCTCGCGAAACGCTGTAAAGCGCTGTTCGAATCCACGCTGGAACCGTTTGAAAAATCCCGGATTTTCTTCAGGTGCGCCATGATGACCGTGAACATGGCCACGCAGGAGCCACGCAGCCATCGTCGGTACGAGGGTCCGGGAAAGAATGAACGACGCGATCATCGCGTACACGATAGCTTCTGCAAGCGGCCTGAACAGATAGCCCGAAATGCCGTCAAGCTGGAAAAGCGGAAGCCAGACGATACAGATACAGAGCGTTGCCACAAAAGTCGGAATGACGATCTGGTTGGCTGCCGCGATGATGCCTGGCTCCAGCTCGGCGCCGGATTCAAGGTGAGCGTCGATGTTCTCGATCATCACTGTGGCATCGTCCACCAGGATCCCGACCGCCAATGCAAGTCCGCCTAACGTCATCACGTTGATAGACTGACCCGTAAGGTGCAGCATGATGATCGAGCAAAGAATGGCCAGGGGGATACTCGTCGCGACGATGATGGTCGAGCGCCAGTTCCCCAGGAACAGAAGGACGGTCAGGCCCGTGAGGATGGCTGCCGTTGCCATTTCCTGGATCACTTCTCGAACCGAGTCCTTAACGAAGCCGGATGCGTCGTTCAGCGGTGTAATCGAGACACCCGCAGGCAGCGTGCGGATGATGCCCGGCAGCGCCTTCTTGATGCCCGCGACGACGCTCAGCGTCGAAGCATCGCCACTCTTTAGCACTTCGATGAGCACTGACTGCTTGCCTTTCACGAGCACCGCATTGATTTGCGGTTGGGGGCCGCGATAGACGTGCGCGACGTCGCGAAGGTACACAGTGGCACCATTGACGGTCTTGATCGGCATGTTGTTAAACGTCGATATTTCCGCGGGCGTCGAATTTGTCTGCACCATGAAATCCAGTGCACCAATTTTCTGGTCGCCAGCGGGCAAAACGACGTTCTGGCGCTTTAGCGCTGCGGCTACGTCGACTGCTGAAATTCCATGGGATAGCAGCTTGGTCTGGTCCAGATCGATTTCGACGTTGAGTGTCGTGCCACCGAAAGGCGTGGGGATAGCCGCGCCCGGGATGGAAACGAGCGCCGGCCGGATCAGGTTCGATGCCATGTCGTAGACTTGGGCCGACGTCATATTCTTCGCCGCGACCTGAAGCATCAGAACAGGAACTGACGAGGCGTTATACGAGATGATCAGTGGCGGAGTGATGCCCGCGGGCATCTGCTTCAGGACGGTCTGGGAAACAGACGCGACCTGCGCCTGAGCAGCGGCAATGTTGGTGCCCGGCTGGAAGAAGATCTTGACGACGCCACGACCGTATTCCGACTGGCTCTCGATATGCTCGATGTTCGAAACAGTAGTGGTGAGCGTGCGCTCGTAGTAGTAAACGACACGACCGGACATATCCTGCGGGGAAAGACCGGTGTATGTCCAGACGACGGCAACAACGGGGATCTTGATTGACGGGAAGATGTCCGTTGGCGTCTTCACGATCGAAACCACACCTGTCAGCACGATGAGTATGCTCATCACGACGAAGGTTAGTGGCCGGCGAAGGGCAACCTCAACTATGGCGTTCATTTGACTGTTCTGGAGATACGAGTTCGCATGTCGGTAAAAGGCGAAGCATTTCGGTGAAGGTTCACGTTGAAATACCTCTCGGTTCAGGCGGACCGCCCTTTATTAGGCGGCGAAACTGCAAGTTCATGTCTCGGTTTGCAGCAGGTTCTTGCGATGACGCGGATGGCTGCGGCGTCACTGGGGTAATCTGGGGGCGATGCGACTAAAGAGTGGTTACTCCTGAAGGATGTAACCAACACCTCGCACGGTCCGGATCTGTGGTTGCTCACCCGGAATCTCGATGGCGTTTCTCAAGCGTCCAATGTGCACGTCCACGAGGTTTGTTCCGGGGTCAAAAGAGCTGCCCCAGACGCCTTCCAGTATTGCTGTGCGCGTCAGCACTCGGCCGGCATTACGCATCATGAATTCCAGCAGTCGCTTTTCGGTCGGGCGCAGACGCACAGCGTTCTTTCCGCAGGAAAGTCTCTGCTTGAGAAGATCAAGCGAAAGGTGGCCCACTTTGAGAACGTGAGGCGCCTGAGTCGGTCCATTCCTGCGCCGCATAACGACCTCGATCCGGGCGATCATTTCGTCATTCGAAAATGGGCGTGCCAGATAGTCATCGCAACCGGATCGCAAGCCTTCGATTCTTTCTTCGACCGCGGTGGTCGCACTGATGATCACGACGGGTGTTTCGATGCCAATGCCGCGCAGGGTTGTAAGAACCTTCACACCGTCAAGGTCGGGGAGCCAGCGATCTAGCGCGATGGCATCGTATTCACCCGCCATGACCTTCGCGATGCCTTCGCGCCCGGAGGTTGCAACGTCTACGCTAAGGCCTGTTGAAGTGAGGGCAGCAGTGAAGCTTCGGTCATCGGGCGTCTCCGCTTCGATGGCAAGAATTTTCGGCATGGGTCGTGGGGAACTGGGTTGGAGCATACTGACTTCCTTCAAGCCGCCGCAGCGATCAATTGTCCGGATTGCGCGTCGCAGTTCGTCCTGTAGCGTTCGACTACAAAGTCGATGAAATTCCTGACCTTTACTGACAGATACTTGCGACCGGAATAGACGAGGCGAAGCTCGGCGCCAGGACAATTGAACGAGCAGATTTCCAGGACACGGACCAGCCTTCCGCTCGCTATGTCCGTTGAAATGGACAGCTCTGGCAGTAGCGCGATTCCCATACCGTCGATCGCAGCGGATCGCACGACGGAATAGTGGGAGGCAGACAACGGACCGCGGAAGTGGATGCGATACGAAGCCCCCGCCATTACCATCTCAAGCGCCTTCGGATGATCAGCGGTGGAAAGGAGGTGATGTTCTGGCAATTCATTCGGAGCTCTGGGAGCGCCGTTATGACGGATCCAGCTGGGCGCCGCTACCAGGCTGTGTTGTAAGGACGTGAGTGGTCTGCTGATGAGGTTCGCGCCAATCTGGTGTCGATCGGTCGTGAAGCTGACGTCGAACCCGCCTTCGATCAGGTCGATCGCTGTGTCATAAGTCACGACTTCGAACTCGACACGAGGATTCAAAAGGCGATATTCGGCTAGTGCCGAAGTAAGCTCGGTGTTGGCGAATGCGGCAGGCGCAGCGATGCGGAGTTGTCCACCTGGATCTCGCGTTGCGCGGAACAATTCCGAGTCGAGCTCATCGAGCTTTTCGATGACCGTTCTGCAACCATCGAGATAAATCTTTCCTGCTTCCGTGAGCGAATTGCTACGCGTTGAGCGGTTGAGGAGCCGCATGTTCAGATGCGCTTCAAGCATGTTGATGCTTCGGGTCACCGCTGCTGGCGATATGCCTAGCTGCTTACCTGCGAGAGAAAAGCTGCCGACGTCTACGACGCGCGTGAAAACTCGCATTGCCTGGAGCTGGTTCATCGTGTCTACCTCGCGTTTGGCCGTGGCTTAATTGAGCGTGAGGTGGGGCTGCATTGCGCGGTTTTCGCGAATGTGCATGTAGAGCGCATCCGCGAGCTTCTGCAAGCTCTCTACAGGCAGCGCGAAGCATGCCCAGCCAAGTCCGCTGTGACGTAGAAATAGGGCAGCGCCATCAAAGAGCGGAGTGCGTTCGGTGTACCAGGACGGATTCATCTCCATTACGTACTGGTGTGTTCGAGAGGGGGTGTGCGGGACACCGGGGCGCATGGTCGATCGCATCCTGCAGAGTTCTTCGATGAGCCCGTCGAGCTCTTCAGCATCGAAGAGTGCAGCGTTTCCGTCCATCTCAAAACATACTGACGGTGCACCGTATTCGTTGATCATGCGAACGGCCATTGCCTTTTTCATGCTTCACCTCATCACTCGTAACAGGCATGAATTCTCGGATAGAGAGGCGCGAAGATGGCTGAAATTCGAGAAGTCCTTAAGTTAAAGATTGTTTAATAGGACAACGAATTATCAATGAAAAAGAAACAGGAATTTAAGGCCAGTTTTATATGTGGCCTTAAGAGTTCTGTGTGTGAGAATTTTGAAATGCTAACGCGAAACCAGCGGGCGTGATGCTATTCGACGTGCTCGAGCTGAAGGCTTCGAGCAACGGTGGTGCAGGCTTGGCAGTAGTATCGAATGCTGATCGACTTGTGCATTCTACGTATATAAAATGCAATTTGCAAGCGGGGCAACCTCGTCGAGTGGCGTGAAAAGGGTTTCGATATCTATCGTCAGGTTCCTCTCATCCAGACGTAAGATTTATGAAGGTGAACTGTGCGCTCCTACGCTGCTTGTCATAGGTGAGCGTCGTGGGTAGATGCGTTTTTGTCAGATCAGATGGCAATCAGGCATCGCGGTTCGCTCAACAGGAATTCGGCGTCACACGCGACAGCCATCGCAACAGAAAAGGTCACCGATGAATGCTTTTGTAAAACGAGGTGAGGCTTCCTCATCTTCAGAAAAAGATAGCAGCGACGGCGCTGCCATGCCTGTACGGCACCAATGGAGATCTTCAAGTTCGCGCTTTATTGCCGCTTACGCAACCCTGTTTTCGGTCGCAGTGATGCTCCTGCTCGCTTTTATCGGTGTATCAACCACCCAGACCATGGAGCGTAGTACAGATTTGATTATTGAATGGCAACTGAACTACTTCGATGCGTTTCCGCCGGGTGAGATAGAGGGCGCGATACGCGACCGGCTTGCACATGAGCATCAGCACACAGCGTTTTATGGCTTGTTCGATCAGGATGGCAAGGCCGTTGCGGGCAATGTCGCCATGTTGCCAAAGCTTATGCCGAGTGATCGCACAGGCGCAACCTTTGAGCACACGCTTTCAATCGACGCCCTGCAGACTTCACCTGTTGTCCGAGCCATGGTACTGCGGCGTCCCAACGGTCAGATTCTGATCGTCGCGCATGATTTGACACATATCCTGAGTATTCAGCGGCGCACGATTAACGCCTTGATTGTGGTCGGTAGCCTCTGCCTCTTGGCTGGCGTCCTTTTCGCATGGCTTTTGAACCGTCGGCAGCGCGCCAGGATCAGCGAAATCCAGACGGTGACTCGGCGTATCGCAGCAGGTGATCTTGCGGAGCGTCTGCCGGTCAAAGGGGCGGATGAAATCGATATGCTTGCGCACCTTGTGAACCATATGCTGGGTGAAGTTGAGCGGCTGATGGGAGAGGTAAAGGGGGCTTGCGATGGCATCGCACACGATCTACGTACTCCACTTGCACACGTTCGTGCCAAGCTCGCGCACATTTCCGATAAGGCTGCACGCTACGCGGACGAAGACCTCAATCAACGCATTCTGGATGTTCGACGCGAGACTGATCACCTGTTGGACAGGTTTCGGGCGATGATGCGGATCTCGGAGATCGGTACGCTAAGTCGCCGGGGCGGATTTGAAGATATCAAGCTCGGCGAGCTCCTTGGCGACATAGACGAGTTGTTTGAACCCCTGGCTGAGAGCTGCGCCCTGACATTGTCTTTACGCTCTGATGCGAACGATATCGTGCGCGGAGATAGGGCGTTGCTTTTTGAGGCACTGAGCAACCTTGTCGATAACGCAGTGAAGTTCACACCGGCGGGCGGGGCGGTCCAGATTTCCCTGATCAGTTGTCCAGAGGGCCCTCGCATTGAGGTCTCTGATACAGGCGTTGGTATTCCACCCGGCGAGCGTAGCGCAGTGCTCCAGCGCTTCTTTCGCTCGGAGCGCACACAACATCTGCCTGGGTCCGGCCTCGGACTCAGCATTGTCGCCGCAGTCGTGAACCTGCATGGGTATTCCTTGCGTATTGACGACGCCCAACCGGGAACTCGTATTTCCATCGAGTGCTGGCTTCATTGAGAGCGAAGCAGTGGGGCGATGAATGGGGTGACGCGCTGCAGGGCTCGCTCAGTGATGGCGCGTCAAAACGAGTCGGGTGTCTACTGGCCCTGTGTCTCAGCCAATCATCATCTCCTTCATCGGCTCCGCTCGCGTGCCCAGATGCGACGTTTATCCCAGAGGAAACTAACGAAGACCACGAGCACACATCCGGCGAAGCTGGAGTAGCCGCATGCCGCTGAACTGGAAGCGGCATGCGGCGAGTAATCTAAATGCTACGCAGTGGCCCTATACGTCGACGGTGTTGAATACGATGCATACCGGACTGCCGGTAGAAACTATTCGCCCAGTTGGCTTGGGTACACCCGACTCGTCAATCTGGAACTGGGCGATCAGATGCGAGTTCTCGTTGGCGACATAGAGTGATTTGTTGTCCGGTCCGAGGCAAAGAAATCGAGGGCATTTCCCTTGAGCTGATGTCCACTCAACTGAAATGGGATAGCCGCTTTTTCCATCGAGGAAAATTGTCGAGATGGAGTCGTGACCCCGATTGGTCACGTATAGCTTGCTTCCATCGGCGGCGATTGCAATTGCTGCAGCGCGTGTCAGCTCGTGATGATTTGGCGGAATGACGGAACTCGTGTGTAGCGGTTCCAGGTCACCGCTGACCGGATTGAACGACCACGTCGTAAGTGTGGAGTGCAGTTCGTTGACCACGTAGAGCAAAGGCAGGCGTGGATGGAACGCGACGTGGCGTGGTCCCGCGCCTTCACGCGTATGTCTGCTACGGACGACGCCTGTACCGTCGTCGAGCCAACGAACCGCAGATACAGTGTCAAGGCCTTTGTCAGGCACGATGTGCCAGTCCGAATCGCGCTCTCGTGTCGTATAGCGGGGAATGTGATGCGGATGGGAGGACTTCTGTTCGACTCGGTGGGGGCCGGGGGAGCCTTCGAAACGAATCGGGGGCGTTTGGGGCGCCTGCAAAGAACCATCATCGGAGAGCGGTATCCTGGTCGCATCGCCAGTTGCATATCCCGCGATAACCAATGCAGCGGCCTCCCGGCTAAATGACAGGTGTACGGGGTTGCGCCCGATGCCTGATTGACTGTTCAAGGGACTGATCTGACCGGACAACTGGTCGATACAGAATGCACTAACTGACTCGTTGTCGCCGTGGACCGTGTACAAGGTCTTCTGATCAGGGTGGATCGCCAGAAAACTTGGGTTCACGAGCGGCGCCAGCGTTTGAACATGACTCCAGACTCCGGTGGAGTGGACTTCGAACACTGAGATTCCAGTGCCCTGGGCATTGCGATCCCGCGTGGTGCGGCAGCCTACATAAGCGAATGTGCGTTGCATGATGGTGTTTCACTAAGATTGCTCGGGCTGGCAAGGGAGTTGGCTCAAAACGACGTACGGACGCCATGAACGGCCGGCGCATCGATGAACCAGGGTTTTCCTGAATGCCTGCGACTATATGTTGCGTTCCCTGTCTGTGCATTCTATGATCATGAAACGCAATAAGCAAACGCAATCATGTCGTTGCTGGATCTACCCTAGGTGCGGCGGGGCAACCCACCGGCAGCATGCAAATGGCAAAATCATTGGTTGATTATGAAATTTCGTCATCCGTTGTGATGGCGTTGACCAATCCCTTGTCGTGTGCCGAAAACATGGATGCTGCCTCTACCGAAAGCCTTACCCCGCTGCAGACGCGGGTTGTCAGGGAAATTCTGGCAATTGCGAGGCGTGAAGACCTGGCCGTTGGGGACAGATTGGCCGAGTCGCTTCTTGCCGAGAAGATTGGAACGTCGCGGACTCCGGTCAACGTGGCACTCCATCACCTCGTGTCGTTGGGGGTCGTCTATTACGACGCGAACCGCGGTTTCTTCATGGAAAAGGCCGCGCGGGATGTGACGGACATCGCGGCCCAGTTTTTCAATGAGCCGGACAACCCGCTGTATCTGAAGATTGCGGAAGACCGGCTGGCGAAACGTCTTGATGATGTCGTGACCGAAGCCGACCTGATGCGACAGTACGACGTTTCGCGCAGTGAACTTCGTCGGGTGCTGTCCAGAATGCAGGAGGAGGGATGGCTGGAGCGTCAGGTTGGGCACGGCTGGCAATTTATGCCGATGATCGATTCGGTTGAAGCATACGAAGAGAGCTATCTCTTTCGGGCGTCGATCGAGCCGACAGGCGTGCTCTCTCCGACCTTTAAGGCCGATGCTGCTGAGCTTGCCGCCCTGCGTCGCCGTCAGCAGTTCATCGTTGATTCTGGCTACCTGACCATGAACTCTGTGGAGCTGTTCGAGGCGAACAGCGAATTCCATGAAACGATCGCCAAGTGGTCTGGCAATCGCTTTATTGCCCAATCGGTGCGTCGGATGGATCGCCTGCGCCGCTTAGTCGAGTATCGGCAGGCTCGAGCCCGAAAGCCCCGACAGGAGCAATCCCTGGAGCATCTCGCAATTCTTGACGCGATTGCACGGCAGGATCTTCTGAAGGCAGCAAGCTTGCTCAGAGATCACATCGAGGGTGCCAGAAAAGCGAAAGTTCATGCTCGTGAAGTATTTGTAGGAAAAAAGTAAGGAAGTAAGGCAGGACGACGTCGCGGATTCCGCGGCGTTTTTTTAAAGTCTGAATTGCGTTTTGTGATAACAAAACACTTAATCCGGTCCGGGGAAACCTTGAGGTCGGAGGTATCGCGGAGACAACCATGTCATATCGCCGAGGCTGGATAGCCGTTTTTCTCTTTTCGCTTTCCATGATCAACTACATGGATCGCATCGCGCTCTCCATCGCAGCTAAACCCATCGAACACGAGTTCAAACTGTCGGCAGTCGGCATGGGCTATTTGTTCTCGTCGTTTATCTGGAGCTATGCGCTTTTTCTCCTTCCGATGGGTATTCTGATTGATCGGCTGGGGACAAAGAAGATGGCCGGTGTCGGTATCTTTGTCTGGTCCGCTGCGACGGCCCTGACGGGAGCGGCGAATAGTTTTATCTCGCTCATTGCTGCTCGCCTTGTCATGGGTGCTGGGGAGTCCTCCAGCAATCCTGTTACCGCGAAGGTCATTCGTCAATGGATACCTGCTGGTGAGCGCGGCATGGTGACTTCGATGTCCAACAGCGGTTCGTACGCTGGCCCTGCAATCTGCTCCGTGTTGCTTGGGTCGCTCATCGCCGCGTTTGGCTGGCGCGTGTCCTTCGTCATAGCCGGCGGAATCGGCTTTGTCTGGCTTGCAGCATGGCTGATATTCTTCGACTCGCCTGAAAAGGCACGTTGGCTTGGCAATGCAGAGCGGGAAAAGATCGTGCGTGAGCGTGGGTCGAAGCCGGTGGACGACACGACGGATAAGAGCACAACGACGGGCCTGCGTAACCTCATCAAGTCGAAGACGATCTGGGGACTTGCCCTTACGCAAGGTTGCAACGTGTACACGCAGTATCTCTTCCTGACCTGGCTGCCGAGCTACCTTCAATCGACACGTCATCTCAGCCTGACGCATACGGGCCTGTTTTCTGCGGTGCCTTACGCGGCAGCTGTCATTCTGTGTATTTTCGTTGGCCGGATGAGTGATCAGCATCTGAAGAAAACGGGTGTCGGTACCGGTGCGAGACGTAACGCTGTCGCGATTGCCATGCTGACAGGATCGGCAATTCTCGCTGTGCCATTTACGACGAGTCTTCCGATGCTGCTCGTTGTCTTCTCCATCACGCTCACTGGCATCGCCTCTACGACGTCTCTCAATTTTGCGCTCCTTAACGATATGCTGCCGAACGCAAAAGACGTCGCCAAGGCAATGGCATTCGTTGTCGTAGGCGGCAACATCTTCGGCATGATTGCGCCGATCGCCACGGGTTACGTTATCCAGGCGACGGGCAGCTACGACTGGGCATTCGGTATTGCCGGTCTCCTGCTCATCACTGGTGCAGTCATTGTCCTCACCATGACCCGCTCCCCTGTGCAAACGGGTGTATCGCAAGCTGCCGCGCCAGCGCGCGCGCAAGTCTGATCGCGATTTATCGAAGCTCCCTCTTCATTTGTATAGTAGGAGAGGGACGCTTGATTGAAGTTGCATGTGTAGTAGCGCCCTAGACGACTTCTAATTACTCCCGGCGCCCATTGTTAGCGATCTTGTAGCCGAAGTGGAGGGTCCGTTAGTGGCTGTGGGGTGTCTCATGTGAATTGACTTAGCGTGAGCGCATGCCGAGCTGAGGCGAGAGTCGCAGTGCGACCCTTAGCCGCCGCTCGCACTTGTCCGACTGCAACGGCCGTTTCTGGAGTGCTGCCGCCGCATCCGCGCCTCGCCGACCACTTACTTCCACAGTGCGCTCGAAGACCACGCTCTGACCCAGCCCGTGGCGGACATCGGTTTCGACAGCGAATTCACCGACGCTTAACCGATGGTCGGCGGCGCTTGACGCAAAGGCCGGTATTCGTGGTTGGGCGAGGCGTAGTCGATGTACTGATCAGCCGCGTTGGTCATCCGTAGCAGTAGGCGCTGGAACAGCCCCCTCAGCAGCTTCATGTCCCGGATCGCAGCCACCTCCTGACCCTGTGGGATCGGCGTGCCATGGGCGGCTTTGTTCCGTCGGCGCCACGCGGCGTCCTCATCATCGCCCAGCTCAAGGTTCAAGGCAGCCATCACGTCTTTCAGCCGCTGACGCTGATCGATGCCATTGAAGGTAGGCAGCTTATTCTTCAAGGCCGTCTTCGCCTCAGGGGAGATATTGCCGCCGTCGATGACGGCGCTGAGTGCAGTCTTGAGGATCTTCCATTCGTCTCGGGTGGCCCAGCCCTCTTGCACCTTTCCGGGGTTGGCTTTGGTGTAGGCACTCTGCAAACCCTCGATCGCCGCGCCGAAGTGAGCGGGCGCGATGTGCGGAGTGGCGGCGCAGGCATGCCAGAAGGCCCAGTGCAGGTTCGCAAGATCTAGGGAGTCGAACGCCGTCACAAATGCCTGGATCGCCTTTGACAGTTGTGGGGCACCAAGCTCATTCAGGAAGCGGTCGCCGAGCGGCGCGAGCTGGAGAGTTTCAATGTCGAAGGCATGGCGGCGCAGGCTGTAGGCGCTCCGTGCGAGCGTGGACACGATGTTCCATTCGGCATCGTAGTGGGTTGTGCCGAGATCGACCAAGTACACGCCCATCGCGAAAGAAAGGCCTGTTCGGACCTTCTTTCGAAACTGGTCGTCTGGGGCGCCATCGTAGACGATGCACCCCGGCTTGATGGCGCCGGGGCGGTCTTCTCTGTCGAGCGCGCAAACGTAGAAGGTCGCGCCATCCACCGTCACCTTGGCGGAGTTCCACGAGGTGCTGGAATGTTCGGTATCGCTCGCGATAGTGATGCCGTCGTTCAGAGAAATTCTTCGAGTGGTGATGGTTCTGGTAACCACGTCGGAAGCCGCTGGCCAAACGTATGGGCTCGTGGGCAGATTTTCGAGCCAGTCGATGACGTATGCCGCGGGCGCCCCGGACGGGTTATTTGTCTTGGCGACATGGACCCGAGCCAGCTCCTTGAGAGGCTGCTCGGTCACACCGAGGGTCTGGCGATTCTGACTGTAGGGCATCAGCCCAAAGAATTCCCCTTCGAGACCACCCACGCTCCGGAGGAGCGCCCGCTCGTTCGTCAAACGAACCGTGCCTGGCGGCAGATTGATCGCCGCCGACGTCGCATTGGGGGCGGCCTCAGTCTCCAAGATAAGGTTCAGCTTTTCGTCCCGGCGGATCGAAAAGCTACGAATTGGCTGATGGAGTGGGCCGGGATCGGTGATCTCGAAAAAGCCCTTGTTCAGGATTCGAAGGCATTCCTCGGTCAGGTCGCGCATCACAAGAAGAGCCGCCGGATGTCAGTTATCGGCCGAAATAGCTTTATGGGCTGATCGGGCAATGCGAGGAGACTCTCCCGCTCATAAAAGCGACGAGTGCCCTCATCTTTCGCGTCGATGATAGCAGCGAACGACGCAATTTCACTCCGTGCGGCGCGGTGGAGCGCAAGCGATCGCTGGGGATCGTGGCAAAGGTGATTGCGGCGCACACGTATTGAATGAAGGCGTGAATACGTTCACGGGACAGCATGGCGGGCAGGTCTTGCCGGTGAAGCGGTCAGTGGAATCGCGAAAAAGACTCATATTGGCCGTTGACCGCCCGCCGCGGACGGCGCAGGTGGGAAGTGCGATCGGGGCTAGTTGAACAGTTGGCGCGGAGGAGGATGGGGTTTCCAGCACCCACTCGAAGAAAAGGGGCAGCACACGATTTGCTGCCCCTCTTGCTACGTCGATTATTTCGGCTCAACTGCCCAGAAGGTCCGTGTATTTGTGAATTCGCGAATACCTGCCGATGCGAGTTCCCGTCCGTATCCTGACTTCTTGGTGCCGCCGAATGGTACGCGTGCGTCGGAAGCCGTCATCGAGTTGATGAACGCAGCGCCGGTCGTCACACCCTTGGTGATCGCGAGAGCACGTTGTCTGGAAGCCGACCAGACGCTGATCGAAAGACCGAATTGCGTTGCGGATGCAAGACGGATTGCGTCGGCGTCGTCTTTCGCCCGTGCCACGACTGCCACGGGGCCGAACGTTTCTTCGTCAAACGCTGCGATGCCAGGACCAGAAACCGCCAAAACCGTGGGCACGTAGAAGCATCCGGGGCCGTCGATCGAGGTGCCGCCCGTCAACAGCGAAGCGCCCGCGGCGACGGAGCGCTGCACCTGACTGTCCAGCATATCGCGCAGATCGCCGCGCGCGAGCGGACCCATTTGCGTTCCCGCTGCCGTCGGATCGCCGACCTTGAGTGCCTCGACCTTTGCGACGAATTGCTCGGTGAATGCGTCGGCGATCGATTCTGAGACGATGAAGCGTTTCGCGCATACGCAGCTCTGGCCAGCGTTGTTGAAGCGCGCTTTGACTGCGGCCTCAACAGCACGGGGAAGGTCTGCGTCGTCGAGAACCACGAAAGCATCCGAGCCACCGAGCTCGAGCACCGACTTTTTCGAGTTACGGCCGGCGGCACTGCCAACAGCCGCGCCAGCGCGATTCGAGCCGGTGAGCGTGACCGCAGCAATACGATCGTCGCTGATCAGCTTCTCGATAAGCTGGGGAACTTCCGGTTCCGCCACAACGAGCGTCGTGACGAGGTGCTGCGGGAAGCCTGCTTCTACGAAGATCTTTTCGAGGGCTAGCGCGGAACCCGTCACGTTCGGGGAATGCTTGAGAATCACGCCATTGCCTGCGGTGACAGACGGTATGGCAAAGCGCATAACTTGCCATACCGGGAAATTCCACGGCATGACCGCGAGCACAAGTCCGATCGGCTCGTAGCTGATCCAGGTGTCGACGCCGTCGATGTCTACCTTCTCATCACCGAGGTAGCGTTCAGCATTGTCAGCGTAGTAGAGCGCCGTGACTGCCGACTTTTCGACTTCACCAGCAGCTTCCGCGATGACCTTGCCCATCTCCATCGTCGTGAGTTGGCTCAGCGCCTTGCTTTCTCGACGAAGCACTTCAGCGAGACGGCGAACTGCGGTCACGCGCTCATTCAGGGGCGTCTTGCCCCATGCGAGTGCAGCGGCGTGGCCGCGCTCGACGGCTTCTTCAACTTGCTGTGACGACCAGCTCTCATACGTTGCGATGGTCTCGCCGTTGAGCGGGTTGACGGTGGTGATGGATTGCGTCATGACATTGGATCCTGTCGTCTATGGAAACCGGCCGCACTAGAGTTGCGGTTGGTAGGCCATCAGGCGTGGTGAAAAAGTTGCGTGCAAATAGTGTTGACCTGACTGCCCTTGACTACACATCGGTCTGCAGCTTCGCGCCACTTTGCAAAGTGAGGCGCGGCACGGTGAGCGTCGATCGCGGCTTCGTTCTCGTAGAGCTCGTAGAAGAAGAAGTGGTGCGGATCCTTCGTGTCCTGGGTTACGTCGAAGTACTTGCAGCCAGATTCGTCATTGAACGTGCTAGCGGCGTTTTCCTTGATAGCGGCGAGAAATTCTTCCAGGCGCTCGGGATAGACGTTCACCGAGACGATAAGAGCGAGCATTTTCAGTTCCTTTAGATCAGGCGTGGGCCGGAACCGGCAAAGCGGCGCCGGTCTCGTTGCTAAGCGTTTCGAGGCTCTTCCAGGTATGGTCGGCGATCGTAATGCCTTCCCTGCGAAGCTTTTCGGTAGTGCGATCTTCGATCTCACCCGGGAAGAAGATTTCGTCGATGCCGTGAGCCTTGGGTGTGTTCTTGACTTCGTCGATCAGCGTTTCCATGCGCTGCTCGAATTCAGCGATTGGCATCATGGACTTGATGTCGATCGTCAGCAGAAGATGCCCGCAGCCACTAGGCTTCGTTGCGTCGTACGGGCCAACGACATCGGAGCCGAAGTGGCTTCCGGTCAGCACGCCTGCGAGCACATCCATCATGAAGGAGATGATGTAGCCCTTGTGGCCGGCCATAGGCAGGATCAGACCATGGACAGCCTTGCTGGCGTCGGTGGTCGGAACACCATTTTCGTCGGCCGCCCAGTTGTCGGGGATCGCTACGCCGCGCTCTGCAGCGAGGTAGATCTTGCCGCGCGCTACTGCAGTATTTGCGATATCCATCACGGCGACACCGCGCTTGCCTCCCGGGGCTGCAATCGACCAGGGGTTGGTGCCCACAGCCTTTTGCTTGCCACCCCAGGGTGCCATCGCCGGGCTTGCGTTTGTTGCGAGGAGCGCGACGCAACCAGCTTCGGCCGCCATGCGCGTGAAATACGCGGCTGTGCCGAAGTGATTTGAATTGCGTACACCAACTGCGCTAACGCCAAACTCGCGTGCGCGTTCGATGCCAAGCTCAATGGCTCTCGTTGTGAGGACCTGACCAATACCATGGTGGCCATCGAGCACGGCCAGCGCACCGCTATCAATGACGCGTTCTGCTTGTGTGACCGACTTCATTACGCCGGTGCGCAGGCGTTCGACATACCACGGCAGACGCAGCATGCCGTGCGACGAGTGGCCCCAGAGCTCTGCTGTGACGAGACTGTCAGCCAAAAGGTGTGCATCGTCGCGGGGGACGCTCAAGGATTCAAGAGCGGCTGTACCGAACTGGGTGAGCCCTTCCGCTTGAACGGTGATAGGCATGTGTATCTCCTGGTGATGCCGAAATATCTTGCGACACGGTGACTGCCGGGCGCCTGGGTTGCATTGCAATGGAACGCAGTAGCAACCAAACGTCGAACTTGCATTCGGTAGGCAGTACCGTAAAACGATTGTGATTAACGCTTGCCGTGCTCAGAGGAGACCGGGTTGGTCTGGCCCGATTCCGTCAGGGTGCGCGTCGCCTCGGGCGTTGCGTAGATCCAGAGGATCTTCATCGGGTTCGTTTTCGAGAGATTGCGAAAGCGGTGATTCACGTTCGGCGGGATGAACGTGACATCTTGCGGCTTGAGCTGGTACTCAAGGCCGTCGATATCCATGATTGCTTCTCCCTCAATCAGCACCACGCTTTCCTGGACGTTGTGGCTGTGAAACGGGATTTCCACACCCGGATCGAACGACGTGTAGCCAGTGATAAAGCTGGTCGTGCCGACGTCACGCGTTACGAGAGGCGTGGTGCGTGCGCCGCCGCCGCGTTCGTGCGTGGGGAGCGTTTCGGGCTTCAACAGGCTTGCGCCCGACGGGGTCTTCGTGGTCATGCTACGTCTCCGGTCAGAGTGTGGGGGGCGCCGAGGCGCTGGCTGATCTGGGCGAGGCAGGCCACCGCTTGGTGGCTCGCATGGCGCCACCGCGGGGTATGGGTCTAGCATGAAGACTGCCTCTAGATCGCAGTATAGCGTTTCATGATCATAAAACGCAATTCAAAACACGCGATGTCAGTGTTTACACTGCTTTGGCAAGCCTATACATTACAGGCCTGAATCTTGCCTAGCGACGACTGGCGAGATTGCATTATTCTGCTACAGGATGCGATTTTGCATAATGCAGGTCTTCCGCGTCGCGCTATTGTTTAGTGTGGCGCTATTTATGGGGATGCTCTCATCTCACCAATGAGAGGCTTGCCGAGGCGGACTGCCGAGGATGCCGGGATAGCGCTGGTTTCGAGAGGCTGACAGGATCTGTTGCCGATCTAATTATCAGTCGGCCTTCTGGCGGTGCCCGCACATGAAGGGGGCAGTCAGAACTCAAGCGAACGACACTCAAGTTAGCGATCGGTCAGCCGTAAGCCCGGATGAGACCAATATTCGGTTGGTCGTTACAAAATAATTGATAAGGACTGCAATATATGTTTTCGCGTTTTACCATCAGTGCGCGAATCCGATTTGCCATGGCACTTCTTGGACTTCTCCTTGTCGGAATCGGTGCTTTCGGGATGATAGGCATGAGGGTGAGCAATGACGCAAACCGGTCTCTTTCTGGCGCGTAAGACCCTGACGACGCAGTTGATCGAGCTGGAGGACAGCGAAAGGACTTACGACAGCAGGTGCGCGGCGTGTGTTAGCTTGCACGGCGCCGATCGTCGAACCCGAGGAGAAGGGCTCTGCCGCCGCCCAAGGCTCAACGCCACGAACGGGTCACGTTTGCCCGGAAACGGGGATCTGGAAAGCCGTCGGGCACAACGTCCCCGGCGGCTGGCGAGGGCGACTTATGAAGAGGCGGCTCGTTCACGAACTGTTCGCGGTCGGGTACGCTGGGCAAGAGGGTGCCCGGGTAGCTCGCCCTGTCGATCGCACCCGCCAGATTTATTATCCCAACCTCAAACGGCAAAACCGGGAGTCGGGCGCTGCGACGCGATGCCCCCGACCTGTCTCCACTACTCGCCGTGAGCGCTGTACGTCAACCTCGCCGTCAAGATCTCGCATCGCCAGTCCGTCTCTAAACCTGCTTGTTGAGGCGCCGAAAATGATCGACACTGTTCACAAGCTGTCAACTAGGCGGCGTGACGTCAAACTCATTGTTTACCACCAGGTTGAGGCCATGAAACAGCGTGTACGGGCGAAGCGGGCTCAAAGGCGACACGCACAGTGGCGTGGGCTCGTCAAACTTGCCGCCGCGCCAAAGGGACGTCTTGATGACGGTTATGAAGCCCGACTTGACGCTATCTACCATCAGCACAAGAAGTTGTTCGATCGACTGGCGAACGCGTGAGCAGGTAAGCGCGGCGGGCACTTCGGGTTTGTCGATCCCATGCCTGCAATCTCTATTTTCAGGTTAGTCAGGCCGAATCGAAAGCGGCTGCCACCGACGGTTTCTACGTCAGGCGACGCGCGGCAAACAACTTCGATGCGGTGTCGATGATCTCCTGATAGCAATGCTTGACCCGGCGATCCCGCGCATCCGGATGGAATGTTCGAAAGCACTCGATGCCATTCGACCGGAAGTGCCAAAGTGCCTTTGGCTCAACCTTTACACGCTGGCGATCTGGCAACACAGCTTTCAAGGCGCGATCGTAACCATGGCCGCAACCGAAGATGATCAGATCTGGCTTCAGTAGTTCGATTTCGAATTTGACGGCTGCCACTGAGAATGACCGCAGGTGCGCCGAGTGATCGATCGACGTCCGTGAGTAGCCGCGCCCCTGACGCGGCCAGTCCATCTTCATAAGGTTGTTCCAGCAGATAGCTGTTCGATCGCCTCCAACGAACGCGTCTGCAAACCGCTTCATCTGCTGTAGGAAGCCGCTGTTGCCGGTGCTGCGCACGTGCTGATCCTCATAGCGCGCTTTAGCGGCTTCAATGCCGTCCCGACGTTCATAGAACGCTTCCAGTTTGCCAAGCCAACCGTTGGTTTCCTTGCCGATGAACATGACCCGGACGGTTGCGTCGAGGTAGGTTTGAGAAACGCTCAGGAGAAACGGTGCGGACAACTCTCTCAGATGTGGAGCGAAGGCAGGCTCCGCCGCGGCGAGCGCTTCGGCATAGTACGAGTCCAGTGCAGCTTGAATGTTGTGCTTGAGCATGACTTAACCAAATTCGATACGTCGAAAGAGGGTTCGCGCCATCGGCGCCCCGACGACCCTTGTCGACCATTTACGCGCTTAGACGCTCCGTTTTTCGATCATTTCAGTGGCGGCCGCCATCCATCTTGACCATTTTTCAGCTTTGAACCCTCTACTTGCAGGATGCGCGACCTGAAAACAGGCGAAGGGACGTTCCTTGGTTTTACCGTCGGAATAACCTGTCCACACGTTGAGCGATCGGTTCTCGTAAGGGAGCGGCATTGAAATGTCGATGCGTTCCTCGCCCTCGACCCATCCGTCTTTTGTTCCGGGCAAATATCGCCAAAGGCCAAGCCCCATTACCAAGACCGCGTGAGGCATGTGTACGCGGACAACTTCACTGAAGGCGTTGCGCGACTCAAAGAATTGCTTCGACGTTGGACGAATCTCCGCGCTAGACATGCTTTCGCGGACAAAATTGTAGAACACCACCGTGTCCCAGAACTTCCGCTTCTCGTCGTCATCGAGTCGCGCTCGCCCGGTCATCAAACTTTCGACGGCGGTGCAGATGCGGTAACGGCTCGCAGCCCAGCCACGTTGGTCGTCGCCGTTATGCGCGCGGATCATCGATTCTGTTGCGCGCTGTTCGTCGTCGCGGAGCCCATATGACGATTCGCCGAGAATGAGCCAGCGGAATTTTTGCTGCTGGTATTGCTCTCCGACCCACGGGTGATACCACACCTCTGGTGAATAGGTTGCGGCCATATCGTTTTCCATAGTCTGTTTTTGTTGTCGCATTGCGAAGCTGTCACGATTCGTAGCGATTGGCCATTCGCTTCGCGTGGTCGGCAAATTCTGCACGTAGATCACGCGGTTCTCGTACCTCCTCGCGGCTGACAAAACCAAGAAGCCACCACCTTAAATCGCCCGGCTTACACGAACTGCACAAGCTACGGCAACACCACCAACTGCCCGACACACTAATATGGCTGGGAACAGGCACGGCCGTCATGGAGAAAACGCGCACCCCAGGGCGTGAAGGTTTTTGACACCATGAATGCTCGCGTTGAGACAGTAGGCGAGCGGCAGAGCTTCAGTGGCGCGTGGAGGCGGCAACAGCTTTGCCTGATAGCGTGCGAAGCGTTCTACGAGCCAAACTATGAGAGCGGCAAAGCGGTGCGCTGGCGGATCGGCATGGCCGACGGTGAACCGTTTGCAATTGCCGGCTTATGGCGCGAGTGGGCCGAACCTGAGGGTACCGCAGTCTCCTTCACTATGCTGACGTTGAACGCTGATTCGCATCCGCTAATGCGTCGTTTTCACAAACCCGGCGACGAAAAGCGCTCGGTCGTGGTCGTGCCGCCAACCGAATATGAGAACTGGCTCGCGTGTCGTTCAACGGACGAGGCAAGATCGTTCCTGAACCTGTACCCCGCAGACGCCATGCAGGCCGAGGAGTGCCCGGCGCCGCCGCGTAAGGGGAAGGCGCTGGCCGGTTAGGCGTGACGCACGCGCTGTGGCGTATAGGATCGCACACGCGCCAATATTTTTATCCGCCCCCAAATACTGCGAGCTAGACGAATTTCCTCTGCTTGACTTGTGCGCGCACGCGAGTAACATGGCCATGTGATTTAACGTGGCCGTGTGATTTCACATGGCCATCTGAAATAACTTGGCCAAGTGAATCCATGATTGACCCGCATCACTCCCACCGCGCAGCCGGCCAGATGGCACTGAGCGCAGTCCATTCACTCTTCCGCGGCAAAGGCTGGGAAGTCGAGAAGGACGTTGGCGAGGGCGAAGATTTGGTCCTGACCAGCCCCCACGGACAGACGTACTTCGTGCAGTTGAAGGCAATCTCAGAAGGGCGAGCCGATCGAGTCATTCCGCTCTTCTCGCAGGCACTACTGGAATCGCGTGTGCACGCCAATGAATGGGAGAAAGCCCGTCCGGCTGTCATCCTCTGGGTGGGTAGCGCATCGAAGGTGCTCATCGACAAGCTTCGGGATTTCCATTGCGCGTACGGTGACGACGAACCGATCGCCATCCTTTCGGATGAACCGCTCTACGTAGACTTTCCGGGATTGAAGCCTGTCGAACGGCCCGTGGGCGTGCGGCGGACCAGACATTCTGGTCCGCCAGCGCTTGTTTTCTCTGATCTTGCACAGTGGATGCTCAAGCTATTGCTTGCGCCCGAAATAAAGAAAGAAGAGCTTATCGCTGCCCCCGCGAAGACGTACCAGACAGCGACGGAGTTAGCGCGCGAAGCGGACGTTTCGGTGATGACCGCAACACGGCTCATCAACGCCCTGAAAGAAGAGGGCTTTGTCGAGTTCGTGCCACACCTGCGAATCGTCCAGCGACGCAAGCTCGCGCAGCGATGGAAGGCATCGTATGTAAAACCCACCGTCGGCGTGCCGATGAAATTTATCGCTCCTGGCGTACCAGCAGAGCAGCAGCTACGGAAGACGCTTAAGCGCGAGATGGGGGCGACGCTGGGCCAGTTTGCAGCGGCGCATGCACTTGGCGTCGGACACGTACATGGTACGGGAGCGACCGTATGGATACCGAATCTCGGCGGGGCTGAAGGCTGGCGGGGTTTGCGTCGTGGGCTCGAAGGCGAACGGCCGGACTTGATGCTGAAGCAGCACCCGTATCCTCAATCGCTGCTTCGCGGGCGCGTGCTGCGTGAGGGGGTCTGGGTATCCGACGTCATCCAGACGTGGCTTGACGTTTCCGCCGATGCAACACGGGGTGCGGAACAGGCCGCTGAGCTCGAGCACGGTGTACTGGCAAATATTGTTGGAGAGAGCGTTTGAGCGAACTAACAGCATTCAGCAGAATTGCGATCACCCTTTCGCCCTGGCGCAAACAGATCGTCTTCGTTGGCGGCTGGGCATTCAGGCTCTAGCGCTATGAGCCGCGGGCATACACTGCAGACCACAATCCGATCTTCATCCAGGACGCAGATGTCGCATACGACAAGAGAGAGCCCTCTTGAAGGCGAAATAAAGCAGGCCTGGCAGGCGCCGGATTTATCGAAGAGCCAAATCTTGCTGGCGATTTCAGACCGACAGCCAGCAATGCGTTACAACCTCGGCGGCGAATCAAACGGGTTTTACGCCGAGTTCCTGACGCCACTCACGGGCAGCGGAAAAATCCGTGATGGGAAAGGTGGGTGGCGAGAGGGCGCCACCGAAGTTCATGCTGGTGTCGTCGCGCAAAAGCTTCGCCATCTAGAGGTACTTCTTTACCGGCCTTCGATAGTGACGATCCCAAAGGATGAGTCTGGGCTGGAAGTTGCAGTGGGAGATCTTCGCCTGCCGAACCCGGTGAGTTTCATGATCCAGAAGCTCTTGATTCGGGACAAGAGAGCACGTCATAAGCGCGCTCAGGACGTCCTTGCCAATCCGAGCACCGTATACAAGCTCGATTTCTCCGACTGCCGCCCTTCGCTCGCTACGGGCCACTATACTGCGTTGACGCGGATCATCCCGTAGAAACTTCAGTGAAACTTGACTGGGAATTCTCGGTTTCCTCTGAGCGGAATTGCTCAATTATTCGTTGGTTATGGTCATCAAGATAGCCCTGCAGATCGTTGCGACCTACCAGACGAACTGAGGCGGCAGTCGCAAGTTCGATCGCGGATCTTGTGAAATAGGAGTTCGTAACGACCATGGCCTCATCACAGTTGTAGAAGCTTTTGGCGGATATCGCTTCCTGAACCGCTGAATTGCCAACGCTTCCAGAATAGTTCTTCGCTTGAATGACAGTCTTCTTTCCGAACCTGCTCACAAATAGGTCGGCTCCTTGATCACCGCTCAACTTGGTCCCCTCGACATCGTAGCCTGCCGTACGGAAGATGTCCGCAAGGAATGTCTCGAAATCGTAACCAGACATCGCATCGACGTGATACATCGTCACGAATCGGTTGGGGTCGAAGTGCTCCAACTTTGTCGCCAAGCGCTCGACCAGAATATCGAAGTTAATCTCCTCGCACTTCTGTAGCCAGGCATCAATGGTAGACCATGGCAGAAGGGGCGTTCCGAAATTCGACGACGCTTGCTCTACATATTCGAGCTCAGGATGTCGGATGTCGTTGTCCCACAAGAAATAGAAAAAGAGGCTAAGGTCTTCCCTGAATCGAGTTCCTGTTTCTGCGATCCATGATCGCAGAGTATTTTTCAAAGATCCGTTGGTATGCCGCGAAATTTCGTTGGAGAATCCTAGGTAAACTGCATTGAATCCAGTTGTAAAGAGGAGTTTATCGAGAAGATGGGGTAACTCTTCCAGTTCGGTGAACCCTTTGCGAATCAGAACCTCTCGGAAAAGCTCGCGATTCGAGTAGGAGCCGTTTGGACGTGCACCGGGTGTCGTGGCTTCGTCGGACTCAACCCCGTGGTGTCTGACTGTATGGAAGAAGTTGGCAAAGTAGGGCTTCTTGAGCTCTGAGTACTTTCTCAGAACTGCTCGCAGCAGGTCGTTGAGCTGCGCTTGCTCTTTTTTCTTGCCAAGCAGGTCTTTCAGAAAGCCTTTCGTTTGATACTGAAATTCCGGGTAGAAGGAAGGGTCAAGAGGCACCTGCTGTGCCCCGGCTGTTTGTTGGCCGCCTTCCTGTGTCGGTGCATATTTGCACCACGGACACTTGGTCTCGAAAGAGGTTCTATTGCAAGCGCTACACTGAAAAATCATGACCGCTCCCCGTTGGTCTTCGATTGGCAATGCAAGATGGTCGCATTATCGCGAATACACGTCACCGCGGCAACGACCCGTTGAATGCCATTTATAGTTGACAAGCTGTCGTCGTATTCCGAATGATCACAGTTCGTTCGGCCGGTGAATAACAGGGCCAGCGAGTCTCCGTGGGATTGCGACGCAATGACATTTGAGAATGTCACATTTATGCGGAATGGATTAACAAGTCGATTGCGCATAAATATTGTCCGGCTACTGCACGGGATAGACTGACGTAGGGGAGCAATGAAAAAAGAATGGGCTCCCAGCAAGTGGGGCAGGGTTTGACTGGATCGCCATCGTAGCGTCTTTCAGGGCGCTGCTCTAATCGAGGCGCTGGAAAGCGCGCGGGTCGAGAAGCGTGTGCGTGACGACGTAGAGTTCGTGCAAGGCGTCCACAAAACTGCACTAGATTGGCTTGAACTCAAAACCCGGCAAGAGCGGAAGGTCCAAGCCGAACGTCGATGGTTCACGCATGAGATGCAGTCGGGACTGGAGATGTCTCGCCCCATGGTCAATGCGAGCGCCGTTCGCGCACGCATGCAGAAGGCTGGCATTCAAGCGCGGCGCGGCCCTAGAGTACGCCGGCTCTAAGAAGATGGATGTGCGCCGCCCTTGAAAGGGCAACGCACATACCGAGTTTCCCGCTGGGACGGGCCACAGCGCATGATGCGCTGACGGCTCCGTTCCGTAACACCTTCAAGTTAATGGTGGCGTGCCGAACTTGAACGCCCTAAGGCGGCCAATCCGTGCTCGATTCACGCCGCATCTCCGTTGCTTGCCGCGCCGGCCTTGTAGAGCGCGATCATCCGCCGAATTTCTATACCGAGATTGCCACGCCGGCCAGCTCGCGAAGCCATCCGCCCGGGAGTGAAGCGCTCCGACCATACAAAGCCGTCATCGCGAGCTTGGGCATACATCGCGTTCTTCGATTTTGGGAGATCGTGTAGCGCAAGGAACTCGCCGTATCGCTCGACGACCGCGTACAGAAAGGCGATGTCTGACAGTGCGAGCTCCAACTTTCGCTCAGTGTTTCTTCGCTTGCCACGATGGTACTGAGCGATGACCCCGCATATGGCGCTGATGAGACTGCACAGTACAGCGAGGGCGGCTTCTCGTACTTCCGGGTTTGCGAGATACGTTACGAATTTCATTTTGACTCCTTTTTCGCCTCTAGGGCTGGGTGAGAAAAAGGAGGCCGTAGCCTTGCTGTGCGAAGCACGGCGAGACTGGATATGGGCTACCAACTACGAGGATCTTGATCAGGACAGCGCATCACGCCCGGCAAATGCCGATGTCGGGCGGCCAACGCGTGCCGAACGTAGTTGGACTGCTGAAGATGATGAAGAATGTTTCCGATTTAACGGCTGGGAAGAGGTTATCACAACCGTCGTGCGTAAGCGTGGGTGGGTGAATAGCGCGGATCGAGGGGCATCTCGCAGCGTGCTATGGTTCGCCCGAGCTCAACTTGCCGGAGCCGAACGATGATGAGGTGTGCCACGAGCAGGCCATGTGCTGAGCGTCGTGCGGTACGTCGCCTCGAATCATCCTGAGAGGCCGCTCAATGCCTTCAGCGATACGTCGATATCTACCCGCATCTGAGGCAGGAACTGGAGAGCCGCTAGCCGAAACTCGCTGACTGGCGCGTAGAGGCCGGGTTACGCTGATCGGTTTGGATTAAACGCTGGCCCCTTAAACTTCGAGTTTAAACAACACCGTTGTACGCCTCGTGCGTCATGAACACGGTGGGTTCAAGGGAGTTACCGTCGATGACGATGCGGTGGCGCCGGCCAACAGGTATGGAAAAATTGCCACGCATCGCGTTGAGCTTTTTGCCGCCGAGCGACAAGGGATGAGTGCCCGCAGCTAACCTGGTCAGAATGTCTACCGCCCGCTCAAGGACGGCTGGTTGCGAGCGGGCTGCGCTTAGGTCGATCGAGGCGTTTGCGGCGGCTGCCTTGAGCACATGCAGGCGCTCGATTTCGTCGGGCCGCCGCATCTGACGTGTCGCGCGTGGAGGAGCCTTTCCACGATTGATTGGCAAGGGCGATTGTTGCGCGGTGGCGCCGCCAGAGAGCGTAGCGGCCTGGCAACAGCGGTGACAGAATTTCCCAAGGCCTTTATGGCCGCAGTCAAAAATACGTTTCATCCGAATATTTCCTGTGGGAGGCGCGTACGGCTCAGTGTCGAGACCTGGCGATTGAGCTACGCGCGCGCTTACGAATTCTCCTGGTGTCGGCTCTCGCACCTTGAATGTCGGCCAGTCTTTCAGATTGCCAACACGAATACGTGCTCATGCTCTTCCGATCAGCCAATTAGCGACTCACTATTTAAGCCGGGATTGACGCGTTGACGGCATCGATTACAGGAGCGGTGCCGCCTTCTTTCGCGACGAATGCTTGTTTGGCTACAAGCTCAAACCTTTAGGGCCGACGCAGCAAAGCGGAGTCGCGATCGGTCACCGTCTATGGGAGGCGGTTACCATCGAAAAGGATGAGAAGAGGCGCTGAGGCGGGCGGCGTAGGATTCACGATTGTCCGAAAACGGCTCATTTGGGACAATTGCGAATCTAGATGATCTTTGGAAACAAGGCTTTAGGCTCTCGCGTGTGCTATCTTCGGTCTAGATCGCGAAAATTCTGCGCAGTGGAAGGGCTTCGGAATGCCAACCGCTTAATGCGCATCAGATCATTTCGGCCTGCGTGCAGAGCAACGATTGCATGAAGGCGTAGGTCTTCGGCGCGAGCGTGCTGGTGTTCGACTCAGTTGTCAGGCACGCCGTAAGATCGCCCCAGCGGCCGACGAGTGCCGACCATTGCGATGACATGGCTGCGACCTTATCGAGGCGATCGCCGGCGCCGGTCGCCTCCAGAAATTGGATGCAGCGGCGCAGGTCGCCAGGAAAGCGGGGATGATGGATGCCAGCCGAGTCTGGAAGGCCGAAAATCGCTTTGCACATCGCGTTCGACGACAAACCGCGCTCTCCGTTGCGCAGCCACATTGCGACAGCGAGAAGCCCGCGCGAGGATGCGCCAACAGATTCTTTGTAGCGTTTGTCAGACACAGCGAGGCCAGCGCCTCGCAGCGCCTCAAGCGCGCCACGCTCTCCGACGACGAGCGATGCGCCGATGAGATCAGCGATATCGAACGCGAATAGGGCATCTTCGCTCATCCCGTCGGTGATGAGTGGTAGCGAGTGCGTCGGTACCTGCCCAAAGGCCACCCGGCATCCGCAGATGTCCTTGACCGTGAACTCGGCGTTGGTGACAGGGGCGCTCCATCCAGCGTGAACCGCGAAAGTCTCGATCATCCTGAACGTATGTACGGTAGTTCGATCTGTTCGCTAGTGCGACGCGGTGGCGAACAGATTCAGTTGAGACGGCTTCTCCCGTCCGCTCTTGCTGGGCGAAAGCGGACGAGTCGTTCGGCAGCAGTGGTTAGTCGACCTTCAACTGACCGCCATTTCCGAGGCCGCCTTTCACGTGCTGCGCCTTGTACTGCTTGAGCGAGTCAACGAGGTTGTTAAGCGAGTCAGTGAAGGCGGCGACGATCACCTTGCCTTCGGGGGTGTCGGAGTAACCGCCGAAGGCTCCACCCGAGTGCGTGCTCATCAGGCTGCCGATCACACCGATGTCCATATTGCGAGCTGAACCGGTCGCAGCCGCGATCTGAACCGTCGACCGGTTGTCGTCCAGAATGAGCGTGGTTGACGCGCTCTTCGTGTTGATCTGGCCAGCCGCCTGTGCCGCGAAACCGCCGACGACCGGAATAGCCGAGAGCACACCAGAGAGGCTGGCAGCGTTCTCGTTGGAGAAAGTAATGCTAGGCGTGATCGTGTAATCGGCGCCAACCATCTTGCCCTTACGGATCCGGTTCGACTTGCGGATCTCGCCAGTGTTACCAAGCTCACGCTCAGCGAGTGCCTGGCGCAGGCCTCGGCCCCGATCGACGACGACAAAGCAACCGCTTTGTTGCGCGAGCAACTTCAACACAGGGATGGTGCTGCCGAGCTTGTACTGGCCCGTGAGAAGTGCGTACCACGGTGCGGTCGTGTCTTCCTCAATTGAGATGGTGCCAAGCGGCGCCGCGCAGCGGTGCATGTTGTCGGCGGTTGGAGCATTCGAGCCTGCTACGGCGGTGCTGTCCGGGCTCTTGCCGCCGCCAGCGAGTTGCATCTCCGAGCACGCGCCGAGAGAGAGGGTGAGGGCTGCAGCTGCCAGCGAAATGAGCATCTTTTGCATCATTAGTAATCCTATAAAGAATGAGGTGATACAAACGCGAACGCGTCGAAAAGGAATGAGCTGGCTTCCAGCAAAATCGATGGGGCGGCTTTGTCGGGCCAGCAAAATCAGTGTCTCTCGGGCAACCCGGATTGCAAGTCGGGCTTGGCGCACGCGGCTGCCAGCCTGTGGGCGAGACGACGGGCGCGCGCGAAGTGCATTCGCAACCGTGATTACTCCACCGTTTCAGGAGTGTCGACCGGTGCTTCTGTGTGTGGCTGGGCTGGTGCTGTATGCAGCTTGCTGCGCGCCGCTGCTGATTTCCCGCTCGCGACCTTGGGAACTGAACCAGCGAAATGGCGATCGCAAATCGAATGGGCAGACGAGCACGCGCCTACAGGCTGGGAGGCCCGGAGATGGAATTGATGGGTGTGGAGACGGAGCTGACTAAAGAGGCCGCGAGGACGCGAGAACGCGCGAGCGATGGCATCGATACGAACGAAGCCACGCGGTAGTCAGTTTGTTATGCAGGTATTGCCGATTTAACGGCTGGCGGAAAAATACCACGGCGCCTCTGGGTGCCGCAAGTTGAAAATCCCCCACACGCGGTGGACAGGCAGGCGTGCGGGAGACCATCACGCCCAGAAGCTGGACTAAGGTTCGGTCACAGGGGCGTTTGCGCTGGCATCGTCAATGCCAGCGCGAGCGGGCGGACCCAGATCGAGGTGGAACGGCTTTTCCTATGCGCTCGCGCCATCCCTGATCGCTGTTCCCGTCAAGGATGAAAACGGGTCGCGTGGCTTGGCCTTCGCGCTTGCACTGCCATTCCCGATGGAAAAAGGAGAATGCAAGTCGAGGTGACTTGCCACAGCAGCTAGGCGTTATCGCAAACAAAGCTAGCTCGCGACGTCACAGGCTTGGCGTAGGCCGCATTATGTTTGTCACTGCGGCGGGTCCCGACGGGGGGCCTCTCAACGCCGAAGTGACGGTTTTGTTTCCACTCCGAGTGTAATAAAATCGTCACTCCGCGTCAGTCCGCAATAAATCTGACACTTTGCATCGCAACTGGGCAGGCCGGCAATTCAGTGGCTTGATCAACTTGAGTGCAGTTTGGTTGAAAAACGTAGCTATATCGCTAATCCGTTAGCGGCATTGCCGCACTTTTGCGGCAATGTCGTCGAGTGCACGCCGCCGTGAGTGGCCGTTCTCGGACGCTACGTCAGGCGCTAGCCGGCCAAGATGCGCCACTCGCGCAACCGGGTCGCCCATATCATGGAGCGACCGCTTCGCACCCAGAAGCGGTCGCAATTCTGCTCAACGATGGACCATAACTCAGCTAGCTGCCTGGTCGGGTTTTATGTGTAGGCAAGAAACTCTATCCCGCGCTCTATAGCGACGCCTAATGCACCTACGCAATGCTATCTGCCGAGAGGCATACGACTCGGGCGGGAGCTGCTCTGAAGCGCGGGCTATGAGCATCCGCGGCAATCATGTGAGGCGTTACTTCGTGTGCAGCCAACGCTTCGGCCGATGCCCAGCGCTCGATCAACACGAAAAGGTCGTCATCATCGACGACAGCATGCAGATCATACTGAATACATCCTGGCTCGCAACGCACAACCGGAGCTAGCTTTTCGAAAGCCGCGATCTGCTCGTGGCGCATTCCTGGCCGGGTTTGAATCGAGATAACAAGCATCACCTCTAGTTCATTTTTTCGATTGCGAACGTCTACGTTGCTCATAACGACTCCATGCTGAAGTAATGCCGACGGAAGACGAAGAGCCGTAAACGCGAAAGGCCCCGTCGTTTGCCGGCGGGGCCTTTGAGATATGCAATCACAAATACTACGTGCGTATCCAAGACGTCCCACCGTCGCCGATGGTCGTCGTTGTGATGATGGTCACGAAAAGGATTAATTTGCGTTGCATGCCCTTAAGGTACCGCACACGTTCGCGATTCGTCAACTCTGCTGGACTCGATGCTCAGATTCGGTGGCATGACGGCCGCTGAGGTTCAGCGGAGTAGAAGACTTGCCGATACATAAAGGCTCACAGAAGAGGTGTTCCCGTCATGTGATCGGCCACTCGATCGACCTTCGGCCGAACGACCGTAACGGGTTGTGGATGCAATCGGGCACCCTATACCAATGCATCATGTCTCACGCGAAATGCATCGGGGAATAGCCGGCCACGAAGCGTCATTCGTCCATCTCGTCGGTTTGCGGATCGAACGCAGGTTCGAACTCGGGAACGGTCGTAAGTTCACTGGTCGGATAGCTGAAACTGAGGTGCGTGCGTGAACCAAGTGTTTCGGTTGGCCAAACGCCGACCGATGTAAATTGCATCGACGATGAATATTCCGCCCGAGGATAGGGCCGCCTCGCCAAGCGATCAGTCCAGATTCAGGTTATAGGTGAGAAAAATCTCGTCTCGCGACCATCCAAGCGATTCATATAGTGCCTGCGCCTTCACGTTGGTCTTCGCCGTGGTCAAATCCATACGAACTTTTCCATCAGCCTTCGCGCGAGCTGCAGCAGCCTTCAATAAACGTCTCGCGACTCCCGAGCGCCGCTCAGCTGGCGCGACGAACAGGTCGTATAAAACATAGATCGGTGCTGCAGCCACGGAGCAAAACGAAGGGTACAGCTGACAGAATCCAACGAGATGTCCGGCACCAGAGTCGGCGACCAGAATCACCGAGTCGCCCGCTTGTGCGCGCTCCGCAATGAAACGAATCGCCAGCGCCTGATCGGGGAGCTGGTCATAGAACGACCGATAGTCGTTGAAAAGCTGTGCCACCGACGCAAGGTCGCGTTGCTCGTATCTTCTGATTTCCATGTCTAAACCGTCGAAGATTGTAGGATCGATAAGTTCGGAATCGACGGAATATACAGAACGTTTTACTCTCAGGAAATAGCCACCGCGTGCTGCAATTCTGAAGCCATATCTAACGCGTGACGCAGTGGCACGTTCCGTCCACGCCCGCTGACTCAAGTGACCGAGGCCCACAACCTCTACCGCCTTTCGCACGCGTCTTCCTGTCGATTTTCGTACGATCGCTTCACACTCGGAAGCGGTCATTGCGGATGTGGGGTGGCCGAACGGCGGCTCCGGGTCGGGCAGAGTCGGTCGCCTGTTCTTACCCATCGGCTCGGTCATGCAAAACGCATGCGTCGGTGATCGGCCACTTTGGGACATTCGGGGCGGACGTCGAAATCGGTATCAATCTTCGGTAAAACAATATTCCGAAAACATGCCTTTATCGATCGCTTATGGCAAGGGGATCTGGCCGGTTGGTCGTCCTGTTACAAGCTCCTTGTCTCGCCGAGGTCTGAGGATTTTTTCAACGAGTTGAGCAGCGCCTTGACGGCTCAATAGCCTCGGCAAATTGGCCAGGAGCCGGTTTTTCACCCCCACAACACGGTGACTTCTATTGCGATCCACGGCCCAAAATGCATCCCGGATGACGGTCGCAACTGGCATCGGCGTCCCGACAGCGGCTTCTTGAGCGCCAACTACGTCAAAAAAGCCGGTTTGCGTCGCACCCGGACACAATGCGACTACCCTGACTCCTCGATGCCGGTTCTCCGCCCAAACGGCCTCTGAAAATGAAAGCAGAAATGCCTTCGTGGCACCGTAGACGGCCATGTACGGATCGGGCTGAAGCGCTGCCGTCGATGCAACGTTGATGACGACGCCATCGGATTTGATCAGCATCCCTGGCAATACGAGGTGCGTCAGCGCGACCGCGGCCATGCAGTTCACCAGCACTTCATCGCGTTGACGTGGCAGCGGGACTTCTTCAAAGCGCCCATACGCCGCAAAACCCGCATTATTGACCAATACGTCGACGATCTTCCCTGACGCACTGAGGTGAGCAGCAATTGCGTCTAAGGCAGCGGTAGTGCTCAAATCGGCGGTCAAGAAATCTGCATCGCACGCATAATCGCGTCGTAATTCCTCGGCGAGATCGCGCAGTGCGTCGTGGGAGCGTGCTACCAGCAGAAGTTTCGCGCCCTCTCTTGCGAAGGCGAATGCAAACGCCCGTCCGATGCCGGACGAGGCGCCGGTGATGAGTACGGTCTTTCCTCGAAAATCATAGCGGCTAATCATAGCGTGCCGGGGAAGTGGAAGAAGAGTTGGAATGTAAACCGTTGACTATAGGCCACGGTCAAGTCCTAATAGCGGTTCACGACTTCGGATGGGGGCAGCATGCTCATTGGCGAACTATGCAAGCACGCAGGCGTTTCTCGCGACACGGTTCGCTACTACGAAAGAATGGGGCTACTGGACAAACCAACGCAACCTCATGCGACGAATACTTACAGACGCTATTCCGCACTTTCGTTGCAGCGAATTCGCTTGATCGTTCACGCCAAGGCGCTGGGGTTCACTCTGGCGGAAATTCGCGATGTCATCGGTGTTTGGGATAGTCCGAGTTTTGATACCGCGCAAAAAGTTGCCTGTCTTCAGACCAAGCTGAAAGAACTTGACGAAAAGAGTGCCGCATTGCACGCACTACGCACAGGGCTGCTTAACGCCCTGGATAAAGTGGGCGGTGAGTGCAATGAAGTTGAAATGGCGGGGTGAGGATCGGCGGGCGCAACCCGGCTCACCTAAAGCACTTTCGTTTCCATATCGTGCTGGCCACAATGGCATCAGTCAGCCTCCAGCGGGGAGTTCCGCCAGCAATAACCGAGTGCTGGTGGCGACCGCTTATGGTTCTCGACAGTAGCAACCGAAGGATTCAACGTCCGCTTCCGTCGGACTCGCTTGTCCGTTGTGGGTCGGCTACGGCCGACCGCGTTAGTCGGTAGTCGGCCAGGACGCGACGGTCGCCCATCTCAGCGGTTTGCCCGTCGAACGGCAGCTTCAGCCTCGGCAACAGTCATACGTCACGGTCGGACAAGTCAGCCTGGTGGACGTGACCCAGGGCGCTTCGCGTCAAGCGACGGCAGAACGTCTACAGCAAGCGCCTCACAGTCAGCGACACGCCATGGCTCAGGCTTCGGCCTCATAGAGCAGACCGTATTTACCCTTCGTTCGCGTTACACGCGCGAAACCGGCTTGGCCCAAATGCATGCCGGCGATCAGAAGACGCTCGGAACTGACCTGGTCCAAAAGCCGGGATCGTGTGGTCGCGGCCAGAGATGCGTCCTGATCGAACGCAATCGATACATCCGGCCGCTCAATTTGAATGTGAGGAAAGTGAACCACATCTCCCCAAACCAGCAGACCCGCATCGCCGGATTCGAGGAGATAACCGGTGTGCCCGTCGGTGTGTCCTGGAAGTGACATCGCCCGGATACCGGGAAGCACATCCCCATCTTCGAAAGTACGGAGCGTGTCGCTGTAGCAGTCGAACACTCGGCGCGCGATAAGGAAGTTTCCGCGCGCCCGCTCGCTGGCTTGCGCCAGATTGCCATCGTCCTGCCAGAACTTCACCTCTCGCTCGTGAACGACAAGCTGTGCGTCCGGAAAGGCCGTCTCTCCTGCGGCATCCAGCAGCCCCCCGACGTGGTCTGGATGGGCGTGTGTGAGCAACACGGTGTCGATCGTGGACGGTTCGATTCCGGCAAGCAATAAACTGGGCTTCAGGCGACCGCCCCATTGCTTGATCCCACCAGCGCCACTGTCGATAAGCACGGTACGGCCCGCTCCTCGCACGACGTAGCAGTTGATATGTACGGCAGCGAGCTCCGTCTCCCCCGCGTCGCCCTGCATTCTGGCGGCTTCCGCAACGTCAATATTCGAAAGGTAGTCGAGGCTGGCCGTGAGATAGCCATCGCTGATGGCGGTAATCGTGAAGTCGCCGACTTGCTGACTCGGAAACGTAAAGGTGGGCACCATGCTTCTCCAGACCAATTAATTTCGGGCGTGAATGTTCGACGCGGCGTAGCCGAAACAACGGATGCGAGCCGCTAAACCTGTGCGGCAAGCGATGGCGCTCTCGAGTGCTTCCATGAACCGGTTCATTACTGCCGGTGTGCGAAACATCTCAAGGCGATATTGGACTTCCACGAAAACGGGATGTCCGTGCCCATGCCGAACGTCCACGTAGACGACGTGAACGTTTTTGAGTTCTGCTTCGAGTACGTCGGTGCAGAGTCGGACACAGTCGTCGGACAGGTCGGCAAGCTGTTCGTCTGACGGCATTTTCCCCGCGTGAATGTAGAACGTGACGTTTGGCATCGCGGACTATCTTTCCTGCGCGGTCGAAGCCGCTCGAACGCTGGTCAGTTGTTCCGTCATCGGCGCATAAATGTGAACGCCCTCAAGACCCTCGAAAAGTTGGGCGTCGCTCAGACGCAGTTTTGCGAGCCAACGTAGTTCCGGAAACTTCTCCAGCGCAACTGCTTGCATGGCCAACGGCTCGAGGCCCATTCGGATCAGCGAATCAGGGCCGCTTGCGCACAGCGCGAGCAGTTCGTCGGCGTTGACCGCGGGCGCCACACCAATATCGCGGTAGAGATTTCGATGCCAGTCGGTGATGTGTTGCTGCCACCTTGCGAAATTACCGCCGCCCTTGCGGCAATATTCGTCTCCCGTCAGAACGTCGAGACTGTCGATCGTGTGGACGGCCAGGTAGACAGGGCAACCATCGCTTATCGCCTTGAAGCGCTGCGACGTGTGAAAGCCGGCCACCGAGATGAGAGCAGGCAGCTTTTCGAGACTATAGAAGTTGTTCCATTCGGCCTCGCTGGTGGGATCGGCGAAGCTGCATTCCACGGTGTAGATCATCGGATTGTCCTTGGTGGCGGGTGCGCATCTCGCTGCAAGCACCACCTTCATTGCGGTAAAGTAATGCTAGCCCGATGCTTCCCCCGTGAAAATCGAAATAAAGTCAGCCTTTAGTGACTTTTACTCAAGCTGACGTCCATCCAATACCTCGGCCAGATACCATTGCGACGCAAGATCCCAAGCAACTCAGCGCTCCTGGCCTTCGAGGCAGCGGCGCGACACGGAAGCTTCGCCCGCGCCGCTGAGGAATTGGCGCTCACTGAGGGCGCCATCAGTCGTCAGATTGCTCGGCTGGAGTCCTTTTTGGGTGTTGCTCTATTCGAGCGAGTCGGAAATCGCGTGCGGCTTGCACCGAACGGCACGCGATACGCAGTGCAGGTTCGGGAGAGTCTCGATCGGCTGGAACGCGACAGCCTGTATCTGATGGGGCAGCCCACCGAGGGCGCGAGCATCGATATCGCGGCCATTCCGACCTTCGCAACACGGTGGCTTATCCCCCGGCTGAAGCGCTTTCAGGACAAGCACCCGAACATCACGGTGCATATCGCAGAGCGGATGGACCCCTTCCTTCTTGCTGGTAGCGGTTTCGACGCAGCCGTTCACTTCGAGCATCCCGCATGGGCGGGTATGCATTTGCATCACCTGCTCGAGGAGGTGTTGGTGCCCGTCTGCAGTCCGGCACTCCTCGAGGACGCCGGCGCGAACACGCCGCTGGACGAACTGCCACGCCTTCACAGGCGGCAGAATCCGGACGCCTGGCAGCTTTATGCCCAGGAGGCCGGCATCGTGCTGACCAACTCTGCGATCGGTGCTCGTTATGATCTACATTCCATGCTGATTGAAGCGGCGCTAGCCGGCTTGGGCGTGGCATTGGTGCCGCGCCTTTACATCGGGACAGAGCTTGAACAAGGTCGTTTGGTTGCGCCCTGGCCTGTAGGTAAAGGGGTCGCCAAAAACTTCAGCCTCGTTCTTCCCGAGCCAATCGAATTAAGTGCGGGGCCACTGCAGGCATTTGCGACATGGATTCTCGACGAAGTCCGAGGCTTAGCGCCCCAGGGCAGCACCTGAAGCGAATCGCAAACCGCGAACTCGCCAGGGTCTGTTCGCCAGGTGGTCGCCTCTCTTCGAACTTGCCTCCGTTCACCGCGACTCGAACGGCCGTTGTATCTTGAAAGCGGCCAAACAGGTCGGGTTGAGGCCTAGGGCTGATTCGGGTCGGGTTATGCCGATTGCATGAATTGCGCCGCCGAGGCGATCGGCGCGCTCGACCGTGGGACACAGTGCGGCCACAACGTTCGCCGAGCGGTGAAAACGGGCCTTTGGAGCGGCCGTAGAGCACGGCAGTTTGGGACGTTCGTCAGCGAGCGCAAGATCGTCAACAATCGCGTGTATTACTGTAGGTAATGTATGCCTAAAGCCTTCAGTCCAATTGTCGTTACACAGCACGAAGATGGTGCGAAACGTCAATTAACGATTTCGCCCGGGAGCTCGGAACCCCAAAACGGTCTTGCTGCGTGAGCAGTACATGTCGGAGTCGCTCAGGTGCTGCGTGCATTGGCCGTCTGACCGGCACTTTCATCCAACAAAAATCTATCCTGTATGAAGATGCGTTTTCTGCTTGTTCCTATTTTGCTCGCGTGCGGCATGCAATACGCTTCTGCGCAGAGTTGTCCGATGCCAGATGACGTGCTCGGACGGCCGCTCGAGGAGGCGAAACATGTCATGTCGAAGACCCTTGGTGAGAACTGGTCACCAAACCTCGTGGGGTGCGGGGACGGCTATATCAACCTGATGTCGAATGGGCTGCACGCAAACTGCAAAATCGCGGGACGATGGTCACCCGAAAAGATCATCATTTTTGGTTTTGAAGGATCCGGTACCGTTGTCGGGCTTGTCTACGTACTGGGTTCTACGATGTCAGAATATGATGTGAAGAAGCTGTTGCCACGTGGCACACTAAGGCAGATTCCCGATTTTCCCGCGCCATTGAGCTCTGTAATGCCAGTTCCGTCGGGCGACGCATTGTTTGTTTCTCGAGAGGAGGGACGCCTGCTTCGTATGGGCCCGGAACATGGAAGTTCAGACAGGCAGATTGTTCAGTTATTTGACCTGCACGCGGTTGAAAGGGAAATCACGCCCATGCAGACCTGCGCTCGTGAAACTGGAACATTACGGGAAAGAGGCACTAGCCCCGTGGAAGAGCGACCTTAAGGGTGACTGAAACCACTCATATTGGTTTGCTTTGGCGAATTGATGAAACCGTTTTAACGCTGTATTGGCCCTGTTCCGATGGCTGCTTTCGGAAAGTGCGAATGTCCCTTTTGGGTCGGGTTATGTCAGTTGCATGCGAGCGCGGGTCGGTGACGAGCGGCGCGTTCGGTCATGGGACGCAGTTCGGCCACAACCGGACGTTCAGCGAGCAAACGAAACTGCCGTTGTAACGGCTGCACTACTCTGCTAACGGCCATTGCTCGCGTGCAGCATTGAACGGCTGTGATCGGCCGGCTACTGAAATTCGGTGAAGATCGGCGCCCACTCGTTGCAACGCTGGCAGTCACTCTTCCGCTGAAAATTTAATGCGGCTCCCGAAGCATCACGCTTGCGAAGGCGAGCCGTCAATGAGCGTCCACTCCACCCAAATCGGCAAAGCAAACCGTTTCCGCCTCACAAGCGCGCACGAGTGCGGCATCGTGACTCGAGAAGAACACCGTGCGCTTCATGGCCAGCATTTTGAACAGATCAATGAGCACTTCGCGTCCGGCGGCATCGAGTCCGTTACCTGGTTCATCAGCAATAACGACCGCAGGCTCGCCGAGCATAATTGCCGTCAGGAAGAACTTTTTGCGCGTACCAAGCGACATTTCATCGAAGCGCTTCTCTAGATGCGAAATCAAACCGAACCGGTCCGCGAGATCGAGCGTCCGGTGATCGACTCGGGCTTTCTTCACCGACGCCACGAGTTCAAGGAAGGCGCGCCCGGACTGAAACGGGTACGCCATGCAGTCGTCGGGGACGTAAGCAAGCGCGGACTTCGCCTTGAGTGGCGCGGACCGCAACGAATGGCCGTCTATCCAAATCTGGCCCGAGTCTGAGTCGATGGCACCCGCGAGCATGCCGAGCAAGGTTGATTTGCCACGGCCGTTTTCATCGCATAGAGCGACGCAACCGGCACCTGACGTGTAATGCAGTGCTTCGAAGATGATGCGGCCGTCGTAGCACTTGCTGAGGTTTTCGAATCGGAGCATGAGGAGGCAATCAAACAAAGTATTGCCACGCGGCGCCGACCCATAGCACGGACACGATCGTGCCGAACAACGGGGATTGGCCGGGCGCGTAGCGCTGCGGCAGATACAGCAATGCCAAGAGCGGTACTCCAGAGCCTAGGAGTGCCGGGGCTGTGCGCCACGGCAACGCTCCGCGAATCGCCAGCATCAGTGGCACGATTGACGCAAACGGGAGCGCGAGCGCCGCGATGGTCAGGCAGTCCACGCGCATTTTGGCGAACGCCGAGATCGGCAGCGACTGCATGAAAGGCGACGCACGGCGATGCGCGGCGCGCAAATCGTGGTAAGCGGTCGAAGCGATGAAGGCAATCGCGGCTTGCGCAATCAGTGCAAGAGGCACAGCGCGCGTGTCGAAATCCCAGATTTCGAGCAGTGCGCCCGAACAACCGACGACGGCGCACATCATCGCGCAACGCCCCGCCGTGCTCGTTTTCCGATCGCGCAGGATACCGATTTGCAGACTCACTGTGGGCGAAAGCACCCGCCCCGCGCTGTAGCGGACGGACGTAACCAGACGACGCGGAAAGCAGCCCGAAGTTTGGATCTTTATCACCGACGAGGGCCCGGTGTAGGTGATGGCGAAGAACGCTAGCAGCAACGGCGCAAACAGCAACCAGGAACGCAAAACGGTCTCGGCTCCCAAACCGCCGACAAGAAATCCATTGGCAACAATCAACGCCACGGCGTTCGGCACGTCGCGCGAGAACGCCGTCAACTGCCAGCCGAGCGTGATGAGGAAGAGATCAAGGACGAACAGATAGTTGGCAGCCTTGTGCGGTAGAAACGCTAGCGCGACGGTGGCAGCCAACATGGGCAGCAGCAAAGGCGTGCTCGCGACGAGTATGACGACGGCATCCGCGAAACGGCGCCGGCCGTTGGACACTGGCAACGATTTCAGGAAGCCCGCGAACGGTCCGCCGGCTATGGCGCCGCGCTGCGCCCAGACCCACAACACGCCCACGGCTTCGAGCAGATGCACCCAGGCGAAGCGCCATTCCATGCGATGCTCAGGCGCCAGCACCGCTAGTACCGGCGCACCCAGAATCTGCGACTGCGCGAACACCGGGATAGCCGGCAATAACAGAAGGATCGACAAAACCAGCGCCTGCCAATGCTTGCGTAGAATGCGCGACGTCGCGACGGCGTACCACTTCAATCGGCAAGACAGCATGCTTTCCAGTGTCCCTTTGCGGTGAACTGGATAGCATCGTGCCACGGAGAACGGCGTGCGACAACCGCATGCTGCCATCTGGACCCACCGCACAGACGACCTCACTGCCCATGGTATCGACGTTAGTACCTGCCGCGCGGCGTTCGTCGCTGCCCAGATTTGCGAGCCGGGCGTCACCCTTCCTTTAGCGTCGCTACCGTTCATCGTCATTTTCGGCTGCGCCGGCGACGCCTGATTTACTGCAGCCAGATTCAGCAATCGCGCAGTCGGTACCGCGCCGGCGCAGCGTTTCAGGGATCGCACAACAACGCCAGCGTGACTTTGCCATCACGTCGGATCAATCCGTGCTCGATGAGGTAGCTAGCCGTCCCAGCCCATCACAAGGGTACGCAGGTTGTGTCGGCCGCCAAATTTGAGCGAGCGATGAAAGCCAGAAGCAGTCGTTCGGAGTTCGCGTTGCCAAAGGGCCGCTTCGGGTCGTCTACGGAAGCTCACGGCCGACTCGCCACCGAGACCCCGGTAGGCGACCTCCCTGTTCTGCACTCGGCCACCATGCTACATTAGCGGTGCGCTCTCGTCAGACATCCAGAGGGCAACATAAGTCCACGAACGGACATTCGCCTTTGACACGGCAATCTAGCTGGCCGATGCCCCAAGCGATAGTGCTCTCGCTATCACGGTTGGAACACCGACGTTTCGAACGCTGCGAGTCGCGTCAATTCATCAACAGCCACTTTGACTTTCGGCTGAACGTGTCGCGTCTTTTGCCAGATCGCATGAATCGATATCGTCGTCGACAGGCTCGGTAGCACCTCTCGCAGCGCGCCCGAGCGCAGGGCATCTCGCGCCAACCATCCGGGAAGCTGGGCAAGGCCGCAACCCGATAAACAGGCGTTCAGTAAGGCGTCGCCATCCGTTAGTTCGTGGCGCGCTCGCACATCAACGTAAGCAACTCCACCGTTGCTCCCCACATCGGGCAACAACCAGCCGAACCGTGCGCTTCTGCGCCATCCGATCAAGCAATCGTGTGCGAACAGATCGTCGCGCCGCACCGGTTCGCCGCGTCGTGCTAGGTAATCGGGCGCGCCGCAAATAACGAGCTTCTGCTCGCCCAGCTTACGGGCAATGAGATCCGGAAATTCATCGAGCGTACCGATACGCACCGCCAGATCAACTCCCTCGCCCACAAGGTCCACCGCCCGATCCTGCAAGGTAACGGCAAGATCAAGACGCGGAAATCGCCGCGTCAAATCCAGCAGTGCAGGCACGATGTGGCGGCGGCCAAAGGTCGTCGGAAGATCGACGCGTAGGCGGCCGATCGGTTGCTCGTGGCCCGTCGACAGAAGGGCTTCTGTCTGGTCCAGATCCTCGAGAATGCGTCGGCACGTGAGCAAGAACGTCTCGCCCGCGGTCGTGAGGTCGATGCGGCGCGTCGTCCGATGCAGCAGTTGCACGCCCAGACGCGATTCCAGCCGAGAGATGCTTTTGCCGATCGCAGACCCGGTAAGGCCTAGCGTCTCGCCAGCAGCGGTAAAGCTACCGTGATCGAGAGCTGCAACAAACTCGCGGATGCCAGCAAAACGATCGTCCATGATTAATTCTGGAATCAGCGGATGGAATGTGTGGAATTTTACCCTCTAACTAACCCACACCGCCGAAATTACACTGATCAGCACGATGGCATCCGCCGTTGCTGCGAACATGAGGTGTGAAATGAAAGCATGGCTTCTGAACGATTTTGGTCTCCTTAACCTACGCGTTGGCGAAGTGGAAACGCCCACTCCACAGCCGGGCGAACTTCTCGTGAAAGTCGGCGCGGTATCACTGAACTTCCGTGACAAGGCCATCGTTGATGGTATCTATGAGCCCACGAGCGTACCCAAGCCGCTGATTCCCGTGTCGGACGCGGCCGGTATGGTAGTCGCCATCGGCGACGGTGCAACTCGCTTCAAAATCGGCGACCGCGTGAACTCGACGCTTTACTCGCACTGGATCGATGGTGCGCCCGGCCCCGACGAACCGGCGTATTGTCTCGGGATGCCGTTGCCCGGTGGACTCGCCGAATTCATGATCATCCACGAAGACAGCGCGGTGCCCGCGCCCGCATCGATGAGCGACGTGGAAGCATCCACCCTGCCGATCGCCGCGTTGACCGCCTGGTATGCACTAACCGAAGTTGGTCACCTCGAATCAGGACAAACTGTACTCGTTCAGGGCACCGGAGGCGTCTCGATTTTCGCCGCGCAGATCGCCATTGCACATGGCGCACGCGTGATCGTCACGTCGAGCAAGGACGAAAATCTGGCGAAGGTGAAGGCGCTACTCAATAGCGACAAGGTCGATGGGATCAACTACCGGACGCATCCGGACTGGTCGGCGAAGGTACTCGAACTAACCGGCGGCTTGGGGGCCGACGTGACGATTGACGTCGCGGGTGGCGAAGGAATCAACCAGTCCGTTGCGGCCACCAAGGTGCAAGGCGTGATAGCGCAGGTTGGTTTCCTGACTGGACAGACGACCGCTCTCGATCTGATGCCTCTGATCTTCCGGCAAACAACAATTCGTGGGATCGCGGTCGCGCCGCGCACTTCGTTTGAGCGCATGAACGTGTTTCTCAATACGCACAAAATCAAGCCTGTCATCGATCGCGTCTATCGCTTCGATGAGGCCATACAGGCATTTGAACATCTTGCGCGTGGCCCGTTCGGGAAAGTCGTGATCAGCATCGCAGACAACTGACAAACGCGGGGCGGCGGCGCGGTCAATGGCCGCTGCGGGTTCGAGCCCGTAAGAGTCATCGTGTCCGTCGTCGCTGGATCAACGGAAGGACCATCTCCCAGGACTTCGCGACCGCTCCTGTCGAAGACATCCCCCAGCCGCCGCGTGCGGCGTTTCACCGACGTCTGTATTTGAACACTAAGCGGCCGTGGCCCGGTGACGCACTGAGCGTCCCTTTCGGGTCGAGACCGGAAGTTCGCAGCAGGTGGCGGTGTTTGCCGCGGCCGCTCCTCTGCGCCATTAGGTTGGCACCATGTCGATTGGCCCATGCGTGATGACACCATTATCGTCGTAACGGTGTCACTTTTATTACGCTCTAAGCGAAGCGGACGTCTGGGCTGCGCAAATCCATGAACCACAAGTTATCACTCTGAGAGATGCCGATGAACCATCTGATGCGAAAGATCATTCCTGACGAGCAGTGCATTGTCGTACTCGATACCAGCCTTGTGCGCGACATCGCCCACGCCTCCGAGACGCCGGCGTGGTTCACTACGTTTGCCGCGATCTCCAAGGCTGGCTACTCGTTTTCCTGAATGATTCGGCGTGGTCAGAGGCTGAACTGGTGGCGTTTTCCCGGCGCGCACTGAACGTGCTGAAAAACCCGTTGATGCAGGTGGATTGCCGAGAAACCTTGACTCGAAAATGAGCCTTGGGACCAGTAACACGAGCTGCTCGACGAGGCGTTCGCCGATCTTGCCGCGCGCGATCGCAACGCGCTATTGTGATCGTTGCGCATCGCTCGCGCGCGACCGAACAGAGAGGGATCAGCATGAAGCGATTTGCGGTACGAAGGTCGCCGGTGCACGGCCGCGGGGTGTTTGCGTTGCGTACGCTACGTGAGGGCGAGCTTCTCGTCGAGTACAAAGGAAAGCGGATGGGCTGGCGAAACGCGGTCGCGGCCCACGGCACGACCGGATTGTCCGGCCATACGTTCTTTTTTGGGCTGGCGGATGGCCGGGTTATCGACGGTGCCCAGGGCGGCAATAGCGCGCGCTGGTTGAACCACGCTTGCGAGCCGAATTGCAGGGCCTTCGAGATGGACGGACGGGTGTATATCGAGGCCGCTCGCGACGTGATGCGTGGTGAAGAGCTATTCCTCGACTACGGGCTTGTGGTGGATGCCGGCGACTACGAAACCGCACGCGGCGAATACGCCTGTCGTTGCGGCGCTCGAACGTGCCGCGGCACGATGATCTCCGAATCTTGAACGGGCGCAACGCCCACGGCTTGGGCAGCAATTTGGGGACCCCGCAGGCGAGGTAGAGGACATGAGGCAGCCAGCCGTCGACCGAAGGAGGTCAGTAACCCAGCAGGTCACGGGCGGCGCTCATCGTTGCGCTAATGACGCTACGCTCTATCGACGTGCGGCCGATCTCGTCGACCGACACCGATGAGACGGTCAGGGTGCCGTCCCCGTTGTATAGGGTTCGCTCCGGGCGGTCATGGTCGTCTATCCATTGAATGAGGCGTGCGACACGCACCGCTGTTCTGTAGGCTGCGTGGTGCTCATCATTGTTCGCGGCCCTTGCCTCCCGCGCGCAGCGACTGCAATACTCGGCACCAAGCGAGATCGCGTACGCGAAGTTGCCGCCCAGGATGCTGCGTGCGTCAGGTTCTGGCATGTCGTCCGGGACGACGTCAAGTTGATTCAACATAGGTGGGGCCGTCTGAGCGACCAGCGATGCGATAGGACCGAAGGACCGAAGGACCGAAGGACCGAAGGACCGAAGGACCGAAGGACCGAAGGACAGAAGACAGAATGCACGCACGAAACGAAAGCTCCGGCGGGTTTGGGTGAGGCTTAGAAGTCATCCGTTGAGCAGTCCACGTTGTTCACCCGCGATTGCATTCCGGCGCTCGAATGAACGGGCGTGATGCGACGGATCCGATCGGCAGTGTCGTGCTGTGGCGCGAAAACGAGAACGACTGCGCCGTCCCCAGCATGGCTCACTTCCGGCTGTGCTACCGCGTTGGTGGCGGTCAGTAATCTCGCCTCGATACCCGTCTCCCTGGCCAGAAACTCAACAACTACCTGCTGCGGCGAAGACGGTGAAGCATGGGCGTGCGGCCATGACCGTCATAGCCGCCCCGACCGCGGCCAACGCCGTGAAAATGCACGTCCGGTTGATCTATGCGTGTATGGTTCGATGTGTTGCTGACTTAGCTGCAGCCGAAAAAGATTAACAGGTGCGCAAGCAAGGTTGACGATGAAAGGCGACCCAGATAGAGGCTTTTTCCTGGCTCTCGGTTAATCCGCTACCTCGATAATCTCCGGCAATTCTTTTCCGTGGCGGGACATAAAAACTGGGTGCCATCCTTCATCGTTACGATGAATAGTGGATCGCCGACGCGATCGGTGAAGCCGCCCTTCACGGTGAGCGTCTGCGTGTTAGTTCGAACGAGCGAGATGAGATTCGACTCGGTCGATACGGTGCCCACGACGGCTCGGCGATCCATTCCAAGCCCGAAGCCAGCACCGGTGGTTCCCTCAGAGCCATTGAGATCTGTTGCGATGTACGTCCCCGCAGCGACAGACCGTAGCTCCTGATGACTTCTGGCGTCGGCAAGCGCCATCCCGGTGGCAACGGAAATATTAGACTGTGATGGAGGGCCGTTAGAAGAGTTGAGGCTGCATCTGACGTAGGTTATGGGGTTTCACGGCGCTTTCGCGTATCTCACCGTCTTCCGTCAGCCACTGGATCTTGAGTCTCTTCCCCGGCGTTACACCGAGCACCCGCACGATACGGTCCTTGTATCGGGCCAGGACCATATCTTCAGGCGGGCCGGCTGAGCAAGGGAAGGGCGTCACGCGCGCTCCGGATCAGGCTGCGTTGGGGAGGAAAACCGGGATGCCGGGCAGCGTGCCGGGCATGCGTCGGCGCACCTCTGCTGGCATCGCCATCACAACACCGTCGACGGTCGGCAGGTTCTCCTTCGAGTCGAAGGGGGAGCCGGTCCCCAGCACCACCCACATGCACTCATCCTTGTCGACTAACGCGACCCAGTCGATCTGACCTGCTTATTTATCAAGGTCGGCGACTTCAACAGTGCCTGCGTCGGGTAGCACAAGCCGGCCTCGGGCGTAGTCGATTTCTACTTCATCCATTCCGAAGAGCGTGGCGATGCTAGGCGCAGCCTGCAGCTGCACGTTGTGCGAAACCGTGTGGTGTTGCCAGAGGGCGGTGAGTTGGCGTGCGTTCATAGTTCGATGGATATGTAGTTGAGCGATGGCCGCCTCACGAGGCTTCGTGTCAGCGGCGCGGGAGAGTTCGATGAGCGGAAGTCAAATGCAGCCCTGAAAGCAGACGCCTGTGTCTTGCGCAAGGCGCATCGAGGCGACCGAATTGGCACATGAATTTCCCCGACCACGAAATTGCGGCCGCGGAGACTACGCGTGTACGAGAGCGCGAGACGTGACATTAGGACTCTGCTGCATTTGCTTTACTGTATGAATGTATCAGGAGCGGAACTAAGTGCAAACGAGCGCTGGGGGGACGGCACGTTGGCGCGCCGCGACGTTGCCATTGTTTTTGGTGCTGCGAAGACCTGCTCGAGGGCAAATCTTTCAAGCCGCACATCGACGCTGCCTCGTAGAGGCGAGCCGGGACTGCACGGAAGGCGCCGATCGATGATTGCCGGTCGAGCAATAAAGACGGGCGCTTGGAGATAGTGTGCAGTGCGGTTGCGAATGCCCCCTAAGTTGCGCAGGAAAGGAAAAGTAAAAAAGGCCCGAAACCACAAGGGCTACGGGCCACAGGCTACATGTTTCTAAATGCGATACCGGTGTGGAAGCCTACTCAAAAGCGGTAAGTTACTGAGACCTTGACGATCGGGTAGAAGCGCAGCTTGTTGGCCTTCGACTGCAGTTGAGATTCCTCAGCGTTCACGTTCTCCTGGCCAGCGGCCGACACAATATCGGCCGGCACGTCAAAGCTAACCTTGGGCTTGCCATACGCGACGCCAGCGTCGAATGCCATCGACAGGCCGCGCTTGTTCGGGTTGTGGCCGAAACCGATACCGAGATAGGGGCGCAGCGTCGGGTATTTGAGCTTCGCGTGTACCGACTCGCCATTCGTATCGACGGTCGTCCCGTTGAACGAATAGGTGCCGCTGGTACTGGTTGCGTCGCCCGAAAGATTATCGCCGCCCACCAGGACGCCCGCGGTCAGTCGTACGGGGAAGACCGAAGGCGCCGGGAAGAAGTCAGCAAAAAGGCCTCCGTGAATCAGGGTAAGGCTCGCGTCATAGTGCAGGTCGCCTGCCGAGAAGTTGTGTGCGAGGTGAAAGCCGTCAACTTCCGCACGGGCGCCGAAGTGGCTCGAGATGCCGTAGCCTGCACCCAGGCCAATGCCGTCCGTCCCGACGCCGCCGTACACTTCAATCGGGCTGGCGTTCGCTGCCTGCGCGCAAATCGCAAAAGCCATCGAAGCACCGATGAGGACTACTGATTTGATTGCCTTGGCCATTTCCAATTCCTTAAGTTTGCTCTGTCTGGCAGTTTTCCTACTGCCACCTGTTAATAGGATTACGTGACGGTAACCTGCAGAGGACCTTTGAGTTCCGTTTTGTCGTTTGACTCGACGGTGTTTTCTCCCGGCTTCTCTGCAACGTCTACGTATAGATCAAGATACAGGCGAAAAATGAGATGCAAATCGCCCCAAAGAGCGCTCCGCTCCACGGCCAAATCAATCTCAACCCGCCGCCGAAGGCGCGAGTTCGCGGCCGAAGGGTTGTTGCGGGTGAAGTGTAGAGTAGCCGTGCACGAGTAAGACGGCGAAAAACAGGCTCGGTGATTGGATTTTCGAGATATGAGGGCTCGCCACATCGTGCTCGCGCGAATGAGCCGGAACCGTCAAATGAGTGTTCCTTCCTCAGACTCGTTGTTCGGCGCTTGCGTGGCGTCCGGCGCTACCACACGACCAGAAAGAACGCGAAGAGTCTTCAACTTGCCGCAGCAGGTGCGGCTCCGGTGACATTGGCGCAATCTGCGCTGTCATTTTTTAGCTCAGCGCTTGTTCCATCGAAGCGGTGGCAAAAACCTTCCGATTTCGCGTCTTCGGGACGGACTTACGTCGGGGATTGCCCCTTGTGATTCGCTGACCATCGGCTGGTCGTCGGGTGGGGCGCAAGCCACGCGGCCGGCTATCGCTCGAATACGTGCCAGCGCCACTATCACTTGGGCGACTCCTCACTGGCGAGGCAGAGGTGCTGCCTGAGGAAGTCGTATGTGCCTGACAGGTCGAGGAACTGGGACGCGTAGTTCGCCGTAGGAGCGGCGGTTGAGGCAGCGGGTAGCCATTTGCACCGCTTGATTGATCGGCACCGGGAGCAGCACAAGGGCTCGCCCCTGCCACACCACCCGGCATGAGCGTCGTGGATGGCTTGGAGAAATCGCAGTGATTGGGTACAGGGGAGACAACTGTGCGGCGGGCCCAGAGTCAGGTGCCCGCCGTCGGGCGACCCGGATGGTGATCAGTAGGCCTGGTGGTAACCGTCAGCACGTGCTGCTGCCAGGCGTTGTTCACGCTCTTTCTTGGCCATGTGATGGCCGATCGCGCAGCCCGCTACGGCGCCAAGAACAGCGTGGTGGCCGGCAACGTGGCCGACAACTGCACCGGCAGCCGCGCCTTTAAGACAGCCTGCCGCGTGAGCGTTGGCGAGCGGCAGGGCGAGAGCGGCCGCGATAAGTGCAATCTTGATCTGTTTCATTTTGAGGTTCCTCATGTGTGTTTAAGTGCCTTGACTATAACGTTGGGTCAAGGGGATGCAAGTGGCGTTCTCAGGTTCGCAAATCGGCAAGCGGGCTTCCGTTGAACTCGATCGGATCTTCGCCTTCAAGTAGCGCTTCGTCGAAGGCGTCAAAGGCCGCTTCGTTGATCCAACACGGGCTCTCATCAATAAAACTGGGCTCGGTCCGCGCGATGCCGCGTTGCTCCGCGTCATCGCAAAAGTAACCCAGACCACCCGGAAGGGAGCGGTAGTGAACCTGGACGCGCATACCGGGAGGGACCCAGTGCGTGAGCAGGTCCCGTGGATGAGCGCGCGCCGATGAGGCCTTTATCGGGTAGACCCCGGGCGAGCTAGCCTTCAGTTCGGCTTCGAAGAAGTGGTCAGAGCACATGCTCTATAGGCGATATTTCGGTGGTGCTTGGGTTGCGCCCGTTTGACAGGCCGGCGGCGGCTCGAAATGCACCATGCGGGCCTTGCTACGGGGGCGCGCATAGTTTGTCACGAGAATGTGCGAAGGTCAGTCATGCTCCTGCAAAGTCTCACCTGCGCTCCCGGATTTCCTCACCATTGCCTCGCGGCCTTTCAGCATTCCAGAGAGCCAGCCGAAAATTCGCCCCGCGCCGCTCTCGGCGTCGGTGTCATCATCGGCGAGCTCCTCTTCCTCATCGACGTCACGATCCGACGCGAAGCCAGTGTATTTGCAGCCAGGACAGGGCTGGCTCGGCGCATTAATGTCGAGCCGTACTTTCTTTTCGTCCACTACGCGAAGACTGACGATCGACTCTGGGTCAATGTGCGCGTTAACAAGAACTTTCCCAAACCAGTCCCAGACACCTGGGTGTCCAAGCATGTTCTCAAGGTCGTATGTCGCGAGCCACTCCCGGCATACAGGTGGCCGGCGGGCGTAACGCGTGTACGTTTTGCCGCGTTCTTCGAAATAGATGAGCACGCGTGGCCGTGGCCACTTGTAGCTTGCGTCGAGATGGCGCGCTTCCCACGCCCGCATACCAACGGGATCCAACTGTCGGCCGACGATGCGTCGTTGCACCTCGATATCGATTGCGCCGCCTTTGTGTTCAAACTCGTCGGTCTCAAGCAACTCGGCGATGACAGGCTGATCGTCTTCGAAAGCGGTGGGGTCCAGCGTGACCGCACAAACGATGATCTTGTCGCGGGGCGGGACATACAAGCCCAGGTAGCCGCACTCCTGGTCGGTGTAGCTCAAGACCACAGCGTGACCACCGCGAACAGCGGCTTCAAGATCCGACGGAGACAGGTGAGCGAGCGTACGGGCTTGTTCGCGTGCGAGGCGCCCAAGGCGAAGCTCACTGATTACGTGGCTATAGCGACGCAGAACCCGGCGGCGCGTATCTGCTTTGATACTCAAACTGAAACCTCAAGTGAAACGTTGTGAGTCGAGTCTACGCGAAATTTGATGAGCAGCGCAGACAAGCAAAGCTTAACGCGCGGCGCGGCGGTCGTTATGGAAATTCGCACATCGAGCTCCACGGGATGGGCGTCGGCGATTCCGGATCGCAACCACGCGCTCGACAGGTACGCCGTGCTGCAACGCCTGCGCGCGATACCAGTTTCGATTAAGCTGCGCAGGCGTTCGCCCGAGTGGCTCGCGCGGGAGTGCGCGAAAGAGATGGCCTTTCCTGGCGCCGTATCGCAATTGCCTACTACGGGGGCGCCCCCATGGGCGGCGAGGTAGAGGTCCGCAGCGGTCCGACGATGTCATCGTTCAAAGCTGAAGTGGTGAAGCTCGATGGAAAAGGCAAGGAGTATTACTCGATCGTCGAAGAGATGGCTGCACGAGCTTTTCAGTCGTGGATCGAGGATAGGCTGGCGGACCAGGGACGACGCAACGACTACTTGTCTACGTACGCGGACAACAGTTACTACGTCGACCCGATCTCCGGCACCGAATGGAAGCCCTACCCGGAAGGCGAGGAACGTCTGCGTATCAACGCGGCATTCGATCACCTTGCTGCGGCGGTTCGAAAACATCTGAAATCTTGACTATGTAGTTCCCGTCGTTTTTCCCTAAGGGGAGGGCGACGGTTCCCTCCTGCGCGCAGGCGTAGACTCGGTCATTGCATCGCCGGACTAAACGACTCGCCACGCAAGGCCATCGAGTTTTCGATAATATGGTTTGGACAACTCTACGCTAGCCGCACGCGGCAAAGCCCGTGAGGTCCGGATGGACCTGGACAAGTCGGTGAAGTCTGAACGGCGACCGGTTGAATCCGCCGCCCTGAACAGACGTTGGTCGTTCGCTAAAGCGGCCCTACGATACGCCGCAATACCATGAAATTAATCTGGAGCAGTTTCGACTGATTTTACATGCTCGATTTGACGCTTGACCGCCACTTTTCGTAAACCGAAGCACAGCCTTCTTGGAAGGGATAGCCCTCTAGAATCGGACCACTTTCTATCGCAAGGCGAACCCAAAACAGACCTAAAACTGGTCGATTGAGTTCGAAAGTCTGCGTTGCTTCGGTAACTGCTGTGCCCGAAGAATACTCGACGCAGAGCAGGCCGTTTGCCATTGGGATTGCCGCATCTGGCCCGGCAGCGAAATCGTTGAGTGCCCAAATACCAGCGAGCAGTATTAGAGGCGATGCCAGAATTGATGCAGCGATAGGGAGCGACAGCAGGGTTCCCAAAGCCGCGCCAAGTAACGGCGGTTTGAGCGCGAAGGCACAAAGAGCGATAAATGTGTAGGCGGCAAGGCAAGAGAAGAGCAAGAGTACATTAACAACATGGCTACGCGTGTAGATTCCAAACTTCACACCAATAAGCGTCGCCGAAATCAGCGCGAAAGCTAACAGTTGTTTCGTTCCCGGCCGCATAAGGTCTAGAAGCTTTCTTGGTTGTCGATAGGTGGTTGGGCTAAGCCTCGCCTCGATTGTCGATGAGAATCGACATATTGTCGAACGGCGATTCCTGGTCGCATGCTGTCCTATGCGTTTTGACTCGTGACGCCTCCGGAACGGACTCTCACGTCGTTTGCCAGCTGCCCTTGATGGCCATATGAGCCGTGGATCCACGCAGTTCATGGCGTCGCTTTGAAAGCCTATGCAATAGGGCTAAAGAGAGAATGTTAATATCGTCCAGATATCAAGCCGAAAGAGCAGTGAATTTTACCAACGGGGGCGACGACCATGGACGATGACGATACTAAAGACAAGACGCTAACGATCCCGCGCGCATCGGGAAAAACGTTGTTTGTGGTTGTCGTGTTAATGGTTTGTTTCCTGGTGATTTTCGCGCTCCGAAAAGGTCATCTTCTTGGCCTCACGGCGACCATTGTTGCTGCCGCAATATGTAGCGTGGTTTGGCTGCTGGGACTGCTTTCAAGTGAAGTATGTGTGTTCACAAGCCATCCACGGTCAATGCGCATCGAGCGATGGATCGTAGATGTCCGAGTACACGCGAAGCTGATCGATATCGATGCGGTACGCTGGATTCGATCGCGTTGGACCATACAGGGCATAACGCTGGAACTCGGAGTTGAAAACTCTTGGGACACAATCGAGGTTCAGACGACTTATATGTCTGCACAGGAATTTGCACTTTCGCGTGGCGAACAAGAGTCGAGAGTTAATGAACTTCGCGTTTCTATCGCGCAGTTTCTCAATATCAAAGATGCAGGATGGGAGAAATATCCGACTCAACGAGCTTCGCCCTAGTGCTCAGTTTTTTGCCGTATCCGAGTGGGAGGAAGCATTCTGTGCTGTGCTGCAAGCCTCGAACGTCGGCTTTCGAGTTCGCAATTCGATGACCGCTTGTGGCTGAGGCCGTATAAAAACGCGTAGGATGGCTGACCGGTGACACACAGTTAGCCGCTCAATTGCTTTCGACCAAAGGCGCAGGCAGATGAAGTGATCGTGTTTTACGGGTAAACAGCGTCGGCGCGCGAGTTCACCCATCAGACTGAACTTCCGATAAAGTCGGGAAGAGATGGCCGTTGGATCAGGACTCGCACGGTGCGTACAAGATTTTGATTAATCGTTGGAATCAGTGACGTCGGAATCTCATAGGAACCTGCGGTCTGGAAATCGGCCGCATGCATGATGTGTCTTAGCCCGACATTGAACTGGACAAACGCCTCGATGCGTGGATCTTCTTCCATTTCCCGCTCCATTGTTTGGTCATCCAGCGATTGGGGGGAGTGAAGCGTAAAGGTTGATGCAATAACCATGACAGACAAAATTAGAGGCGACAGCGCTACAACTGCAGGAGATTTCCCCCCCCCCGCGGCACATTTCCAGGAGCGGTTGTCGGAAACTAAAAGAATTAAAGGAGTCGTATCTTGATGCTGAAGATTTTTTTCTATTTTTTATTGTTTTTTGGGGTGGCGAATGAAACTTCTGGGGCGCCGGTGCAGGCGTCCCAGATTTTAAAGGTCAACTCGGGTGGAAAGGAGTTTACATTCTCGTGCGGACTGGATTCTGAAATCAAGGTGATCTCTGGCGACGAGCAGGGTGAAGCGGGCACTGTGGTGATAGAGCAAAAGTTAGATAATTTAGAGAGCTGTAATGGGGCTGTATGGACTAGGAGCCAGTCAACGGGGGGCGAAACGATTCTTGTGATGATAAATCCGGGTAAAACTGGCGTTAACGCGCAGATGAATGTCTATGCACTTCAGCAAGGCGTGGCCAGCTTCGCGGGCTATCTTCCGGTCGGAGCGGACGATCTCGGAGGACTCAAGTACTCTTTTGACTTTGATCAAGCCGACGGTGTCTGGAGAGAAGTGTATGGATTCTCGGATGGCACGATCAAAAGGCTTAGATCGATCCAATTTATGCAGTCTGGGAGCGTATGTGTTGACAGAGGAGACAGCGTGGATGACAACGCGCAGTGCACCGGTAAGCGGATTATCGCAAGCACACGCAGACCGCTATGCATTAATTATGTTGGGCAAATAGGAAAAATCGTGCCTGTTAGTGAGTGTTCTGAGCTTGCGAAGCATTTTTAAATTTTGTTTCGAACTGCGTTTTTTCAAAATATCGGGCGGAATCTTCGTATAAAACAATGCTAAACATCATTCGGTTGGGCGATACGACGGATCATGATGGCGAGGTCATAACCTCGTCTGAGGTCATGAGGATCCAAGGCAACGGTGTGGCTCGAAAGGGCGACAGGATCAGATGCCCAAAGCACCCTCACGTCGATCCCAATGTGATTGAAGAGGGCGATTCGAATATCAAGGATCACGGCGTACCTGTTGCACGTGACGGCCATCGCGGGAGTTGTGGCTGTCGCCTGATTTCGAGCTTTACATGATCGTAGAGTGTGAGTGTTTCGCAGGGTGATTTGCGACCGACGGGTATGCGCGTCGCGCTTAGGCCGGCCTTGGCTCGTTCTTTTTGGGGTGGCCGGCTTACTTTGTGGAGGCCGTGGGAAGTAGGTAGAAGCGAGCCCTTTAATGTTTGGGAAATTGTCCGGTGGAAGTGCATCAGGACTGTCCTGTTCATGGCCGTGCTCAGCCTTTCACTCTGAAAAGAGTGGAACACTGCGCAGTGCTCGCATCGGGCCGCCGAAACTTGGCGCCGTTGGTGTTTATGGACGCTGCTCCGTGCGTCTTTCGTAATATTCGCCACTCAAAAGGGCTGGCGCTATTGGGGCGCGACCGCAGTAGCGCACAGGCGACTATTGGTCATTGCAGAGGGCAACTTGCGGTGCACAATCCAATTCACCGGGCGAAGGCTAGAGTCAACACTGTCACTGGGTAAGGCTTTCAGCGGCTTTGCTAACTTTTTTTGCGCGCAGATACTTGTGCCATCCTTGTCACTCTTACGCGTTTGCTAACGTGTTGGTTTGAGACGGCGCTGCATTCGTGCAATTGGGCGAATCGCGAGAGGCAGTGATCGGAGTAGTGCGGTCGTTCCAACGACAGTTCCGTCCGCTCACTGAACGACAGGTTGTGGCCGGCTACTGCCCGATGCGTTTCGCATGAGCCACGGACTCATCGGCGCAGGGCGACCGGCCGAGTGCGACCTATCACGGTCGTTCGTCGCTGCACGCGCGCAATGGCTGTTAGTGGAGTAGTGCAGTCGTTCCAGCGGCAAGTTCGGCTGCTCGTCGAACGGCGGCCTTTGGTCGACTACTAACTCATGCTCTTTGGCTTACCGCCTGGGCAGAATGATTGATCAGACCACGGTCAACGTCTCTGGGACGGAATGCCTCCGACACAAGCGCGTGCTCAGGACCGGGCCTGACGTTCGATTGCGGATTGGCGGCACCGGTCATACGCACCGAGACGTAAATGAGCCAGTAGTTTCAGACCGGGCCCAAGGCTCTCGGGCCACGCATTCTCTTGACACATGTTTACGTGGCGACGATCCAGCGGCCGTGGGTAACTGTGAACTAAAAGCTTTCGCCATCGATTGTTGACCTCCACGGACCTTGCCTTCAGGCTAAGTTGGCCGCACTATCGAGAAAGGCGGGTGTTTGCCCTTCACGCATATACGCCGCATTGAAACGCAACCAAGGGCTTGGCTGGTTGTTAGGTCGATAATGGGCGCCTGGAGCAATGTTGATTCCAAACCTGGCTGCATGTTCGACAAGGTGTGCGGAGTTATCGATGTGCGGCACTCGGGCCCAGACGAACATTCCACCGCATGGTTCTTCGTACGTTTCCCAGCCCGATCTCCGCAATTGGTCGACTGTACGCATCAAGGCGTCGCTTACTTTATGCCGCAGTTTTTCCATGTGCCTACGATAGACACCCCGTTCGAGAAGAGTCGCGACGACATTTTCGGCTAATCTGGTGCCGCCCATACTCGTTAACGTTTTCACGTCGATCAGATCACGAATTAGATCAGCATGTGCTGCGACATATCCGAGCCGTAGCGAAGAAGAAAGGGTCTTCGAAAAACCACTTACATAGATTACGCGATTGAGCTGATCCAACGTAGCAAGCCGTTGCGTCGGAGTCGGTTGCAAGTCTGCGTAAACATCATCTTCTACAATAGAGAAGTCGTGCTGTTGCGCTAGTTGTAAAATTCGAAATGCAACCTGCGGCGCTATGTTAGTAGCAGTGGGGTTCTGAAACACTGTATTAACAAAGAATAATTTTGGTCGATGTATCGCAAGCAATGTCTGCATCGCATCGACGTCAGGTCCAGTGTGCAGGCGCGGAACGCCGACTAGTTGAATGCCCTGAAGTTTGAGCAAGCCAAACAGATTGAAATAACCGGGATCTTCAACGAATACCGTATCACCTGGGCGAAGCATCATACGTGTGACGAGATCGAGTGCGTGACTCGCGCTGTGTGTGACAAGAATCTGCTCAGATGGAGCACTGATCTCGAATTGGGAAAGCCGACGCGAGATCTGCTTTCTTAGCGTCAAATCCCCCTGCGGCACTGCGTAGTCGACAAGGCTTGCGATATCTGTTCGCGAAACTTGTCGCACTGACTGTGCAATACCTTCGACATCGCGCCACGCGGGCGGAATAAAGCCGCTCGAAAGAGGCGGTGTGCTTCCTTGCGCATTGAACTGACGCAGGATCTGTCCGGACTCAGCGCGGGCCACTTCAGGATCTGCTCCGCGAGGCCAATGCTCAAGGGTGTCGACACAGTTCGTGACATAAAAGCCCGAGCCATGCCGTGGCTCGATCAAACCCCGGGACACGAGAAGATCGTATGCCTCCATGACCGGGAAACGGCTGACTTTGTTTGCGGCAGCAAGTTGGCGAATCGACGGAAGTCTTGTACCGACCGGTGCTCGCCTCAAGCGAATCATGTCCTCGATCTGGCAAACGATTTGCTCTTTAAACGATATAGGTTTCAGCGGATCAAGCGCAATCTTCATATTGACCATTTTCAGAAGTGTTCAGTGCATTCTAACTGACACTTCGTGGTGACAGTCGATAAAGTGTTTATTCCCTGCGGCTTCGTTTGACGAAACAATGATCCTTCACGTAGCTCTTTGAATATATTTATAAAATATAAGGTAATAATTTGCCTGTTGCATATTTCGTGAATGTTTTATCGAGTTTCTCATGCTATATGAATATATTTGATACGGAAATGTATATTCTTGGTGGTGTAATTCGACCTCGCGCGCAACGTGATGCGTTATAGCGAGAAAAAATACAAAGATTACTATCGAATATACATATAGGAATCGGAGATATTTGCTGGAGGGGGTATGCATAAAGTTGTAATCAATCCAAAAGGATTGGAAGCGTTGCTTCCGGTAGGTAGTTCTCTTACTGAATTGGAATTCGAGTTGTACGGTGAAGAGGTCATTACGTTCGGCTGTAAAGCGGGGGCGTGTGGAGCGTGTGTCATCAGGGTCGAGGAAGGAGTGGCAAATCTGAGTGGCAAAGGAGCTGAGGAGCAACGCTTTCTCGAGGCGCTTGGATTTCCTGGTGTCGAGTTCAGGCTGGCTTGCCAGTGCCGGCTGAATGGCGATGTGAAAATTCGGGCTATGTAACCGTAGCGGAAGCAGATGTTCAATCAACATTAGGAAAATGAAATGATCAATCGTGTGAAGAACGTAGGCTATGAAAACCGTGTTCCGTTTATCAACGCCGCACGTTCAGCAGTACTACGATCAGAAATCGACGGGATCATCGATCAACAAATCGAGCAATGGTATGAGACGGTACCTCATGCTGCCCATCTGGAAGGTAAGACAGTGGATTCAGCCTATTACCAACGACATCTGATCGAAACGGCATGGCGTATTCGACTGCTTCGTGTGGCCGAGTCGAAGGCGCTGGTTGAGATCGCCAAGCGCAGTCCAGAAGCCGCCCAGATCTGGGCGAACTATGAGCGCGAAGAAATGCTGCACGATGAATTGTTCATTCAGGATCTCGATCGTGCGGGCGTTTCGCGCGAGGTGTTTCTCGGTACGGAGCCTTATCTGTCGACAAAGCTGCTTGCGGGGTATTTCTCCTATCTGCTTGATCACGAAGGGCCCCTCGGTGTCGTGGCGTATTCCTACCTGGTTGAGTACGTCAACGTCAAGCTGGAACCTCGCAAGCTCGAAGCTCTGAAGGAGTCGATCGGCGAGAAGAACATCGGCGGCCAGATCTCGCATTCGCATACGGATATCAACGATGACCACCCGGGCGAAGTGTGGGCGGCGATTCGTCATCTGATGCGCAACGACGATGACATCGACGCGCTGAAGCGCTATCTGGCCGAGCATCAAACCGTATTGGCTCTCTATTTCAAGGAGCTATACGAGGACAAAATCGGTACGACGCTCAAGGCTGCGGCCTGATTCTGAGAGGAAGGTCCGATGAAATCCGATGGCGTTCTCATTCTAAGTCACTGTGGATTTTCCTTCGTGGAGGATCTCGTAGCCGCTTGTCGTGCAAGGGGGCTTGCAGTTTGGATCTTGACTTCTGTCCCGCTTCCAGAACATGGGCAGCAGCGGATTGACACATTGCGAACGCTCGCGGACGAGACGTTTGTCGGTGCGACGCATGATCTCGGAACGAGTGAAGTGGAATCTGCGCTTGCTTCTCTGCGAGAACAGAATTTATCAATCCGAGGATGCATCAGTGTCTGGGAGGGTTATCGCGCGCTGATGGCCTATGCCAACGCATTGCAGGGCATATCGGATCTTCCTTGGGAGCGACTCTATCAGTTGCGTAACAAGCTGGTTGTACGACGCAAGCTTAGACAAGCGGGACTGTCGAACGTTGACGCGCTGGCGCTGACGGCCAGTGTGCTCGACGATGTCAAGCGGGATGGAAAATCCTATTTCGTTAAGCCCATTCATGGCATCGCATCTTATGGAGCGTTTCGCCTTACGACTGAAACGGATTGGTCAACCCTGGAAGCCATCGTAAAGCAGGCTCGACACGACACTGTTTATACGGCCGTGCTTGGCGGGCAGCCTGAATTCCTCGCCGAATCCTTTGTTGACGGCACGGAATATAGCTTTGAGGTATTGGCGGTCAACGGTAAGCGGTTCGTGGCCGGGATTCACGAGAAGTGTCAACTGACGGAAGACGGCGGGACGGTTCTTGAAAATAGCTGTACGAGTCCGCCGACGTTGTTGACGAGCGACGAAATCGCGGCTGGGATTGCCTGGATCGATGCGATATCTGCGTGCCTGAAACTAGATTGGGGATGTTTCCACATCGAAGCACGCTTCAATGGGAGGCGCTGGGAGCTAATCGAAATCAATCCACGTGTTGGCGGTAGTCTGATATCGCAGAGCGTGAAGGCGCTTAATCAGACAGCCAGCGTGCTTGAACTTTGGCTGGACCAGCTCGTATCTCAGTCCGGCGGAATGCCGTCAACTGACTACCTACGGCTGATCTCCGAATTGTCGTACTCGCACGACGGAGTGCCACCAACAGATCTTTCGACTTTCTTTCGAGTGTATTTCGCATCGCCGGGGCGAATCGAGTCGATTCAGGTCGAATCAACCGATCCCGCCCCGACAATTACGCACGTCCTACTGAAAGCTGGTGACGTAATCGAGACATCCGCGCGAGAAGTGTTTCTCGGTCAAATTCTCTGGAATCTGCCGCGCGAACAACGCGATCGTGAATTGCCGCATCTGATCGAATCATCGGTTAGCACCATCTGCGTGCAATACGTAACGGAAAAATTTCGTGAGGACACAGTTGCATGAGAGAGCACGAGCGCCTTCTTCTTATCGTCGACTACAATCTCGCGCGGGTAGCTGATGTCGAACGAATTGCGTGTCACGCACGGTCCGGATACGACGCTGGGACGATATTGATCCGACCGCAGCCTGGTACCCGAGACTACGAGATTGCGGATCACGTTATTGACCTCGACCCACTAGCTGATGGGTTCGTGGAAACTGCACTGGTTCAGCTTGCCTCGTTTTCCGGACGCATTCGCGCAGGGGTGGTTTTTTCGGATAACGCAGTGCAACGAGGCGCTGCGCTGCTGGAACATCTGGGTTTGCCGGTCGATTCGGCTAAGTTTGCTGCCGCCGCATTCAGTAAAAGCGTGTATCGGGAGTCGGAATCGAGGATTCGCGAACTGCTGGAAGCTCAGTCGATTATGGTTCCGCAAAGCACGAATGTCTCGGGAGTGGACGACCTTCGTTGCTTTGCAGAGAGGTATCCGGGCGGCCTGGTGCTTAAGCCAGCATGCGAAGGTAATAACCGGGGAGTCGTTATCGTGCGCGATAGTGACGACTTGTCGCATGCTTTTTCGCTTGTCGCTCCGTACCTGCGAAATGGTGCGCTCGCCGAGCAGTTGATTCCGTTTCACCGAGAGTTTTCGTTTGACGGGGTGGGGGCGACGGAATTCATCACTGAAAAAGTCAGCGCAGATGGTCGCTACCCTGTCGAGGTTGCGCAGATACTTCCTGCACGACTCACCGACATCGAGCGCAGCACGCTGACTCGGGCTGGTCGCCTTGCCAATTTAATTGTCGGACAACGCGATGGCCCGTTTCACAACGAGATCCGGTTGAGTGACGACGGGCTACGAGCAGCCGTCGTCGAACCTAATCGTCGACCCGCAGGTATGAAAATCTGGGCGCTTGCGCAGGCGGTATATCGTATCGACTTCTATCGAAAATGGGTCGATGTGGCGTTCGGCAACGCCCGCAGCGAGCCAGTCGAGCATACGTCGACGGAAGCCGCGACGGTGATGCTGGGAGTGCCGACAGATGGCCGCTACGTGCCACCTACGGAGGACGAAGCGCATGCATTGCTGCGCTTGGCCGTACACCGGGCGGAAGCGGTCTGTGGTATCGCGACTGGTCTGATTGACGTCCTCGAGTACGCGTGGCTGTCGCCCGAGGCACGTCAGATTCCCGCTGTACCTCGTGAAAACTCCGATTTTGCTGCACAGGTTTGTATTGCCATTGACAGTGGCATTGTCGAGTTGCGGCATCTCGTTAAGGTGCTTCGGGAAGAATGGCTTTCCGTGTTGACTGAAGCGATCGAGCGCAAGCAGTTCGGATACAAAGAGCAAGTCGCAGAGACAGTTTGAGAGGAGTCCACGATGAACATCTTAATTCTTCATCGCGTGCCTTATGGGCGCATTGAATACGCGCGAGGCATCGACCATAACGCACACGATGTCACGTATCTCGGCAAACAGGAAATACTGGATACGCTGCCGATGGATCTACGTTGCCGTGCGCTGCGACGTACGGGTGAACGCAGCGCATACGACGAAACTATGGATTGGTTTGGATCGACCCATGATCGTTTTGATCGGATTATCTCGTTGTCGGAATACGAGTTACTCGATGCAGCGAGACTTCGAGAAGCATTTGATGTACCAGGACCTTCGGTGGAGGAGGTTCAACTCGTTCGGAATAAGGTTTTGATGAAGCGTGCAGTGGCGAATGCCGGCTTGCGTGTGCCGCGTTTTGCCACGCTACAGGATCTCGTTCAGCGCAAGTATGTGGCTGGGTGGCACGGTCCGACGGTATTGAAGCCACATAGTGGTGCTTCAAGCGAGGACGTTGTCGTTTTTCAGTCGCTTGACGATGCACTGCATGGCGTCGACGACCGGACGACTGGAGTCAGTCGACTGGATAGTAGTACTCCTGCGCTGGACCAGTATCAGCTCGAAGAATTTGTGACAGGGGATATTCTCCATTTCGATGGTCTTGTCGCAGATGGCAAGCTGCTGACGACGACCGCGAGTCACTATGTCGGAACCTGCCTCGGCTATGCGAACGGCGAACCGCTTGGGTCACTTCATTTTCCACTGTCACAAGACGCCCGCGACTGGACGTCGAAGGTCCTTGCGGCTGTAGGTATCCGGAACGGCAGTTTTCATCTTGAAGCGATTGATTCGTCAGATGGTCTTGTTTTCCTTGAGGTTGGCAATCGGGTTGGCGGCGCGGATGTGGTTGCGACCTTCGAGCTAGCGACCGGCGTTCATCTGCCATCCGAGGAACTCCGCATTTTGGTGGGAGGTGGCCCAACGTTCACGCTTCCGACGACACAGACAGCTGCCGCGTGGCACGGGTGGTTTGTGTTTCCTGGACACATCCGCGCGAATACGGAGTATGAGGGCATGAAAGGCGTCGAGCGATATCGGTCCGACCCGGCAGTTGTTCGTTGGGTTGAACTGCCATCGGGCAGCGCATTAAAGCACCAGGTCACATATTCGGCGGGCGAGGCCCCGTTGGCCGGCATTGTCGCTCTGCCGACTGCAGCCGACACGAACTCATGGCTAAAGGGGCTATTTTCCGCCGCGCAAGATTGTGGAGCCTCTCCCTGGTCGAAAGCTGCGTGACGTGCAGAGTCGTTAAATTATCGATTTTTCTATCCACAAGGGATATCGTGAAAACCAAAGACATCTTTCTTGCGATCTTCGTCACGGTGATCTGGGGTGCAAATTTCTCTGTGATTAAGCTCGGATTGGCCTCGGTCGATCCGTTCTTGCTCGCAGGCATACGCTTTTCACTCTGTGCAATTCCCGCTGTTTTCATACTTCGACGACCGAAGGTGAGTGTCGGATATCTAGCCAGCTACGGCTTGCTGTTCGGTGTAGGACTATGGGGTATAGTAAATTTGGGAATTCAAGCGGGCTTGTCTGCTGGTATTGCGTCGCTTGTTTTGCAATTTAGTGCATTCTTCACGATACTTCTCGGTTCTATTGTTTTCAAGGAGTCGATCTCGCGATATCAGTACGCGGGTATTGTCGTTGCTCTTGCGGGCTTGGCAGCCATCATCACTATTACCGACGGCTCAGTTAGCACGCTCGGAGTCGCACTTGTCGTAATTGGTGCGCTGTCATGGAGCCTGAGCAACATTATCATCAAGCGTGCAGGCACGAAAGACGTTCTGGCTTTCCTTGTATGGTCAAGCCTGTTTTCGCCTATTCCGCTTTTCGCAATTGCGATGTTTCAGCATGGAACGCAGATCTACGTCGACACTTTTTCCCGTCTAAACTGGACGGCAATTTTCTCGATACTGTTTCAAGTCTATCCAACGACCTTGTTTGGCTATTGGGCGTGGAACAAGCTCTTGAAAACCTACCCTGTATCTCGTGTCGCGCCGCTGTCACTGCTTGTGCCGATTTTCGGTATGGTGGGTTCAATACTGGTCTTCGGAGAGCATATTGGTACACCGAAGATTGCTGCCACGGTTCTTGTCGTGCTGGGTTTGGCTATCGGTCTGTACGGAAAGCAAATAAGCGGCATGATCCTTCGGCGCGCGGAGGCCTGATCGTAGACGCTCGTAGAGATGCGGCTCCTTCTCGGGGCGCTTTGGGAGTCGGAGAGGAAGTCATGTGGAGCCGATAACTACAGAGTGTGGGTGTCTGCTTACGGCGAACTAAGCGTCTCTTCCATCTGCAAGGAGGCTTGGCCTTTTTGACTATCAAGCGGACGCAAACCCATCAGACTGAACTTCCGATAAAGTCGGGAAGAGATGGCCGTTGGAGCAGGACTCGCACGGTGCGTACAAGATTTTGGTTAATCGTTGGAATCAGTGACGTCGGAATCTCATAGGGACCTGCGGTCTGGAAATCGGCCGCGTGCATGATGTGTCTTAGCCCGACATTGAACTGGACAAACGCCTCGATGCGTGGATCATCTTCCATTGCCCGCTTCATTGTTTGGTCATCCAGCGATTGGGGGGAGTGAAGCGTAAAGGTTGATGCGACAAATGGCGGAAGCGCTCGGAATCCTGCGTGAGCGAGCCAATCATGCTGCGCACGGTCAATTTTGCAAATCAGCGGGGCACCGTAAAGGGTCAATCCATTTTTGGCCAAGTGATCGATCCACCAGTCATTCTGCCAGCGCTCGTAGCCAAGCAGTGCGCCTTGAAGACGCACCATATTCTCAAAACCGTCGCCCTCTGAGTTGATATTCAGACGGATGAGTTCGGCGGCGGGGATTCGCCATTCTTCGCCTGCGACCGCGTAAAGCGTTCGTCCGATGCGACGCCCTGGCTGTCCTCCCGCGTCAAAGATTTCTTCGTGAGAACGCAACACGCCTCTCGCAACATAAGAATCAAATCTTGCCTTTCTGGTGACAGAACGCACATTCGCGCTATCAAATTCGATAAACGCATAAGGTTTTCGTCCTTGTACCATCAATGCGAGTTCATAGCCGGTATGTATCAGGTAAGGGATATCATCGCCGTGCCCCGTGTGCTTGTGAAGAAATGCTTCTCGTGAACCATGCTCGAATTCAATCCCAAACGCTTTACATACGGTTACGACCTCTGTTGGCGTAAGTAGATAATCGCGATCAAGTTCCGGATCGTGTTGCAGGTCGATTCGAGCGCACTGACAAAGTTTTTCGAAGTCGGCGGTTTGAAACCGAATCTGCAGCCATGGACAGTCAAGGTCTGGGTCTAGGGCCGAGAGTATGAAAGCAGTGCGCTGGTTTTCCATGGCGGTCTGATTGAATTCGCTCGAGAACCTCGACATGCCAACGTCCGCTTTAACCCAAGCGTTGAAGGCAAGCTGGCGAAGCAGCGGATCGTGATGCCACGATTGAACTACCCGCGCCAAGGTGTTGATTGTCGCCGATGTAGACTCCAGCGTCGAGTTTCCCTTTCTGGCCGGCGAGCGTCCGACGTCCGAGCCCGGCGGTCGCTACGGGCGCGGACTATCATGCATAAGGCATAAAGCGACCCATCTGAGCCATTCGTTTCACCACACGAGCAATGGCCGTTAGCCGAGTAGTGCGGTCGTTCCCACGGCAAGTCCGTCCGCGCGCTGAACGGCAGGTTGTCGCCGGCCACCCTGCTTCTATCGACCGGATCCCAATCATCTGTGAACGGGACTCTTCTCGATCGGTGTAACGATAAGTCGAGTTCAAAGTTTCGTCTCACGGAGAATCTCTCTTGCAGATACCACGGAGATTCGCCCAACACGAAGTGGGGGCGCAAGCGAACGAGCCACGGTGTCAGGCGTGAGCGAGCTGGTCGCCCTCGGCATAACGTAAATCTGCTTTATTGACAGCCCTGCGAAACTCGCCGTGAAATGCCGTGTGGGCCCGATTCCGTGCTCAATCGAAACCAAAATCAGGGTTGTGACGACTGAACGATGCCGCATCCCACCTTCGCGGCTCGATGTCTTCGAAGTGAATGCGTTCCAGCAACTCTCCGCGACCATCCCACGCAATCTCGTCAGATGGCCAGGGATGCACAAGATCGAACAGTAGCTGGACGTTTTTCGCATAGTGGTTGGGTGGACCCGATGGTGCGGACCAAGTCCACGCGAGCAACCTGATGCTATTCATCGTGATTATTTCCACATGTGCGGGCTTTTCGGATAGTCCTTCTTCACGAAAGCTGCGGGCATCGTGCTCAATCGTGCGCGTGACGAATTGCAGTCCGAAATCTCGTACGCTATGGCGCGACTGGGCGCGCGCAAAGATGCTATCGATCGGGATTTCGGCCGAGATGATTCGCAATGGGCCGCCAGGATGCCCCAGGAGGGTATCCGCAGCGCGCGTCTCATCGTAGAGGATTTCCTGGCCAGCGTGCTGCCCATCGGGAAGCCATCTGGCGTAGACCTTTCGGGGAGTATCCTCGTAGCGGATGTCAATGTGATCCGCACGCTCCGGCCAGTGGCCAGATACACGCTCCTGGCGGCGCATTCTGTATTCGTAGGTGTTGTTCTGGATCATGCCGGATCGCGCGTACTCGACGAAGGCATCAGGCTTCATCGCCGCCATGAGCGACAGAATTTGTCCGTCTGATAACGGTAGCAGGGCGCGGCCCTCAATATCGGCTTGCAGGGCAATCGCCTGATCGTGTGCAGTCAGGCATCTGAATCGATCCGGTTGCGTGATCAGCGCTGGATGTTCCAGGATTGCACTGCATTCGCTCGTCGCAACTGTTTGGAATGCTGAAGTGTTTGGGGATTGATCGGCAATGCTTGAAGGGGCGGCAAGGGACAGTGCGAGCAAGAGCAGCGCGATTCCCCAGATCGGTGTCAATGCACGACCGGGGCGCATTCCTTCGTGCGGTTGGGCAAACAGTTGGCGATCACGAAGATTAGGCATGTCGGATCACCCTGAAAGATTGAAACGGTGTGGTGACGGCTCGGCCCCTGCAGACATGCCTGACCATAAATGCGGATACGGGCGGCAATCGCTATTCCGGCCTGCCATCTTGGTGCAATGCCGCGCGTATTCGTCTGACTGTATTTAGCGCCGCCGTCCTTCACCCATCCCGTTATGGACAAACGCGCTGTGATGAAAGCCGCCAGACGGCATCTGTCCTCCGACCCGCCCGTGCCCGCCTTGCGAAAAATGTGCAAAGTGATCGAGGTGGTGGAAGTGGTGAAAACGGTCTACGAAAACAAAGCTGATTCCCACGCCCAGAAAAATTGGTGGATCCCACCACCATGGGTCGACGTAGGTGTACGGATAGCTTGCGACGGGATACCAGAGCGTCGTCCCATCGACGTCCCGAACGATCTGCCACGTCCCGTCACTTTGCAGGCACGCCCGGCCCGCGATTTCCTGCATCACGCCGTCGATCTCCGCGCTCTCGATCACAGCGCGGCAGGTACCACTGTCTTGCGTCGCCGCCTCATCGTAGGCGTGCGCTGAAACTGATAGAGCGAGCCCAACGGTGATGATCAGTGGCGTCGCACGAAGAACCTTGCTCATGATCCATTGCCGATAAAAGTCCGGCGCCACGACGCCGGCCTGTCGCCGCTGGTAACGCATGGTGTCGCCAGCTGGAATCGCCCTGTGCGAGTGAACGACGGGATTGTCCGCGGCATGGCACAACAGGCTCAACGGGTAAACGGCCTGGGAGTGAGGTCTATTCCAAATGGTCAGCAAGGTTTCGCTTCGATCTTGTGCAGTGTGGATCCTTGTCTGTTTTGGCGCGTACCGTCCTCTCCGTGCTGTTACGCGGGCGAGGCGGCCTGAACGCTGTAGTGTTACTGAAAGCGAACCGGGCCACATGGCTCGCCGTTCACAGTGGGCGAGGCGAAAGGCAATGGAAGTGTTCACCCAGAGCGAACGTGCGGGAGGGCCGGAGTATGAGGATCCAGGCTGATACCGTGGCGCGCCAGCGCCGCTACGCCATGCTGCGGCTACGCCTGGCGATGCAGCGGATGATCGCAGCCGAACTTGGACCGGAGCGCACGCTCGCGAGACGCTGGGTGATTGCGTGGAGTGCCGCCATTGGTGAACGTCGTTTCGTCAGGATGGGGTATGACGTGACTGATCCCACGCGGCTTTCTTGATCGCATATACCAGCTGACTTCAGCAATGCTGATTCTGGCGGGCTGGTCGGGTAACGGTGGGTCACAGAGCGGCCACACCCGGTGCTGCAGGCAAGCTACCCAGCGCGCTTGCGCCGGGATGACTTGTTCGCGATTAATGACACGGGCACGGGCGTAGTTCTGCCCCCGCCGGATGCACGTTGCGCACGGCTAGTGCTGGTGCCGGTGATGTACATCCGGGAAGTGCGCATGCGAATGAGTAATCGGGAGACGCACGTGCGGATGGGTGTGAGGCTCATCGCTGTCGTACGTAAAATCATGCTCGTGCTGGTGATGTTCGTTGTGGCGATGGCGATGCGTGATCTCGCCGTGCTGGCTGCCTTCCGGCATATCCGGCCAGATGGAGGCGCTTCATGATCCGCTGCGATCCGGCCTGCGCGAGACGTCGCGGGCTGGTGCCCGTCCTCGCTCTGATGCTCGCGGTAACTGCGTGCTGGGTAATGGGGCTGCACAATACTCAACGTAAGCAATCGTGTAATGCTCACACACCGTTGAGTGTTCTTGCCGTTTGCAAGGCTGCACCACCTTCTGCCCAGGACCGTAGGTGCAAGGTCATACGAAGCGTTGCTAATCCCGTGGACGCATCGTGCCTGCGACGCGCCACGATGGAATAGGCGACTTCAGGCAATTGAGGCAGGCCAGAGGCGTACAGCGAGGGAAGCCCGAATCCCGCTTCCGTGCGACACGCGACGCCTAGGCCGGCCTCAGTGGCCGCGCGTAGCCCGTCGAGGCTGGGCGTCGTAAGCGCCATGCGCCATGGGCGACCGGCATCATCCAGCGCCCGCTGCGCTGCCTGGAGAAACGGGCAGGGAGGTGCGATGCCGATCAGGGGTACCACCTCATTCTGCAACAAAGTCGCCTCGCCAAACCATTGCATCGGGAGGCGGACCACAACGTCGGCGCCGAACGGTTCGCCGGCACACAAGGCGACGTCGATGCGCTCCTCGCTCATCGCCTGCAATAACTCGGCCGAATTGCCGATCACGATTGAAAACGCTGCGTCAGGGGACTCTGTGCGGAGATCGGCGAGTGTCGGGCGTAGAACGCCAGCCACAAAATCCTGAACGATGCCGATCCGGACCGGTGCTCGTGCGTCTGGCGCGAGTTCTGTGCGTGCGGCGTCGATGCGCCCGAGGATCGCGCGGGCGTGGGCGAGCAGACGTCCGCCGTAGCCGTTCAGGCGAAGTGCCCGCCCGTCCCGATCGAACAATGGCTGTCTGACGATATCTTCAAGCCGCGAGATTTGCAGGCTCACCGCTGACTCGCTGCGGGCGATACGTCTGGCTGCGGAGGCCAGAGAGCCGCATTCCACAACGGCGACGAAAGTGCGCAGCAAAGGGGAGGGCAAATCTGCAAGCATGAGAAAAGCTCAATTCAGAAGCCGTAAAGATCGCAAGTATACTTTGACTTTTCTCAAATACGATTCGGACTTCAACAACCTTGGAGTCCGGAAATGCCCTTTGCGAAACTGACGCTTTCGATCGCCCCTTCATCGGCTGAGGCCGAGCGCTTATCTCGTGACCTGACGGATCTGATCGCCAGCGAACTTGGAAAGCGGCATGAACTGACTTCCGTGCTGATCGATGTTCCTTCTACGTGTTTCTGGACGATTGGCGGCAGTCGCCGGAATATCGCGGCGCATCTCGAAGTTCGCGTGACGGCCGGGACAAATTCGGAGCATGAAAAGCGCGTCTTTATCGCGAGTGCGATGGCACGCCTTCGTCGGACGTTCCCGGATCTCGACCCGGCAACTTATATTGTCGTGACGGAAATTGCATCAACTGATTGGGGCTACGACGGAATGAGTCAGGCAGATCGCGCAAAACAGAAAAGATTAAGTGAACCGGTTTGAACAGCAAATCGCCGAAGGTATTTCAAGCATGCGTATTCATACCTTTCCGACTTCCCTAGCGGCCTACCAGATGACGATCAACCACTCGAGGACTAGAATGGCAGCATCAAAATTGATCGCATTTCTCGGCGCGTTTGGCTTTTCGGCGTCCGCGCTGGCGTCTTCCGCCTGCGGCTTTGCGATACCGGACGATGGCGGCATGAAATTGCAAGTGGACGACGGCTGCACCTACGTTGTTCAGGACAAGAAGAATTATGCACGCCTCGATTATCTCGGCTTCTCCGATTCCCGGAGCATTCAAACCTTGCTTGACGACGATACGTATTTCATCGAAGAGAACGGTGCGCATTATTTCATCAGCGAGGACGTCGCAGATGCACGCGTCACGATCAAGACGCTGCATCTCGCTCCCGCCCGGCCTGTCTCGTTCAACGGCTTGACCGGCTATGCCGGATCGGGCGAGTTTTTCGTCCAGGCGCTGCCGGCGTGGCAGAACAGAAAGGAGGGCAGCTATTCCCTGAAACTCATGTGCAGTTTCATGGCTGTCGGCAACGACAAAAAATCCTTCCGCTCGCGCCTTTGCGTGCCGGAAACCGCTGCTGGCAAGAAACTAGCTGAAAGCTATTACGCGAAGCTTATCGCCATCAAGCCGCTCGACTGAGCGCCCGGCCGTCACGGCTGCTTCCAAGGGATAGTTAGCGTTCAGTTCGACAGTTGCGACCTTGATCGACGGGGTGAGTCTGCGATACTCGGAAGCGCGATTGACAGGAGACGAACGTGACGAATCGGTGGGACGAGACATGGCATCGCTTGCGGGAGTGGACCAATGGGCAAGCACCGTCCGAGCGCCTGTCCGCGCAAATTCTGACGGAGGAGGGATTTCGAGGCATCGATCCTAGCCACCCGCTGGGTGGGAAGGATGGGGGGCGTGAGGCGTGTTGCGAATTCAACGGTGAGCCTTGGGTGATGGCTGTGTTTTTCCCGCGAGGGGAGAAGTCCTTTGCGGAGATCTCGGCGAAGTTCGCCAGTGATGTTGAGAAAGTCAAGCGCGGCGGCGCAAAAGGTATCGCTTTCGTGACGAACCAAGAATTGCGGTTGAGCGAGCGCTCGCAGCTTGAACGCGAGGCACAACCCTTGACGCTTAGCCTATTCCATCTTGAGCGGATCACCGCAATTCTCGACAAGCCGAGTATGGCCGCAGTAAGGAAGCAGTACCTGTCAATCGATGATGGCGCACCATCGGCAACGTACATCAGTTTGGGCGGCAGCGGCCGCATGGCTCCTGGAGCTGGCGGAGGGGGTGGTGGGGCGATGGGAGATGCGCAAGGTGGCACGGGCGGTCCTGGCGGAAATACTTACAATTTTTCTGCCTCGCCCGGGACCGCTCCCGGAGCAGGTGGTGGTGGAGCCGGTGCGTTCGGTCCGGGATCAAAGGGGGGAGAAGGTGGCGGACGCGGCGAGCACAAAGTATTCACGATGGATGTCACGCCGGGAATGACGATCCCAATTAAGATCGGTGAAGGCGGTAAGGCAGGCGAAGATGGTGGCGACACGTCCTTTGGGGACGTTGTCGCTAAAGGCGGCAAAGCCGGCAAGGCTGGGCATAGTGTGATTGTGGCCCGCGAGGTTACCGAGAGCGATCGCGATGCCTGGACTGGCTCACTCGGGCCAGTGCATCGACTTACCGTTGCGATGGGCCTCGCCGACTGATAGAATGAAGCACGCCGTTCGATCGGCATCCTCACCACCATGCAGCGCTTTAGCGCTGTACAGCAACTTGCCACTTCGTGGCGGCCTCCATCAAGCACGTCAACGGCGTTGACCCAAAGCAGATTTTTCTGTTTTTTTGCCTGCCACCACGTTCCGTACCCCGACGGCCGAACGCGAGCCTGAAATCCAGCGCGCTATCGAGGATGTTCTAGCAATCGAAAGCGTGCCGCCAGCGCTGGTGATCACCTTTACCGTATGGGTCATGGTCCGGCATAACTGAAATCCGGCTGCCGCTCTGGTGTGCGCCTGTCGCGCTACGCCGGCGAAAAGCACCTCGCCCCAAGATTCATAAAACTGACCGCGCTTTCTGGCCTGCGTTTCACTACTTGCGTGTCTTCGTTGGCGCTTCCGCGTTTTCGAAACGACACTGAGTGGGCGTTGCCCAGAAGTCATGCGCTTCTCCAGTCCCTTCCGCCCACCTTTGGGCATCAATTCTGGAGAAAATCAATGAACAACCAGACTATCGAAACCAGCGCGCAGATCACCATTGAAGCCGCTCCTCGGTGGACACCGGCAGCAGGCCCGATGACAAATGCGCAGTACACCGCTTTTCGCGGTGTCCGTTGTCCGTCCTGTGGCAGTTCGGACGTCAGCGGAGGTTTCGTGAATATCGAAGAAGGATCGGCGTCGCAGACGCTCTGCTGTGGCGAGTGCGGTGCTGAATGGACCGATACGTACACGTTGACCGGCTATGCCAATTTGGAAGGTGGGATCGACCACGTTGCGGTGAACTCGGTCGTGGAGGACATCCAACGTCGAAGCAAAAAGTTTGAGTGCTCGGTTGACTCGGAGGATCAGGCTCGCGAGCTTGTCATCGAGTCGAGCGACGCGTTGGGCATCGTCCTTGGCGAAGCTGATACCGCTCTCGCTATATCGAAATTGTGTCGATGAGCGTGGTCTCTGGCATGTTTTTACCGACGCTTAACTGAAATTTCAACCCAAGGGGACGCGCTCCCCGATGGGGACGCCTCTCGCTTGTTATGGAGAAGCAAATTGGAACAGTTTAAATTGCACAACGAAGCGCTTCTCACTCGTGATCCGCAAAAACTTAATGATTTCATGCGGGCACTGCGTGATGAGTGTCGCTATAACAGCTACGTTCCAGTCACACTTCGCAACGGCACTCGCACTCGCGTGAAACTGCTTGAGGGAGCTCCGTTGCCCGACTGGGCCAATGCTTATGAGGCGTTGTTTGATGGCGAGCGCCTCGGTGCCGGGCCTTGGTATGCCAACGGCGAGCACGCCTACGCGAGCGAGTACGACATTCTCTCGATCGAATCTGCAGCGGCGGCGCGTGCAGCCCTCGTATCCAACGTTCGCACTGTAGAGGTCGCGGCCGTGATCGTGCAATGCGGCGGAGACCCGTGTGGCTCATGCGCGCAATTTCCGCGTCATGTGTGGCTCGACTTTGTCAATAACTGCGCGTGCGTACTCGGGTACTGGGAGTGGGTCCGCTCTATGGCATGCGATCAGGAAATGGAGCTGTCGATGTTGCAGGCTGAATGGCCTGTTCATTCGCAACATCGCGGGCCTGATGCATCTGCAGCAGGCATTCCTCAAGGTTCAACCGGTCTAGGTTTTGGCGGCGAGACCGAAGTCGCGAAAGTACTTGAGACCTTGCCGTCGGGATCTCATCGAGTGACGTGCACTGGCCTCTCGGGCGAGTTCAATCAGCATTACGAGTGCGTGGAGAATCCGTCTTTACGTACTTGATTCATTAACCAGGAACACCCGCCACGCTCCTCACTCGAGGGGCTGGCGGGCCTTCACGCCACGGCGCTGTGCACTGACGTGCGCCGTTAGTTCGGTAACAGTCCTTGGTCGAACGCTTGGATGAGTCAACCTCATCCAAGCGATCCCGCTTGCTCCTTTTTAACACCGCATCTTTCGCGGGACCAGGAGCACATCATGAAAAACAATATCGAACACAACTGGGCGGCAGATACGCAGGCCCCCGGCGACGTCCACGGGGATGTCACATGCAAGCGCATCGTGGCCATTTTCCAGCCTCAGGCATGGCAAAATGGCTATGCGATCGACGTTGACGGCCGGAGGGAAATTGACGTCACGGAGAAAGTCCTCGCGTTGTCCCTTTGCGGGATTCAAGGCCTTAGCAACGACGACTACGACTACGACTACGACACCGACGACCTTGTCGACAGCGAATCGCTAGGACACGACGGACCATTCTATGTCGCGGTGTCGGAGCAAGCGTGTGCGTTTTTCTGCGTGGAACACTTGTCCCAAGTCACTGAGCAGATGTTGCTCGATGCACGCAAATGCGTATCGGCTTGCACCGTCCATTCTGGAACATGTCTGGCGATGAGCCGCGACAACCGTACAGCGCGCGCGATCAACGACGAGGGGTCTGTTATTTCCTCGTCCGTTGGACAGGAATTTATGTGTTTCGGGGAGTGCCTCGCCGGTGTCGGGCGGCAAGTGGGCTCGGAGGTCGTTGGCGAAAGCTATCGACGCCACTACGAGCTTGACATGGCGCCTTCGGAGACGGTGCATCAGGATCGGATCGACGGAGGCGTACTGGAAGCCGACGCAAGTGGCAGTTTCGAAGTAGGCCAGCGGGTATTCTTGGCAGACGCTGCGCCGCACGCTGACGGTTGGTATCTGTTGCATCGAGTAGAGACCGTATCGGGAAAGATCGAAACGTCTAGCACTATCGTCACGCTGTGCCCGCCGGACAATACGCCCGGCGATTACATCTGTGTGACCGCGTCGGAGCTTCGCGCGTCGGTGCCTGTCCTTGACGTGCGGACTTCGGTTCGAAAGACAGTGATTCAGTTCACGGTGCTGCACGACGACGGGAAGGACTTGTCGTCGCTATCGCTCGGCGACATTTTTTCCGAGTGCGACGATGGCAGTTACTTGGGCGGCGGCCTTGTGGTGATCTCTGACGTAATCCTGACGCCCGATCAGATCGACGCAGAGGCCGTGGCGCTAGGCTCCGAGGCTACGTTCTTCGAATTCGATTCGATGGGTGCATCAGACGAATCGGTCGCTCTGGAATCAATGAACCGTTAATACTTGCGCGTCGCAGAGGCCCTGAGCGGCTCTGCGTTGCGCGAGGCACTTTGCGATTCTACGCCCGTCGTACCTCTCTCTTCATGGGAGGGCGGCGGGCATTTTTCGTTTTGGGCACAATCAGGTTCTGTACTTTGCACAAACATCGTCGTTGAGTGCGGGTGCGGTGAGCGTGCACGCCGGGCGCGCGTATTTCCACGACAGGACCAGACAGCCGGCAGGCGGCGCTGAGCCATGATCTGTGTGTCTGTCTGTGCGCACCGCATCCGCGTCTTGTGCCGTCGCAAACGACGTATTATGTTGACGTGTAGGCACCGCAGCATGTTGACACAGCGAAGCGATAACGAATACCACGGAGGGTGACGTGATGATGAAGCGAATATTCAGTCTGATGTTGCTGCTGGCAATCGTGGCAGCCATGGCGGGTTGCGCGTCGCTAAAATGCATTCCGACGTGCTGACTGATGGCCAGGAAAGTGATTCGGGTTGCGGCGCTGGTATCGGTGGCCGGCGTGTCCGGTTGCGCGATGCTTACCGATTAGCACAAAGAATAGAAGCGCTGATTTTCGTCTGGCCATGCCGCCAGGATATGACTTTCATGGCCTCATGTCCAAGTTGTGTTAGCCGCTCTAAGACAGAAGAAGGGGTTGCTGCTCTGGGCCGCAACCTCGTGTATGGGGATGTAACGCGGATGGGCCTGAAGGCCCATCCCGTGATTGCTGCGCCTGCGCCGACTAGCGCACGCGCACAGACCCTTTGCGAGTCACATGGAGAGCGTCCGAAAGACACCTCAACGTGGACGCGCCTGCAACCTCTTGGTCGAATGCCAGGACACGGAGCTCGTAGGTCCCGCTTGTGTCGGGGCCGCGTAAGACCGTTGCCATAACCTTCTTCCCATTCGGTGCCATAGCGACTACGGTGTCGCCGGCGGAGGCTTTCGGGCCAGTGTTACCTGGATAGTATTTCGTGGCGGGACGACGACGCGAATATCGATGACCGCTGTGATTTCCGTAAAACTCGTTGTTCCAGATTGCCATGGTTTCTCCTTTTTTCCTGCGATCAGGAATCGAAAAGGAGGGGGCAATTAGCCCGGCTGAAGCATGCCGCTCAGCGGGACGCGATATGGCTGACTGTTTCTATGCTGGCGGCCGTTGTTGCACGCGTTGCCGATTCAACGGCTGCAGGTATCGTATAACGCCGCCGTCGGCGCGGCAAGCCCGCCAGGACTCAAGTAAAGACGATAGTGGGCAGCCCATCTCAACCGCAGCGGGCTGGAGGCAGTGCCACGGCCTTGCTATATTCGCTGCAGCCGTTCAATCGGCATCCTTCTAACTTTTTCAGCGCCCTTGTGGCATCGATTCGGTTTTCCCGTCCATGCTGACCGGAAAGCCCATGCGGGTTCCCCTTGATCAACTGGCCTTTTAGGCTACAAGGAGAAAATCCCATGAACCGAAATCAAGAGTCCTTTGTCCGGAGCGACGTGCCGCTGCCAGTCGTTAGACTGCACGAAAACCTCAATGTCGTAACCCTTGATCCGCTTGGCCACGGTCGAACCATGGGCTATTGGTACCTCGTTCGGCAGGGGCCTGTTTACGCACACACCGCCTTTAACAAGCGAGAGAATCTTTTGACGTGGCTTCGCGAGCTGGGGTTGACGCTCGACAGCGAACTGCCGCCACATGGCGTTCGAGACTACGTGTTCGTCAGCGGAGTGTATCGCAATGCCTCGCATCTGTCGTACGACACGTTCAATCGGCAGCGCGCACGCGGCACAGTCGGGCGCGCGCTCTCAAACGGTGATTACACGATGTCTATCAACACTCTCGACAGCGCGCACGCGCTCGGGCTTGCTGCCGATTTCATCAGCCCCGCAAGCGGCACGCCGCTCCAGATCTCAAATGTGATCTCGCGTGGTCACCAGTCACAGCCTAGACCGTGGGTTCGCTGGGCGCCCATATCGAATATAAAGCCGAAAGATTTTTGGCTTTTATAATTCTTGTAAGTCAGCGAGCCAATATTTCCACCTTGGTTTTCCATCTCGTATTCACCGGAGACGACACCATGTACGACCTCTACCCATTTCGTTGTGCGATCCGCGGGGCGGCCGTTCTGCGTTCCGTCCTCTATTGAATCAACAAAAACAAGAGCAATCGGCTCCTTCAACTTCTCATACTTTACGAAGGCACCTTGCCAACCGGAATCTGCGTCAAAATACGTTCTTAGCTCTATTCTGGCGGACCGCCCTTTCACAGGCGAGAAACAATATGATTCCTGAGTGACATCGCTGTATGCTGGGATCGAAAAAATTAGGAATAGAAGCGATAAATATTTCATTTTAAATAAAAATACCAAATGCCCTGCACGCAAGCCCGATGGATACGCCCAGGTGTGCTGGTGCGTCGCGGGCCATTTCGCGGCAAGAACATAGACTCAGTCTTTTTCGCCTCGGTTCCGCCGTGATCTGAGATCTTGATCTGATCTTCGAGGTATACCTTGCGCAGTCATGCATTCTCTGCCTCCAGTTCCTTCTTGGCACCATGAGCGAAACGTCCATGACATCGTATTTGCTGCGGTAGGTGTAGAACGTCGCTGTGCAGACGCCCAACTCATCGAAAATCTCCGCCTCCAATAACCCAGCTTCCGCGAACTTGAGCCCATCGATGATCTAGCTATCTGTAAAATTCGATTTCTTCATTGCGTAGAACTCCCTTTTCAGGAAGTCCTACTTCTGATCGCGCCTATCAGACGGAGGCATTTCGGAGGCACGAAATCGCCGGATTTTTGATCGAATTGCCTCGCGCAATATTTGAAATTTTACTTACACATCGTGTCAATTAGGTTGATTGCTTCAAGTTGATCTTGCAGCAAATTGAGCTTCAATTCTTGGCCGAGCCAACCTGGCTGTGAGCTTGCATCGTTCGCCACGTCATTTTCTATACTAGTTGAGCCTTCAGTGTATTTTTTTATCAATCCAGTACAGGAAGTGGAACGGTTCTTTGCTAGCTGGGCATCAATGTGTTTCTGAATTGCAACGTCTGCTTCGTCATAGCACTGCTGTAGAATCATGCCGCAACCTGAGCATCGCGCCTAGGTGGTAGGACGGGCGGCCCGTGAGCGCCGGTGTAGTACCGTTGAAGCCAAGTTCCGAAAGATCCAGCTCGTCGACGAAGGCATCTACTACCCTCACCGGATTGTCCTGTCCGATGTAGTCATCGACGCATTCGGGAAGTAGTGCGACCTGTTTGCGGTCATCGCCTTCGACGAATCGCTTCATGAGTCACCCAGTCTCAATGAATTGATTCAGTTGGCGATGAGTGCGTTTTCACACAGCCTCGGCCGGTTACTGCCCGATGCAAATCGCATATCGCATGCTTCGCGTGTCGACGGCGGTGGTCGGCAGCACACGGTCGACACCGGTAGTTGGCGGACGCTGGCGAATGACAGTGCCACGCTGCTTCCAAGTGCGAGCGCGTCGGCACTGGCGGCCGGCCGTCAGCCGCGTTGTGACAGATTTAATGTCGCAACGGTGACATTTTTAATGCGGTCTTCGCCAGCCGGTCATCGCATAGGCCTTGGATACGCCGTTGGCAATCAGGCTGCGCTCACGCAACGCCGGGCAGGCGTAGCCGAAGGACACAAAGCGACGGCGATCGAAGAGGATGTGCTCGTAGATCTCGTCGGAGAGAATCAGAACGTGCGGATGCTAGTTGAGGACTGCGCCAAGCGCCTGCACATTCACCACATGCTCTACGCTCACGCGCCCGGAGGGCGGCACCTCCTCCAACACACACGGCATTTGCATTCCATCATTACCCTCATCAACTGTTCAATCATTGTGTTTGCCCGTCAACTCCACCACACGCCGTAAACCACTTTTCCCGGGAATTGATGCGTTTCGCATCTTCGATTTTTTCTCACCTGCTTTGCCAATTGTCGTGAGCCATTCGCTTGTCTCCAGTTAGACATATTGCGTAGAATTGGTGAATTGTTTCGTTTTGTTTTTGGAATGATCGGTGCTTAGGTAAGAATGACTGTGAAGGTGTAATTGTGGTATTTATTTCCGGGTGATCAGCGGCAGTATTTCGATTTTTTCCATTGTGCTCTTCCTCGCTCCGAGTTTCAGAAGCAGTGGTAAAACTACGCAGATGAGTTTCGGGACCGGAATAACTATCCTGTTCGGGCAGTCCCGAACGCAATGACCGGGCAGGTCTGGCTGATAACTGCGAGCAGGCAGGCGAGGGGAATTAGATGGGAGTGGGCGATATCTATACAGCAATTACGTCGGGTTTGGCGCAACATGATCGTTTGCTGAAACTGGACACGCTGCCGGGCAGCAGTGTATTACTGCCAGTGAGGGCCTGGGGGCGCTCGCGGGTTGGGAGACAGTTCGAGTTTACGCTCGACGTTGTTTCGACTTCCAGCGATATCGAATTGAAACGGTTGATTGCGCAACCGGTCACGCTGTGGTTACAGCAATCCGATAAATCGTACCGCCCTCACAATGGATATGTGCATACGGCGCGACGGCTTGGATCAGATGGCGGAGTGACAAGTTATCAGTTGGGTTTCGCTTCATGGATGCATTTTCTCAAGTTTCGTAGTGACGCCCGCATCTGGCAGGAAAAGAGTGCTGACGATATTCTGAGCGATGTATTCAATGCACATCCCCAAGCCATGGGCATGTTCAAATTCGCCCTTTCCAAGCCGCTTCCGTCACGCTCTTATTGCACGCAATATGAGGACGACTGGACCTTCGTGCATCGGCTCATGGAATCAGAAGGGCTTTTTGGCTTCTGGATGCAGGCTGACGACGGAAAATCGCATACGCTGAACATCACCGACCGGATTGAGGTGTTACCTGCGCTCGCGCCGCAGACGGTCGATTTTTATCGCGCTGGCGCGAGCAGCGAAACCGACGCGCTGGTCCAATGGAGCGGCACGCGTACGCTTCGAAGCTCGACGCTGACAACTCGTACTTACGATTATAAGAACCCTTCCTCGTTATTCAACCCGAAGGGCACGAGTGTGCTGACGCTGCCCAATCAGGGCGCGTTGCCGGAGCAAACGGAAGTCTACGAGTACACCGGCGCCTACACGTATTACGAGCAGGATCGCGGCGATCATCTGTCGAAGATTCGTATGGAGGAATGGGAGTCGAGCGCGAAGCGCTTTCATGGCAGCGGCGCGATCCGTGGCCTGGACGCCGGCCGCTGGTTCGAACTCGACGATCATCCCGCGCACAGTCGCGACGCGGCTGGTCAACGCGAGTTCGCCGTGATCGACGTAGAGTGGCTGATCGAAAATAATCTGCCGACTTCACAGAGTACGGCTGATTTTCCGCACAGCCTGAAGAATCGATTGGACGCTGCACGGGAGATGCATGGCGCGCGTGGCATATCGACGGTTACTCACCCGGATGGTTCGGCAGGTTTTTATTTGACGGAGTTTGAGGCGCAGCGCAAAACGGTGCCATTCCGCAGCCCGCTTGAACACCACAAACCGGAAATGCGCTTGCAGACGGCAACGGTTGTTGGTCCTGCAGGAGAAGAGATATATACGGACGAACTCGCGCGCGTCAAAGTGCAGTTTCACTGGGACAGGCTCGCTCGCGCGGACCAGCAAAGCTCATGTTGGCTTCGTGTCGTTCAGCCCTGGTCAAGTGGCGGTTTCGGCGGCCTGCAGTTGCCCCGCATCGGCGACGAAGTTGCTGTTTCGTTTATCGACGGCGACCCGGATCGTCCGGTGGTGACGGGGCGGCTGGGCAATGGCATCAACCGCGCGCAGTGGAGTCTGCCAGCGCAACAGGCACTGTCCGGCTTTGTCAGCAAGGAGCTCGGCGGACAGCAGAATAACGTCTGGCTCAAGGACGACACGCCAGGGCAGGTGCAGACGCAACTACGTAGCGATCACCTCGAAAGTGGCCTCCATATGGGCTATCTCACACGGGTGCGAGAGCCGGACGGCCGCCAGGACAAGCGCGGCGAGGGGGTGGAATTGCGCACGGACGGCAACGCGGCCGTGCGTGGCGCGAAAGGTCTGCTGCTCACGACTCACGAACGCTCGGGCGCCAGCGGCGATGCGTTCAGCGTGGACGAGGTAACGCAGCAACTCACGCAGGCGCACGACACAGCAAATGGCCTTGCGCAAGCCGCGAAATCGGCCGAGGCCCAGGACGGCGAGCAGAACGAGATTGCTTCGGCGCTCGAGACGCAGGCCAAAGCGATCGCGGGCGGTGGCCCGCTCAAACAGTTTACGGAGCCGCAACTCGTGATTGCCAGTCCTGCAGGCATCGCGGCGAGCACACCGGACCAGATTCACCTCAGCGGCGGGCAGACGGCGGCGATTACTAGCGGCAATCACGTTTCGATCAGCGCAGGCGGGGGCCTGTTCGCGAGTGCCCGGCGAGCCTTGCGCATGTTCGTCTATGAAGCCGGAATGCGGCTCGTGGCAGCGGGCGGCGACATCGACCTGAAAGCGCTGAAGGATAGCATCAACGTGCTCGCGAAACTCAATGTGACGGTGACAGCCGACAAGGTCACAATCAGCGCCCAGCACGAGGTCCAGATCAACGGTGGCGGCAGCTATGTAAAATTCGACGCCAACGGTATCGAGCACGGCACGCCTGGAAACTTCGTGGCGTACGCGTCATCGCACAGTCTGCCCGGACCGAAAGTGCAGCCAGTGGATCTTTCGCCCAAGCCGGTGTGTATCGAATGCATGCTCAAAGCGGCTAAAAGCGGCGCCGCGATTGTCCCTGTATAACATGAGGTATTGAATATGACATCGCATGAAAGCCGTCCCGGTTCGCAGTTATTCGCGCTGATCGACGGGGCCGCGAGTCCTGGGCGTATTCACGTTCTGCTTGAAGAATCGGGAGCGGAATTCAAATCGGTCTTCGAGGGTTTGCCGGAGGAGGCACTGGGACCGGCATCGGTTTTTCTCGCGCGAGTCGACGATCGCGACGCGTCGTGGTTTGACGAGCTGGATCATATCGATCTGTATTCACCATGCTTATCGCTCGTGTGGAGCAGCTACGATATCGATGATGTCTCGACGCATTTGCGCGCCTTTCTGTTTGCCGATATTGGCGATGGCATGAGAGGCCTGGTTCGATATTTCGATCCGCGCAACACAAGCGCGATCTTGAGCGTATGGGGCGAACAGATCGCGGGGATGTTCATTGCGCCTTTCGATCGGTGGCGTTATCGCGGTCACCACGAGTCGTGGTGCACAATCGACAATGAAGCCGAGGAGCCTGGCCGCATCTGTAAATCAGTCATGATCGAGTTCCATCAGGCGGATCTCGACGCGCTGGGCGCACACACGGAAGCCGATGAATTACTGGCGTCGCTGATCCAGATCGGTGTGATGCCTGATGACGCTTTGTATCACACGCGCTACACCGATTTTCTCGCCCGCTACACGCGCGCGAACGAATGGGGAATCGCGGACGCCGTGGATCGTCTGAACTTCTGTCGTCATACCTGTATTTACGGCCTCGAATTCGACGACGAGCCTGCCGTTCGCGCCGCGCTACAGGAGCGCAGGGAAACTGGCGAAGCCTATCTGGCGGTGATAGGACGCCTTCCATCCAGCGTGTGGGACGAACTCAAGCGCGCGCAGGCAACACGGGAGCGCATGGCGGCGCAGGCCGAATCCACCTGCGTAGCTGGCTAGCCGAAGCCGTACGCGCCGTTATGGATCGCGCGTCAGATTACACCGGCCCAATGCCAGTCAGAAAACTGATCGAGGAAGTAAATTGATTCAATTCATGAAGGATGTTCTGGTGCGCTGCGGCGTGCAGGATGCAAGCGTTCCCTTGCGATCGCTGGCCGCGCTCGCGTTGGGACTGCTGTTGGTGGGCTGTCATCCGGATGTGGCGCAGACGGATGCCGCGACGTCATCGGTGCCGGTCGTTAATACCGGGGAAAATCCGGCGTCAGTGAGCGGATTGAATTACGCATCGTATGGCGTCGCGACTTTTTCCATCACGGATGCCGAAGGAAGAAGCGGGGGCGGCCCGAATCTCGCACCGGTCAGCAAGACCGGCGAGCCGAGCGGTGGCGGTTCTGATATGTGCTGCGTTTACGTTCCGCAGAAGTGGCATGACGGCATGACGGTGCATGTTCGCTGGAGGCGAGACACTCACCCTTACGACGACGACCGTAGCGGCGACCAATGGCTCGAAGCCACGGCGAAAGTACCGCCCTACGGGCCGAAGCAATATAACTTCATCGTGCAGTTTCTTGAGGACGACCGGGTTCGCGTGCGCGTGGACGACGGCAGTCCTTTGGACAAGCCTGCCCGTAGTGATCGGTATATCGTTCAGGGCGTGCTAGATGCAAAGGCGAATGCGCAAATGCAAGCGCTGCGCGAGCGTGATAAAGCTGCCGCTGCCTATGATCGGCGGTTGCAGGAAACTGTCGATAGGGCGGAGACGCCATCCGTGAAGGAGGGAGGAAAATGAGCGTAATTCAATGGCCGAAACGGATGCCGGAAGCCGGTCGTCTTGGCGACGCAAAGGATGCCTGGGGCGAGGGACTTCCAAAAATCTTGCCTCCAAAAATGGATTGCCCGAAGACGCTTCATATTAGTATTTTCTTCGACGGCACGAATAACAACGACGCGACCGATAATCATTGGCGGGACGCGAACGGACAAAGTCAGACCAACATCGCGCGCTTGTTCGATGCGGCGGCAGACGTGAACGGATTTGGCATGTACCGCTTCTACATTAACGGCGTCGGCACACCTTTTCCGCAAATTGGTGAGGACGAGTACTCGACTATGGGTAAAGGCTTTGCGGCGGGTTTCTCCATGCGCGTAGCGTGGGGTTACACGCGCGTACTCAACGCAATCTACAACGCGATAACCAATGCACCAATCGGCCGATTCATGACCGATGCGGATTCTTGCGTTGCATGCCGTGCACTCACAGGCGATAAGTCTGCACCGAATCATCTTCCCATTCGCCTCGCAGCCTTAAGAGCCGCGCATAAGCAGGCGCGCGACGAGTCGCGCCGTAATCAGACTATCCGCAAGGTGTGGATCAATGTATTTGGCTTTTCTCGCGGAGCGGCAGAAGCGCGCGCATTCGTTTCGCGCTTTGTAAATGTCTGGTCGCCGGGCGGGAAGATCGCGGGCGAATTCGACTATGAGGTCAATTTCCTCGGACTTTTTGATACGGTCGCATCGGTTGGCCCGCCGGATTCGACCCGAACCGTGCTTCCGTTGAGCAAGCTCGACGGCCATTGGGAATGGACGTCAGATGGACAACTGAACGTTCCTGCTTCGGTTCGACGTTGCGTGCATTTTTTCTCGATACACGAACAGCGAATGAGTTTCCCTCTGGATATGATCCGCATAAAAGGCGTCTATCCAGGGCAAGAGGACCGGCTGCTGGAAGTTGCGTATCCCGGTGTTCACTCTGATGTGGGAGGAGGTTACGGCCCCCGCGAGCAAGGTAAAGCTTTCGCGGGCGATTCCGCAAAGCTTAGTCAGATCACGTTGCACGACATGTATATCGAAGCGCTGCGCGCGGGCGTTCCCATGCAGTTTCCTGGCGGACCTCAGGAAATGCTCAAGTCGACCACGCAGTTATTCGACTTGTCTGGCGGTCTGATCAAGACGTTTAACGGCTGGCTGGAATCCGTTCCAGCTATCCAGACGGTTGAGCAGGCCATGCGTTTTGGAATGGGGCAGATGCTTTCATGGCGAACGCTGCGCGCTCGCATTGGCACGCCTGACTACGTGACGGAGCAGTCTTTCTTCAAAAACGCCCCCGAAAGCGGCAAGAGCCGCGAGCAGGTGCGCGAGGACGCCGATCGTCTGAATGACAGCGACGAGAAGATCAAGCAGCTTAAGAGTGAGCGTTCCGAAGTCGTCGCGCAGATGAATGGTGCAAGCATGAGCTCGGTGGAGAACCCATTTGCGTCAGTCTCTCCGTCATCTGATCTTGGCAAGGAAATCGACGGCTATCAAACCAGCCTCAAGGCGTACGACGCAAAAATCGCTCGAGAAAAGGACGCTAATGCCGAAAAGGCGGCGGGCGCCAGTCCATCGTCGGCCAAGCCCGGCAACGGCCCTGACGACCTGGTTTCTAACGACAAGACGGATTTGCTGGAGGCCGCCGAAGAGTTCCGTCTCTTGCTGACTTGGCTTGATCTATCGAAGGCACCACGCTGGCGTACCGAAGTCAACCATCAGACAGATTTGCCTTACGCAGTGAAGGCACCGGCGACGCCGAAACACAAGCCGGAGACCGAAGTGGTGTATATGAGAAACCCGGATCTCCTTACACGGTTCAGCGCGGTGACACCGTTTTCAATTTATAACGACGCTGTCATCAAGCCGCGATCGGTGATGAAGGATTTCTTGACCGAAAATACCTCGGATGCAGCTGTCGAGAAGCTAAGAAAGGCGCCTATCGTCATACAGCTTTACGATGAGTTTATTCATGACAGTCGTGCGTGGTTCCGCGTGCCGTACTTCCGTGAATACGTGCCAGGCGGTTTTTTCTGGGGGCGCATGTTGTTCGATGGCGATGATCGACGTGTCGAGAATCTGGGTTTTGTGTGAGTCTTTAAGTGCCTCGTGCACGCATAGCGAGCGGGATTTGCGCAATATGCCATCGAAAATCATTGTAGTTGGCGATCAGACGTCTCATGGCGGCCGGGTCATTTCGGGTTCGGAAATTCATACGATCGACGGCAAGCACATCGCGCGACTGGATGACGCGGTTGATTGTCCCCAAAAGTATCCGGATGGGCGGCCGCATGGCGTCAACAAAATCATCGAAGCGCATCCAACTTTTACGATCGATGGTAAGCGTGTGGCGCTACACGGCCATCGGACCGAATGCGGTTGCACGTTGATTGGCAGTGTTTCCGCGGAGATCGGCGATTGATCTGTGCTGAACCGGGGCGATTGCCCGGTGCGAATCGGTAAAGCGGTCGAGAATCGACTGACGCGCTCAGCGTGGCTGCACAAGCAACTTGACAAATAAAAAGAGGCGGAGCATCAGGTTATTACGCGACCGTGTATCGAAGCGGCAGCAGTTGCTTGTGTTGAGCATCCCAGATTCGCCCCTTGAACGCGTTTCACGCTTAAAAGCGACAAGGAATGGTTGGCTTGGCGCGACGTGAATTTGTTAGTTTCACAGTCCGATGCGCTGTGACGGTGTCCCCCTGATCGTCGAACGGCGGCCTGTGGTCGACTACTGACTCATGCTCTTTGGCTTACCGCCTGGGTAGAATGATTCATCAGACCACAGTCAACGTCTCTGGGACGGAATGGCTCCGACACAAGCGCGTGCGCAGGGCCGGGCCTGAAGTTCGATTGCAGATTGGCGGCACCGGTCATACGCACCGAGACGTAAATGAGCCAGTAGTTTCAGACTGGGCCCAAGGCTCTCCGGCCACGCATTCTCTTGACATATGTTTATGTGGCGACGACCCAGCGGCCGTGGGTAATTGTGAACTAAAAGCTTTCGCCATCGATTGTTGACCTTCACGGACCTTGCCTTCAGGCTAAGTTGGCCGCACTATCGAGAAAGGTGGGTGTTTGCCCTTCACGCATATACGCCGCGTTGAAACGCAACCAAGGGCTTGGCTGGTTGTTAGGTCGATAATGGGCGCCTGGAGCAATGTTGATTCCGAACCTGGCTGCATGTTCGACAAGGCGTGCGGAGTTATCGATGTGCGGCACTCGGGCCCAGACGAACATTCCACCGCATGGTTCTTCGTACGTTTCCCAGCCCGATCTCCGCAATTGGTCGACTGTACGCATCAAGGCGTCGCTTACTTTATGCCGCAGTTTTTCCATGTGCCTACGATAGACACCCCGTTCGAGAAGAGTCGCGACGACATTTTCGGCTAATCTGGTGCCGCCCATACTCGTTAACGTTTTCACGTCGATCAGATCACGAATTTGATCAGCATGTGCTGCGACATATCCGAGCCGTAGCGAAGAAGAAAGTGTCTTCGAAAAACCACTTACATAGATTACGCGATTGAGCTGATCCAATGTAGAAAGCCGTTGCGTCGGAGTCGGTTGCAAGTCTGCATAAACATCATCTTCTACAATAGAGAAATCGTGCTGTTGCGCTAGTTGTAAAATTCGAAATGCAACCTGCGGCGCTATGTTAGTAGCAGTGGTGTTCTGAAACACTGTATTAACAAAGAATAATTTTGGTCGATGTATCGCAAGCAATGTCTGCATCGCATCGACGTCAGGTCCAGTGTGCAGGCGAGGAACGCCGACTAGTTGAATGCCCTGAAGTTTGAGCAAGCCAAACAGATTGAAATGATAGTGGACAGCCCATCTCAACCGCAGCGGGCTGGAGGCAGTGCCACGGCCGTGCTATATTCGCTGCAGCCGTTCAATCGGCATCCTTCTAAGTTTTCAGCGCCCTTGTGGCATCAATTCGGATTTCCCGTCCATGCTGACCGGAAATCCCATGCGGGTTCCCCTTGATCAAATGGCCTTTGAGGCTACAAGGAGAAAATCCCATGAACCGAAATCAAGAGTCCTTTGTCCCGAGCGACGTGCTGCTGCCAGTCGTTAGACTCCACGAAAACCTCAATGTCGTAACCCTTGATCCGCTTGGCCACGGTCGAACCATGGGCTATTGGTACCTCGTTCGGCAGGGGCCTGTTTACGCACACACCGCCTTTAACAAGCGGGAGAATCTTTTGACGTGGCTTCGCGAGCTGGGGTTGACGCTCGACAGCGAACTGCCGCCACATGGCGTTCGAGGCTATGTGTTCGTCAGCGGAGCGTATCGCAATGCCTTGCATCTGTCGTACGACACGTTCGATCGGCAGCGCGCAGGCGGCACAGCCGGGCGCGCGCTCTCAAACGGTGACTACACGATGTCTATCAACACTCTCGATGAAGACGGCATCCACACGATTCATACGCTGAACCCGAACATGAAACTTCGGCCTGTATATGACCATCGGGAAAGCCGGGAGATGGTGGGCTAATCGACGAAACGTCGAGCTGCCACGTCAGGCCGGCTCCAAGTGCTCCTGCCTACGTGATACTCCAGCCGCAACCTTGCCCCATACCATCCTGCTGGATGGCGAGTGGGCTTCCGAACCTATAGGTTCGGCAAGGCACTCCGCAGTGAATCCTGTTCGAGTGCGTGAGTTTGGACGAGCCGTCAAACGACAGACTCGCTCAGATCCTCAATGGATACAGCTTTACAACGATGGAAGCACGCGCCGTTATTGACAACACCTTGCTCAATCGCGCATGCGCTTGAGAAATGCAGGAAACAAGATGGGCAACACCCGCCGCAGCATCGCAATGTTTATTGGCGTCAGCCTCATCGTGGGCGCCGCACCTTTTCTCGGCCGGTTTTCCGGAACGAATGACGGCATCGCGGCTCGCGAGCGCCTTGAACTGGTTTGGCCCGACCTGATGCAAATGCCTGACCGGGACCGCGCGCTGCTCGCCGGCCTGGCGCTTACGTGCCAACTCGAAGACCGGGTAAAGGAGCAGGCGGCGGTACGCGAATGCTTGCAGGATGCCGTGGACAGTCAGGATGCCCGCCTGCCGTATGGAATGAACCGCAAAGAGGCTGAAGCACGCCTGAACCAGATCACGCCCGTCGAACCACACTCGAGGAGCGTATGGCGGCTTACAGCGCGTTCTGGGTGACGCAGAGCCGACCCAGTGTTCGCTGGAGGAGCCGCATTAATCAGAGAGGTACTGCGGCAGAGGATGGCGGGTCACACGCGACTCGACGCTCGCCGTTCGCGATTTAGGCACAACTTCGGCCGGTGGCAACCAGAAGCATCCTCGCTCGAGCTGCTCCATGACATCCCAATACTCTGACTCGAGCGTCAGATAGCGGCCTGCACGTACGCCGTCGACCGCGGCGAACAGTTGCCACTGGGCAGGCCACTCGTCATCACCTTCGATCACGAACCGAAGCTCGTCGTCGATTTGAACGTGGTACTTCTTCTTCGACACGAGGGTCGAGCGCACGCGCGACGCGTAGCGACCGGGCGCGACCCGATCGTGCAAGGTCTCAACTGCAGAGCGGCGCATAGACGGAACTCCGATGAGGGAAACGCCTCATTGTCGCTCCGGACAGTAAAGACGCAAGCTGGAGCTGCCGTCACCCCACGCTTAACGCGCAAAGTGGAGAGTTTTATCCTGGCGTCCCTGGCGGTTCAGTGAATCCGCTAACGGGCGCGTTTTACCCGAGCGTCCCCGGTGGCGGAACCTTCGATCCACAGACAGGTACATATAACCCCGGGACGGGCGGTTAAATTGCGATCGAAGGAATTCTTGGTATTGCACACAGCCGAATCAACGTTTGCAAAAATCTGCTACATAGACGCCACTCTGTTTTATTGGGATTATTCAAATGGCATACAGTGGCGCTACTGCTGCGGCTTACGCGTTTAGACCGGCTAACACAACCTGGACATGTGCGCATGAGAGCCGTATCCTGGCGGCATGGCACGAAGAAAAATCAGCAATGAACTGTGGGCAGCACTGGAACCTTTGCTTCCGGTATTTACGCCGTCGCCCAAAGGCGGTCGTCGGCGCACAGTCGAAGACCGCGCAGCATTGAACGGCATTCTGTATGTCCTGCACACAGGTATTGCATGGGAAGACCTGCCGCAGGAGTTGGGCTTTGGTAGCGGCATGACCTGCTGGCGTCGCCTACGTGACTGGCAGGCCGAAGGCGTGTGGGAGCGGCTGCACGTGGCGCTGCTCGTCAAGATGCGCGAGCATGACCAGATAGATTGGACGAGAGCCAGTATCGATGGTGCCAGCGTACCTAGCCCCCGGGGGGCGCGCAAACAGGGCCCAACCCGACGGACCGGGGCAAACTGGGCAGCAAACGACACATCATCGTAGATGCCAGGGGACTTCCGCTGGCGATTACCGTGACGGGCGCCAATCGGCACGACTCGATTGCCTTCGAGCCAACGCTGGATGCAATTCCTGCGCTGCCAGGCCTGAATGGCCGGCCTCGCAAACGACCGGACAAGCTGCACGCCGATAAGGCATACGACATCCGTCGCTGTCGACAGGATTTGCACAGGCGAGGAATTGCGGCACGTATTGCTCGTAAGGGCATTGAGAGCAAGGAGCGCCTTGGGCGTCATCGGTGGGTCGTCGAGCGCACGCATGCCTGGTTTGCCGGTTTCGGCAAGCTTCGCATCCGCTTCGAACGTCGACTCGACATCCATCTCGCGTTCCTGAAACTCGCCGCTGCAATCATCTGTTCTCGATTCGTGGATGACTTGTGTTAGCCGGTCTTAATCACGCAGCACCTGCCAGTACGGGACATTGCGCAAAATACGTTCGGCGCGCGATTCAATTCGGTGGTGTAGTTGTCACGGCTACCGAACTGGCGAGGAATTACGGCCCTAACCTTCTTGCGGCGGGCTTTTACGAAGCTACGGGCGCACCGATCAAGGGCGATGTTGCTGTGATACAAGCAATCAGCGGACACCCTGCTGGCCACATGGCAATATTCAATGGGAATATCTGGATTTCAGACTTCCGCCAAACGCATCCTGGGCCTGAGGGGTTCTATCCCGGCCAGGCGTACCGCACCGCGCACCCGCCGTACAAAATCTACCGTCACGACTGATCTATGAAGCGTCTTCTCTCGATTTTTGCCTTCTGCGTGCTTGCCTTCGCGCACAACGCCTTCGCAGCAGGCGCATCCGATACCCCGGAATCACGCGCGAGCGAGTTCTACACGTGGTATCTGAAGACCGGCGCAGACCTGACCTTCCCGTTGCTCAAGCCGGGCATCCTGGATTACGTCGCCAAGGATACGATCACGAAACTTCGCAGTGACTACAAACACAACCGCCTGCCGGAAGACGTCGATTACTTCCTGAAGGTGCAAGACGAAGACGACCAGGACTGGTTGAGCCACATTGCGCCGCGCCAGGTCACGATGATTGGTGACGTTGCGGTTGTGCCCGTTATGTTCGGTTCGAAGAGCCAATCCGGCGTTGTCGTCTTCATGCGCAAGATTGCGGGCGTGTGGAAAATCACGAAGGTTGCAAGCACGTTCGATTACCGCTGATCGTCCGTCGCTGAATAGAAAAGCCGTGCGATGTTGCACGGCTTTTTTCATTCAGCTACTTCTTGTCGGCAATAGCAGAAAGCCCCTTGATTTGGAAAAACCTCTTGGACGAAAGGAGCGCCGACTTGAATCGATTCCGTCCAACCGTTGACAACGGAATCAATCAAATCATTCAGGTGCGAATCGTACAACACGACTGCATTCGCAAGGTTCGCCAACCGGGCAGCGCGATGAAGCGCGCAGAAGTGCCAGCACCGCTATAACTGCCTTGCGGATCAACGGCTGGCAGCGATTCTTTCGGAGCCACCCCAGATCGTCAACGCGCCGTCGTACCCCGTTGTCGCCAGGGGCGCTTTGCAGCAGCAGCTCTGCCACGCACGGATATGCTGGCCGTCCATTGACAACTCCTCGCTAGGCCCTGTGCGGGGCAGCGTGATACTGAGGCACTCTCCACAGCGCCAGAGCTTGCCGCGGGGAAGAGCAGGAACGACTTGCAGGAGTGGGGTAGCTAACGACATGGTGTTTAAGGAGTAGGGCGATCCATACGTTTACGGCTCGAGTCTCAAATGTTTTGGAGGTGCCCTCGAAAATAACGAGGAGAGCACCAAAAACAGCGCGCCAAGTCATAAGAACGCCCGTGTCTGATGTTTGTCGGCTCCTGCCTAGCGATTAGCGCCCTTCACGCAATAGCGCAACCCACCAAGCAGGGCGTGACCACCGCAGCTGCGGATCTGCCGCAACAGCGGTCCTTCCGGTTCGGCCGCAAGGTTTGGCGTCCGATGCAGTGCGGTGCTTGTTTGGGTAGCACGGCAAGGATTGCCTGCCCATTGCAACTCAGCCGGATCTTCTGTTCTGTTGCGATCGTCGGCACTGTTGCGGCGAGATGTGAAATAAATGGAAATATTCCGGTGGCTTGTCGGAGATCGATTATTGCCAGTATGATCCGGACACGCCGTTAGTTCGGCATCAAATCAAAAGTCTGCTCCTGCGTAGGTCGACGACGTTTCTCCGTCGCTTTTCGCAAGGCACATCAACGCATTCATCGCAATGCCCATACACATGCAGCGCTGTTAAGCGCATGTCGTATGGCAAATCTTTTTCGCGCACGTTCTTCAGCGCTGACTTCCCGTCAAGGCACCAGCCTTCACGGGGCGCAGGCCCCACGAGTAGTCCGACGAGACTACGAGTCCACGGAGAACCAAAATGTGCGAATACGAATCGAAGAGGTTGTGGGTTGTTGCTGTACCGACTGATGCGGGTGTAAAGCCGCGCAGTCTTATCTTTTTTCAAAACTCGGAGCCTACCAGCGCAGAGGTCCGCGAACGCATCGGCGGGGCAGGACACGTTTCGCAGGGGCTCTTGTGCGCGCTCGATCTCACAAGCGCGGTCGGCCGCGACGCCGCTAGCCTTGCGAACCTCGACGCTTGGGCGCGTGAGGTGCTGGCGGAAGGTCTACCCGTGCGACCGCTGGTTGAAGTCACACCTGCGGCTTTCTCGGTCGTGCCGAGCAAGCGCGTGCACTACGGCAACCGGGAGCAGTACTTCGACGATGGTGGGTGCCTGCAGGGCGAGATCCACTATAGCGGCGACGGGCAGCCGAGTCGTTGGCTGCTCGACCGTCGCTTCGTGCGCTAAGCAGCGCTTCTGAAAAGGCACAGCTTGGCTGGATGCGACGCGTCTTGTCGTGGCTCGCGCGCATACGAGGGAATGTGCGCGTGCCATCTATCGCTGCTTGTGGTGCATTTGAGCACAGCCACTTCGGAGGACGCTCAAAGCCTGCCGCGGCGATACTCGGCAATACCCAACCAGTTGGAGAGGAAAGGCCGCAGCGTAACCATGCGCCTTTCCGTTTAGATCCACTCGTGCGGCATGGATAGGCTAAGCCGGCTATGCCCGCGCTTTATTGCTCGCAGGAGTGGCCGTTCGCCCTTCAAGAACGGCGAGCATCCGCTGAGCTGCTTCGCGCTCGGCGGCCCGGCGCGACAATCCTGAGCCGATCGTGCGCAACCGCAAGGCCTCGACCACGCATTCAGAATCAAAGCGGAGATGGTGGCCGGCACCACTGACTGCGAGGACACGGTAATTGGGCACGCGAAGGCGCTGGCCTTGCAGCACCTCCTGGAGGCGGGACTTGGGGTCCTTGCCGAAGTGACGGATGTCGATCGTGTCGAGGATCGGCGTATAGACGCGTCGCACGAGGCGCTCGGCCGGAGGAAACCCGCCATCGAGAAACACTCCGCCGAGCAGCGCCTCGAAGGCGTCAGCAAGGAGTGCCGGTCGTGCGAGGCCGCCCGCGCTGACTTCCGCGTCGCTCATGCGCAAAGAGTCGCCGAGCTTTAGCGCAACCGCAATCGCATGGAGAGTCGATTCACGCACGAGATTCGAGCGAATCCGCGATAGCCAGCCTTCAGAAAGTAGCGGGAAGCGTTCGTAGAGCAGGGCAGCGACCGAGCCGCCCAGGATAGAGTCGCCGAGGAATTCAAGTCGCTCGTTGTTTCTATCCGACGATGCAGATTGATGGGTCAATGCCAGCTCGAAAAGCGAGCGATCGCTGAACGTATAGTCCAGAAGCTGTTCGAGTGCCGTAGGTCTCATGGCGACTGAGTATAAGTCCGTGTCCGCAGCCGCCACCGCGGAATGTGGGCAGGGGAACGCAAATTTTCAAGCTGGCGCGGCCGCAAACTTGTGGTAAGGCCCGTTCGACGCACCACGCCCGCCAGCTCATTCCAATACGCGATCTGCGAGCGCGCCAAACCAGTTCGACGCGGTGCCGCATGAGGCTCGAAGAACTCCCGTCCCTAGTCTCAGGAAAAACCCTTCGGCCCGCACATCCGCTCCTGACCACCGCACGAGAGAGGCACCAGACCACGCCGCCGTGCATGGCCAGAACAACGTGACCGCCGGCAAGTGCTCCTTACAGTGTGCTTCCCTGAACTCAACAGCAGTGCGCACCGCGGCAGGGCCGGCAACCATGACGTGGGCGAAACCGGCGAGCCTTTGCGCCAACGCTTTCACGTCGAGCGACGCGTCTCCATCCACTGCATGGCTGAACACCAAAACGGGCAGCAGTCGGTCACGCGAGCCTATAAGTTCGAGCAACGCTGCGGTCTCGTCAGCTGCAGGTATGGTCGGGCGTGTGTCCAACCGCACCGCCCCATCCCGCAGAACACAATTTCGAACGAGCGAAGCGACAACAAAAGGAGCTGCGTCTGGCGCGACTGTGTTCTTGCCGAACGCGACGCTTGTACGAACCCCGACTATGTCAGAACGACTGTCGTCAGACACGAAGATTTCGTGACGCCAGACGCGCCCCTCGACTCTCCGGTCACGGACCTCGCGTCGCATAAGCCAGAGCCCGCTATCGGCTCCCTGTAACACGGCTAACGTACCACGCGGCGTGCCCAACGAGAAAGCGGCTCCACGCGCGGCAGCGCTGGGCAAGGCGCCCCAGTCAAAGGCCGCTCGATCCCCTGGACGACGCACCCCCCACCGTAAGGCGACCTCGCGAGCCAACGCGCGTCGATTTTCGGAGTGACCGTCAATTCGCAGACAAACTTGATGTAACGGGACAAAATAATCAATCGTCATATTCATTGGTATTCCTTTGTAAATGTATGAGCTTCACAACTCGAATGGAAGTCTTTCCAATCAAGCTTCGCTAGCTGCTTTAATTGCAAACTGCGATTCAGGACCGCTGTGCCAACGATGCAGCCCGAGTGATCGTCACTGTGGATCTGCGTAGCGCTTGTTGACGGGACTGTCGTCGCCGAAGCTGTCTCTCGCATGCACGCTCCTGCGTTCGTGCGCGCGTTGGCACGCCGTCTGGAGCGGCAAACAACCAGTGGTTCCCTGTTCGTGCCTCTCGGGAGGCTCGCTGGAGAAAGGCTGCCCAGAGTAATGAACAGTGGAAATCAACACGCGCAGACCGTCACACACCACTCTTTCCTCGACCGCGCTTCGGAAGAAGCTGATGCACAGAGAGAGGAGGGTAAAAAAGCAGACGGCTTGATCGCGCCATGGAAAGCCCTCAACGGAATGGTTCATATCCCGCGGCTACAGCGGGAAATTGAGAGTGCAAACGCGTTGCGACTGAATAAAGGGAAACCGCACGATGCTTTCCGCTGACTAACACTGAAATTTGAATGGCAAGATGATCACTGGCAAGCCCAACCGAATTTGAGGGCGTGCCGTGTATTTTCGTGGACCTCTCTTTTTTTGGCTGTGCGCCCCCCCAGCGCACAGCTTTTTTTTCGCGTGCTAGACCGAAGCAAGCACGCCCGTCGATTTAAATGCTTGTTTCTGCGATAGAAATAGATTCAGTGATGGCCGATTTAGGGGGAAATTCGGCAGTAAGTGAATCGAAAGTTAAATGGGCTAATCGAAAAGTGCCATATACAAGTGGCATTTTCGGGGCGATGCGAAGCGACGGCCAGACGATCATTCTGGTTTTCATGCCCTATTCGTGCAGGGCCTACACAGCGGAGGAAACTTGCTTACACGATATGGCCGACTTCATGCTGCGGTCTGCGGTGCAGCCTTGGTAGCCGCCACAGGCTGCGTAGCAGCCCACGAATTGCCTTCCGCGTCCCCAGGAGCTGCGTGCAAGGTGCCCGGCGAGGCCGCGACCTACGGAGTCAATGGGATGGTGATTTGCAGCGCTTCGCTGACGTGGAAAGAGGTGATCACGGCATCTAACACGTCAGGAGACGGCGGGGTGGTCGCGACCGTCGGTCAGCGCCTGAACCGCGCGATGGCCACCGTCGTTGATGGGGCCGGTGATTTCCTGAAGACCTTGGTATCGCCGAACTCCGACTAGCTTTCTATCCGCTAAATCCGAAAACCAACATGGACAACCCACTGACAAACCCACACCAATCGAGAAGCGGGCTACCAAAGTTTCATTGGCAATCATCCGCGCAAAAGGCGCTTTGGGAACTGAAAATCTACTTCCGTGGTATCCGCGGGAAGATCCGGCTGCTGAGCTTTGCATGTCAGACGAGCATTGCAGCCGCGATTGTATTTGCCTTACTTTCCTTGCTCGATTTAGGCAGCGTGATGCTGCATGCCGCGCTTCTCGTGGCACACCCGGTTGAAATAAGTAGTAATTATTTGCAGCGATTCGTATTAAATGAGCCCGCAAAGTATTTCATTGCTTACGCAATGAAATCTTCCATTCGTCACGCGGTTTACTATGCCTTCGCTTCGTATTTTGTATCAGGTGCAGGCGAAATATATTGGACGATGCGCCGGGCGCGGAATTTGATGCCACCGTGCCCGATGGCCCATCGATAGATCTACTGCGAGCACGGGGCCCGCATGACGTTAAAGCACAGGGAGTGTTCCTTAATTACTTCAACGTAAGCCAGAAGATACCGCGTGCGTTCAGACCGGTTGCGTACACATCCAACTCACGCCGCAGCCATTCGCTGTGGCGACTAACGGTTGCAAGTGCAAATGGCCGCCCTTGCTCCCCGAGGTGCAACATGATCGATCGAAAAGCCTGCGCGTCAAAGCTACGCGGGCCCACGATCTTGAGCGGCGCATTGCCCTGAATTTCCTCGAAAGACGGTGCATAACGCCCTTCGGATTGACGTTCACTCCCGCTCGGGCCGAGCGTTTTTCCGCGCAAGAAGGCCAACACAACGTTGGCACCGGAATCAGCAGAGCCGGTAACGACTACGTTGCGTCCGAGTGCCATAGCCCGTCGTGCAACCAACCCCCAAAACACCAGACTACCCCATGAAATCGGCGCCATACGCCCGTGATCGTGACCGCATCCTGAGCGCAGAATGTCGTTTTGTCGCAGGGGAGACTCGGTCCATTTAGTCATTGAAATACCTTAGTACGTGTGAAAGTGGGCACTCGATCCAGCAATGATGTGGCTGAACGATCGGTATGCCAGGAGCACGATGCAAACTGTGATCAATAGCCTGGCTACCCGGGTACGGGGGCGTCGCCGCCCACCGTAATAGTGATGATGGTGCACGGTCTGCGGAGTGTTTTTTTTTCGTTGTCGCATATGGTCTTTAGAGAAAATTTAGTGAATTTTCGCCTCATTGTGCGCGTTTTCGATCAGCACATAAAATCAAAAGTGGTCGTAAATTCACTCATTTTTTGCGTGACAATCGTTTGCGATTGGACAAGAATTGATAGTATGGGAACCTTGAGAGATATTCGCCTGTGACCGGGGTGTCGGCCCACTGCATCGGATTGGGCCAGCAGGTGGAGGTCGCATGGGGTAAAGCCCAGTGCGTGTTTTAGCGGTTTGGCAAGTCAACAAGCAGCCGAGTTCGGCGGGCCACTTACGGCAAGACGTCAAACAATGACAATAGCGGACCACGAACAGAACATGAATCAAACAGTTGGAACTTTGGGCCGAGACGGCATCTACGCGTTGTTTGCCGACAAGATATCTCGTGAAGTGATGCGCATCTGTGGCCTACGCAGCGAGGCAGCCAGCGACCGGACGCAAACGGCGTGGACGGAGCTCATCCAGTACGCGCGAGACAACAAAACCATGAACGTCGAGACCTTCATTCCGCGCGCCATGATGCGCATTCGCGGTGCAATCATCGACGATATTCGAAGAGACGACCCGCGGGTGCGCAGCCAGCGGGTGAACGCAGCCAAAGTCAGTGCGGCTGCGCATGCTGTCACCGCTCGGACAGGCAACAGGCCGACGACCCTTGAGCTGGCCGAACAGATGGGCCTCGCCATCGGTGAGATGTACTCCATGCTCGATTGCCTGCACCGTGACGTCGTCATCTTTTCAAGCGAAGCGATCGAGGAAGAAGGGCTGACAGAGTTCACCGAAAGCGCGCTCGATACCTTCCTCGCGCAGGAGCAGCTCGAAAGACTTGTCGAAGCGCTTTCCCTGCTTCCCAAAAGGGATCTCGAGGTAATCAAACTCCGGTATTTCGAGGGTTTGAAGAATCGGGAAATTGCCGCGCGACTCAATGTCAGTGATAGCAGGGCCACGGAACTTCATAAGCGCGGAATCGAAAAGCTGCGACAGGAACTTCTGACGGATTAGCTGTTTTCCCTACCGGGTCTCGTCATCCACATTGAGGCATTCGGTTTGACCTAAGGCGCGGGCCGACTCTGGCGCGATCTACCGTCTACTCGACCCCGCCGGCGTGCACTTCGCTGCAGCCGCACCCACCCCGGACCCACCCAGGACCCACCCCGCACCCGATACGGGGATATCTCGCCCTCAGGCAAAAAATCATCAAACGATCATGCGCAAACGTTTGCTTTGCAAACAAATTCATTCGCGATCACTTAACTTGCAAAACCAGCTTTATCAATCGTGCTAACTGTTGCTTCAGGGTGGCGCATTTTGCATCGGATAGAAGGTTTCGCTGACCTCAGTAAGTTGCCCGGTTAAGATCCACGCACAACGCTGCTTCGGCACCGCTAGAGGTCGCTTTTATACGCGCTTCCATGGAGCCTCCCTCTCCGGGATGTCATTAAAGCAAGTTGCTGCGACCGTCCGTGGCTATGGAAGTCAGGGCGTTGGCCGCGTTGAGTAACTCGGGGATTTTGCGCGCATCACGAGCGAATATCTGGCACAGCACGGGGCGGTTCGTCCCCTCGTCGTCGTTCAACCAGACTTCCGTTTGAGCTGTATGCAACGCCCGCGCTTGAGCGGAACGCACGCCGTCAACCGCCATGCGCCACGACCAGCGCTGCATTCTCTCGCTCAGGATCGGAGCGTTCGCCGGCGCCTTTGTCCGCACGTGCCCGTGTTTCACATACGCCGCGCGCAGCGTCGCGGCGACGCGCTCAGAGTCAAGGCGGTGCTCGCTCACGAGAATGAGGGTGACACGCTCTTGCAAACCATCTTCGCTCGACCCGGGGACGGGAAGTAGGAGTTTTAGGGCAAGCGATCGCAAACCGTCCGAATGGTGGTCGTGCGGCAATTCAAACGCGTCTTTGTACATCAAAATTTACCTCGTAGCCAACTGTGCCATTTGCGCAGCCTTTATAAAGAGATACGGCATCAGCGCGGGATGTTTCACCCCCTAAACGCACAAAATGGCGTTTCCCGCCAAAGTCATAGCAATTTAGGACTTTCATAAACTGGCTTCTCGGAATCGCAGGGCTGCGTCCTGTAATGACCTACCGATCGCGCCGGCGACGCGTGGATGGTCCGAGGACGCCACGTACGAGACGAATCGAACCGAACGCAAGGAGCAGGAGGCTGGCAGCGACCACAATGAGGGTGAGGTCCCGCCATCCCGCGAACCACGCGTCGAGCTCTGTGGGGGTGCCGGTTGCGCGCCAGAACACAGCGAGTGACGTCACAAGCGCCCCCGCTACGATGGCAGTTGTCACTGCGACGACCGCTATTCGCACGGCGAGGCTCCGCGCCGGTCGAGGGGAGCGCTGTCGAGCAGCGCAGAGCGATCGCAGGCCGCCCAATATTCGAACAATCACGTCAGTTCCTCCAGATGAAGTCCATCGATCCACCACGCCGCGAACGCGCGTGGCGATGCGCCATTGCCAGAGGCGGTGCCACAAGGGTGCCATACGCAGTCGAGTTTGAACCATAACGGACATCGCGCAACTGTCCAGGTTGGAACTTCTCGTCCAGCGCCGGTGCAGAAATCAAGCGTTCCGAGATTTGCCCCGCACGCTTGCCCCCGCGTACGCAACTCCCACACGACCGCCGTATTGTAAAACCAAGCGCCCTCAATCGACGCGGCGGGGGGCTTGTGGCTCGCCTTTCGCGAACCTACACGCGCTTAGCAGCGGCTCCCCTGAGAGTTATCTCATCCGAGCCATCAAGCTTAAGCCACGGGGCTCTTCACGGGGCTTGCGGCGGGCGTTTCGATTTGTATGCACGCGAAGGGCACGTAGGTCGAAACTATGCGTTACCGCGCCGCCTTTCGTGGTGAAGTGAGCGTCTGGTGTGGGGCAGAATCGGCAGTCGTCAATCGCTCCTGAGGCTTGAGTTGAGTTCGAAAACCATTGGCTGGACAATTCCCGTTGTAGGCGCAACGATTGCGGTGCTCATCGCTGCCGGGGTCACAACATGGCTAATACCGCGTGGCGATTACGGTCAAACGGAGGATGGCTTTGCTCCAGTCCATCGAACTGCGCTGAGAACTGCCGATGCGCAGTCGGCACAGGCTATCGAAGATTTTTTTTACTATAGCTGCCCGCATTGCCGAAGCTTCGAGCCCTCGCTTGAAGCCTGGGCGAAGAACGCTGGCGCACAGGATGGTAGAAACGCACTTACACGCATCCCGGTTACTGGTGGGCGCCCAGAGCTTAAGCGTGAAGCCGCGCTTTTCTACGCACTAGAGAGCATGGGTGCGATACCCAGGGTGCAGGAAGATGTGTTTCAGACCGTCGCACGTTCGCCTGATTTTCCCGCATCGGATGCCGAGATTGTCTCATGGGCCGCTAAGGAGGGGCTATCGCCCGCAGTCCTGCTGGCGGCCTTTCACTCACCGGACATGGAGACCCGAATCGCCGGGGGAGACGCAGCTTTTCGGGCCTTGGACCTTTCTGCCGTCCCCGCGCTTGCGGTTCACGACCGATGGATTGTCACACCGGCAACCGCCGGTGGGATGGAGAGCATGACCCATGTTCTCGACAAAGCGTTGCGCGCCGCGCCGCGCTGAGCCTGTCAAGCGCGCGTGTCAATTTCTCGATCCTGGGCCTCGGGGGCGATGGTTTGAAGCGCCATGCGCAGGCCCGTCAGTGACCGACTATCCCGGCCGCGGGCGTCGAACCGTAGGTTCCCCCGGTCAAGCATGCCAAATGCACTGTCAATCAGGGCACGACGAACTACTGTTTCCACGTTCGCGCCGGTTTTCTTGGAAAGAAATCGGGCGAAGTTGAGCGTTTCTGTTGTCACGCGAACGGTGTTGCCAGCCTGGGCATCGCGCAACACTCGCGTAAGGTTCATCTGTTCATCCCGCTTCACCCTGAGTCCAAGCGAAGACAGGGCAGCGACCACGCGGTCGCGAGAAACGGGAGCCGCGTCCATTTTATCGCTGACCGCGTCAATCACTTGATGGCTGATCTGCGAAGAAGGAATACGAACCTCCTTGACCCTGCAGATCAGGCCGATCATTTCGCGGTAGCTCAGCTTCAACCCAAGTTCTTTGACCGCTTGACGGACGAACCGTGGCTTACGGTCACGGCCGCCGAGTCGAGCCGCCACCGCGTCCACCATCTCAGCGCTCGGCTCAATGGGAATGCGGCGCAATTTCAGCATGAGCAGGCTAAGGTCCCTGCCACTGATATTGACTTGCATTTTTCGCAACACGGCACGAACATCGGCCTCCTTGTGAGTCTCGTTAGGATTCTTTGGGTTGTAGAGACGCTTCAAGATCTGAGGCAAAAGTGTGTCGAGGGTGATCACGGCTCGCCCGCCGGTTGTGGGCTCTGATTCTTTGTTCGCTGTGCTCATAGCTAAAACGTTTGTGAAAGTGAAGGAAATGCCCTGACTGATTATGCGGGCCGGGATGCCTCTACGCGCTGCCGCCAGGAGCGCGAAGGACCGAGCTCGCAGCCTGGTCGACGTCCTCGGCGCGAATATCATTTGTATTGTCACGAAGTCGCCGCACGGCAGCTGCATCAATAGCCTTCTGAATTACTGCGTCAGCATCAGCGACCGAGGCACCCTGGAGATTGCTGAAGAGCCTTGATTCCACGGAAACGCCGACTGCCCAGCCGGAAAGAGAGGCAAGCTTTGCGCGAATATACGTCTGCATGTCCTCGGCCTTCGGTACATCAAAAACTATCTTCTCTTCGAAGCGTCCGCCTCGGACTGCAGCAGTGTCGACGCGATCGAAGTGGTTCGTTGCCGCGACGAACAGGACGTCGCGTACACGGCCGCCGGCGCCGTCGATCGTGGTCAGGATTTTCTCGGTCAGCATGCCGTATCCCGAGTACTGGCGATCGCGCAGAATGCCGTCTGCTTCGTCAAGGAACATCACGACCGGGCGAATGTCGCATGCCGTGCGATACAGCTTGTCCCATGCCTCCGGACGCGCCGCGATTTCCGCACCGGTGATCTTGAGGAAGGCCCAGTCGGCCTGCTTTGCCAACGCCATGGCCGCCTGAGTCTTGCCCGTGCCCGGAGGGCCGGTGAAGATAAGGCCCGTGGGCAGGCGTCCACCGATTTGCTCGAGCGAGTAGACGTTGCTCATCTTGAACGCGAGATCCTTGAGCGCGTTGCGCGACATGTCTGGCATCAAGATCTCGTCGATGGCCTTCACCGTCTCGGGGAGCTTGCCCTTGCGTCCCTGAATCAACCGCAAAGCGCGCATGCCAATCTCAAACGTCAGCTTGCCAGCGAACTCGCCACTACGACGCATATCCCCGATCTGCTCGCCAACCGCCGTCAGTCGCGCGGCACTATACCCGGCCCAACGCGCCGCCAGTGTTGCGACGACCTCGGTATCTGCCGCCTCGTAACCGACGCTGTTGCCGATGGCGCGGCGCAGGATTGCCTGACGGGCTTCCTGATCCGGGGCCGGGACTTCGACCTTGAAATCAAACCGCTTTTCGCGGATACCTGCGCCGTCAAGATCGTCGAGGTGGTTCGTCGCGGCGACGAGCACGATCTTTGTGCCGCGAAGGTTGACGATCTCGGTCAGCATCGTGTTCGTCAAGTCCCGATCCATGTGGTGCGAGCCCGGACCGCTTCGTTCCTTGATGAAAGAGTCGAATTCGTCGATGAAGAACACACCGAATCCTATACGGCGTGCCGCAGCGAACGCTGCCTTGATCTTCTGCACAGGCTCCCCGACCCACATCGAGCCGATGTCTCCGTAAGCGATGGCGAAGAATGGGACCTTCAGCTCGCCTGCCAAGGCTTCTGCGAACATCGTTTTACCGTTGCCCGGCTCGCCGAACAGAAGAATGCCGTTGCGCGGGTTGGCGCGGGCGGCGATGACATCCTTCGCTGCGGCTAGCAATCGCTGTTTGGTCTCGGCCATCCCCACAACGTCAGCGTACTTATACCGGGGCTTGCTCATGCAATCCGCGAAGTCATACGCAGGCGTCGGCGGCTGCGGCTGCGGCCGCTGATTCTGGTTCCCCTGGGGCGCTTGGGTCTTCGCGGCAGCGGGCGTCGGGGCGCCAACTGGCGCTTTAGGTTGTGCCGCCGCGCCCATGGGCTGCGCTGGAGTGCCCTTCGCGCCTGATTCCTGCTCCTCCGCATCATCGCCGAACAACACCGGATAAATTTGCGGGTGTCCGGACAGAAGGAGCGTCCAGACAAGCCAGTACCCTAACATCCCGAGGAACGGGCCGTGTGCGACAAAGACGACCATGAAAGCACCCACCGTGGCCATGCTATAGGCCAGCAAGAACTTCCATGCAGTGAAGTAGCCCGGCAAGACGAAGAGCATCGGCACAACGACGGCCACAAACGTTAGCTTGTCAATCTCTGAGGATGCGCCGGTAATGTGATGTAAGTAAATTAGTTGAGCGAAGGCTATCAGCCAAACAAACACGCCCACCGCGCGAATTGTCCACCCGAGCATCACAATAGGCATAAGCGGATTTCTCAAAATAACCTCGCAAAAATACACAGGGCACAATTGCCGTGCTGTTTCCTTCTGTAATTGTCGTGCCATTCTAGCGAAAGCAAATGCACCCGAAAATTGCCCAAACATTCGGGCGTTGAGCCTTTCGAAGGATCGCTTTTCCGCACCTTACTCGACACGTAAAAGCGAAAGACCGATGTATAATTTGTCACCCCATCTGCGCGATGGGCGTCCTCTTTCTAAACAGTCGCGTTGGCGGCATCAAGTGAAAAAAGAGAGGGCGAAATGGAAATTTCCGTTCCTGATACTGGGAATCGCTCGTACGAGCGAATCCTTAAAGTCATTCAAGTAAGAGAAGTCGTTGGTCCGGGCCAGCTCACGAAATTTGTGGCGCCGAGGCATCGTTTCAGCGACCCGATCAATGCCCCCGGTCTAGCCTTCGACGTCGGGCAGCTACAACAGCGTGACCTTCGCGAGCTTCGAACGCGGTACGAGTTCGAATATCCGGATTTCATCGCGCGCACCATCCTGCAATCCCCCCAGTTCGATCATGACGAAGCGCGTGTTTTCCAGTTTCACCGGAAGACTTCCAACGCGCATTTCGTCTATGGGACGGTCGTGACAAATAGTCGACTCGATCTGATCGATTACTGCGTTGGCGGTTCCCGACTCGAACAACGTCGCACGGTGCTTCATCCGCTGCTACGTGCATTGTGCACTCCCGGATCTGTACAGGTCCGGCTGCACTGAGTCTTTACGAACTACCTACACCCTAGCAATCAATGAACCAGGCGGGCACCAGAAACGGTGCACCGCCTTTTTTTTACTCTGGGCTTTGCCCGCGTAACAACTGGAAAACATTTATGCATCAACTCACCATTAATGAATTCGGTCGCGCTGAAATGGCGTGGGCAGGAGAAAAGCCGTGGCACGGTCTTGGCCAGCAAGTCAGGCACGGCGCCTCAATCGATGAATGGCGACAAGCCGCAGGGCTCGAGTGGTCTGTGCTACGACGCCCGGTTCGCTACGCGTCCTCAGAAGAGGAGGGCGCCGATACGCTGCGACTCGAAGGGCACGACGTGCTCGTTAGAAGCGACAACATGAAGGGACTCTCAGTCGTGTCCAGGAAGTACCGCGTTGTCCAACCGGACTCCGTGCTGGGGTTCTTCCGAAACCTGACGCAGAGCGCGGGTTTTCAGATAGAAACCGCCGGCTCGATGAGAGAAGGGCGGATTATCTGGGTGCTTGCAAACACTGGGCTCATGACAGACATCGTGCCGGGCGACAATGTGAAGGGCTATTTGCTCCTCGCTACCTCGTATGACGGCGCGCTGGCGACCACGGCGATGTACACCAGCACACGTGTGGTCTGCAACAACACTCTGCGTCTCGCATTGAACCGAGACGCGCAGAGTCAGGTGCGCATTCGCCACGACGCGGAATTCGACCCAGACGTGGTGAAGGGGCAACTGGGGATCCTGGCCGACGAATCGTGGGAGACCTTCGTTTCCCGCATGAAGTCGTTCTCAGCAACGTCGATGGGGAGCACCGAGGCTGGCATCGTGCTGGCGGGCGTGCTCGCGAGACAACAAGCAAAAGATGTCGTGACGTCGCCAACGGAGTCGAAGGGCTACAAGAAAATCATGGAGCTCTTTAGTGGCTCGGGCCGAGGGTCGGAAATGAGCGGTGTTCGGAACACTGCGTGGGGGCTGGTCAACGCCGTTACGCAATATGTGGATTTCGAGCGGCAGGCTCGCAATAACGAGACGCGCCTCAACAGCGCGTGGTTTGGTCCGGGGGCGCGCCTCAAGGACGAAATCGTTTCCGAACTGCTCGAGCTTGTCTAATCCCTGAAGCAACCATCCCTCCCGCCGCAAGGCGAGGAGGGAACCTTTCGCGCTTTATCTGCCCCGCGCTATGCGCTCTACTCCAGATCGTCTCGTCTAGGACAACTGGATTGGGGCGCACTGCCGTGACGCCAAGATTCATCGAAGAACAGGAGCAAAAGGATTCCAGCAGGCAGATCGAAGGCCTGATCGGGTATGCCACGCTATACGCCGTTTCTCATCGCGCGCTGCATGACGGAAGCTGTTGGCAAACGATCGGACGCAATCGCGCCCAGCTTCAGCGAGCGGGAATAGATCTGGATGAGCTCGCTTTGGGTGCCACCACCTATTGTGGGAAGAGGGCTGGACCTCTGAGTCTCAATTGACGGTGTCGATTCGGTTCGACACGCAAAGCAGGCGATCCTGGTTGCGCAGGTGCCGGCAGAGAACAGGCAGTAGCGCGTCCCGGGGAGATTTTCCACCCGGCGTCCATCCACGCCGCGATGTGGCGGCGCGAAGCTCAAGGCGTCCCTCGCGTACAGATCGGGGCGTCAGCACGTAGACGAACTGCCACTGCGGCATATCCCCGACCAGTCCCAAGTGTTCCACGTGGCCAGGGAAGCCATCGATTACGACCTTGGGGAGTGTGCGAGCGTACTGAAGGATTTCGGCGGCTGCGCGCGACTCGAGGGCCTCGCCCGGCGTGTGCCGCGCCATGACATGAAGCAGGCTCACAGGGAGATCGGCCACAGGCAAGCGCCGGCGTGCGAGACGGCCGATAAGCCCGATGCTCAGGTGGACATACCCTTGTTCGACCAGCTGGCGGCCAATTGAGCTCTTCCCGCTGCCGTGGGGACCGAGGAGAAAGATGCGGGGTGCCGTAAAGGCGTTCGCCAGTTCCACGATGACCCTCAGGCTTTGGCGTGAAAGGCGCCGAACAGCCGGTGTGACCTGGGCGAGGCACCGCTTAACTCGGGCGTGTGAGAGAGATAGAAGTCGCTGCGGTCCTTCTCGATTCTGGCGATCAACAGCAAGATTTCCTCCTCCCGTTGCTTCAGGCTCGCCTGAACATCAACCTGCGGCACGCCGCGGGCGCTCCCCGGCGCGCTGTGCGGCAGTTCCCTGCGCAACGTGCGTACGGCATCACGAAGGCAGTCCGCCACATCGCCAAGGTTGGCATAGACGTTTTCCCACGAACGACTCATTTTTGCACCCGGGCGGTGGCTTCAGTTTTTTCTTGAGCGCAGGCGGCGGCAGAGCCACCGATGTGCTCGCTCAGGCAAACCAGATTGGAGACGGCGCGGGTCGTACCGGCTTCGGCCGCGGCAGCGTGCATCGCGACGCGATGCTGCCACACCAGTACGCCCCACCAGGTCAGGACACCTATGGTCGCTAGACGCCGCGACCACGGGGAGAAGACAGAAAGCATGTCGATGCCGAGGGCTTAGCTGCCGATCTGCTCGAGCGATCCTTCCACGGTGCCGAAGGATTCCAGCGCGCCATAGGCGTAATCGCCCTTGAGCGCGCCCAGGTTGATCAGCGTACCCTTGACCGTCGCGTTGCCCGTGTGGCTGCCCAGGACGAAGAGCATCTCGCACTCGATGTCGGCTTCGACGTCAGCTTCCGCTTCGATGATGATCGTGCCAGCCGACTTGAACGTTGCCCCCGGGCTGCGGATAACGCCAGTGAGCACCATGCCATTGCGTGCCTTGATCGTGCCTTCGAGATCGAGGTTGCCCGTAAGCGCAGTGCGAATCTCGTGCTTGTCGTGGTCCAGGAAGAATTCGTCCTCAGCACCGCGACCGAACTTCGCCATCAGGCGATCCATCACCGTGACCAGCGTCGGAAGCGCCGTGCGTGTGCGCGAACGTTGGCGGATCCCGCGTGCGGCCGTGCCCTTCTCGGACGGCTGGCCTTCCGGATGGCGATACTTGTCGAGGAATGCGAGCGTGCCCTCGGCACCTTCTTCAACCTGGTTCGAGGTTTCTACGCTGTTGGTTTGCATCAAGTGCTCCTGGTCTTCAGTAGGCGACATAGTCGCCGCGGGAGGTAGAAAATCCGCCACCATGCTCTGGGACGGAAAGGAGGGTCGAGCCATCGGGAAGTGCCTGCCCAACCGAAACTTGCTCCATCTGACCGTGGACTTCGACGATCAGCGAGGCCCCGTTTTTCGTGACGACGTTGAACGTGGGAGACCCAGCCGAATTGGTGTTTGACTTGCGCACGGTAGGCGCCGGCGCGTTCTCATCGCTCGCCAGAGAGGAGTTCGGAGTCTCCGTAGGCATAAGCTGCACATCGACCGTGCTCGCGTTGCCCTGGTCCGGCTGTTGCAGCACAGCCTTCTCAGGCACCCTCTCAGGCGCCTGCGGCACGGTGTCGCGAGCCGTATGGACCGCGAGCGTGCGGGGCGCTTTGCGGCTTTCCTTGGCCGACGTTGGGCGAGGGGTCTCGCTCGCGGCACTCTTTACAGGTGCGGGTTGCTGCACCGCGTTCGTGTCCGTGTCCGTGTGCGCCACCGCTACGTTCGCTGTCTCGGTGAGCAATCTGACCGTGTTCTCGCCACCTTCGTCGTCAGGGGGGGCATCGGGAGAGCTGAATACTGGCCGATGAATGTTCAAATGAACCGCGCCACCGCCGCCGTATGTTGGCATGTTCGCTGGCAGCGGTCCGCTGCCGGGCAGTGGGATCCAGCCTCTGTCACCGCTATCAGAGCCTTTGCGGGCGTCAGTCGTATCAACATTTGCAGGCGTGCCTGTCACAGCCGCATCCGGCATGGCAAAGCTTGCCGACGTCGCGGCTGGAGAGTATGACAACCCCGGGAACGAAGTGGCATCTCCGCTAAGCGCTGCATTGATCGGATCTACCTGCTTGCGCCACGGCGTAAGAAAGTGAGGAATGCTGAAATGAATCGACTGAGTGACGGCTTGCACGTCTACGTGAACGAAACGCGTGAGGCCCATGAGCGCCATGAAGCACAACGCTACGATAGCGACCCCACGCCCGATCAATTTCGACAGGCGCTTGGCCTCAATCTGCCACACAGCGCGCTTCCTACCGCTCGTGCGAGCCTGTGTGCGAGCGCGAAAGGAAGCATCCTTTTTGTGCTTGCGCGTACTGTTAAATGCTGGGAAAAATTCAAGCGGCGGAACGTGCCACTGGACACCACGGGCGACAAGCCACGCGTTGACCCGGTAACGAAGGTTCTCAGCAAAGCGCAGCGACGGGACGTCGTGTGCATCTTGCGGGTAGACGAGCTCGTATCTCCCAGCCCTGTTAGTCAGGAATGGTTTGCCGGCTGCCAGATGACGAATGACAAACGGCCCCGTCTTGAGCACGGTTACCGTGGCGCTCGGCTTTGCTACGACACGCGGGAAAGTGGCTTCGCTCATGATGCGCAAAAGATACGTCACTAGAGCCAATTTGGGCAGCGCGAATGTCACGCCAAAAAGCGTGTCTTTCTGGCGACGCCGTTGAGCGACCTACATGAGTTTCCCCCTGTGACCAACGCGCAGAATCGCGCCCCAAAGATCGACACTCGATGAGCCGCCGATTCACAATTGTCCGAAAATTCCGCGTTTCGGACAATTGTGAATCTACAAGACGCTTATAAACAATGACTTAGATGTCTATCGCTGCTCGCTTCGGTCTGATATCACCGAAGCACGTGCAGATGTGGGCCGAACTTTACTGATTTTTACCGTCTGGCGGCCCGGATCGTTCGCCTAAAGTATTGGCAACACCTATCCGAACTGCGGAATACACATGGACTTTGATCTTGAGGTAAAGAAGCTGATAGTCAGTCTGGGGTGGCGGCACAGAAACAGGCCCGTTGAAGTGCGATCTCTCGGTAACTCGGTTGATACGATTCGACGCCGCGCTACGTTCCGATTTGCGGTTCGTTGGGCGAAAGTTCCATCGCAGGCGCTTATCGAAGGCATGAGCGCGGGCACTAGCCCGTTACCGCCAACGACACAGGCCTATGCAACCGACGTCGATTGCATCGATATTGAGCTTCACCACCTAACAACTTGCGAATGAAGTGTCACGCGGCCCGGTATTTGTGCTCAACCGGGCGGCTCCAAGGTTGATGCTATGAGAACTTCAATCTTGTTAAGAGGTTCAAAATGAGCACGGAAGACATTACGCCCCTTGATATCAGCAAGATCGTGGCCGCCGGCATTGGTGAGCAGGGCAACTCGGGCGAGCCGGCGCTGCAGGCGAAAACCCCCGAAGAACTCGCCGCCGAATCCGCGCTGCGAGACCTTGACGCGGCAGTCGAAATGTCGAAGGCTGACGGCGAGGGTGTGACGCCGGCTCGCGATGAGGCGGCAGACGTGGAGGAGGACCCTGCTGCCACGCGCGCCCGTCTGATGAAAAAGGCTTCGAACCAGCGCGAACGTGGCCGCAAAGCGCTCACCACGCCGACTGCCGGTATTGTGATGGCACCTCAGCAGGTGGTTGTGAAGGACCGGGTGGTGGGCTCCGCGCTTGAACGCTACCTGGGCGCAATCGACTATTGCGCTCACAATCTGCAGCGCTATGGCGAGATGGTGCTCGGTGAGAGGTATCAGGAAATCGAGGCACAGCTTCGCAGCCTTGTTGACGAGCTCAATGACGACGCCTCGAAGGAACTGGGGCGCGTAGCAATGCTCGTGACCGAGGGCATGGCGCAGGTCGAGTCCGAAGGCATGCCGTGGATCACGCCTGTGGTGATCGCGCCTGCGGTCTCCATGGACGCGTTGTTCCGCTCGCGCGTGGGCATCAAGCTCTTTCGCGGCGTGATGAAGTTCGACCAGGCACTTGAGAAGATGGCGGGCCTTGAGTGGAACGAGCTGATCGAAGACGGTGAAACCGCAAAACGCCAATTGCTCGCCAAGCAGGCGCTGGGCAAGATCTACGGATTCGCGTCGCACGTCAACCGCTCGCTGCGCAATCGCGCGGGCACGTCGGCGTCCCAGCCCGACGCCCAGAAGCAGGCGTCCAATGACCGTTCGGAAAGCCCGCTCGCGGCATGAATGACCGAGTCGCGCGAATCCTCGCACCGTTGAATGACGAGCAGATGGCGGTGGCGAATTGTCGCGAAAACTGTCTCGTTATAGCGGGGCCTGGGTCTGGCAAAACCAACACCATTTCGCGCAAGATCGCGGCCGCGCTTCAAGATAGCTCTGAGCGGATTGCGGCCGTGACATTCACCCGTGAAGCGGCCCTCGAGCTGCGTGCGCGCACGATCGCGCTCGCTGGTAACGAGGCCGCTTCACGGCTGCTGGTCGGCACCTTCCACTCCGTCATGAGCCTGATGTCCTACCCGGAGCTCAAGACCGACGTCGGCCGGGAAATTGTCTTCGGGCGCGACATCATTGCGGGGCGGCCGTGGCCATTTGGCAAAACCAAGTGGAAAATAGTAAAGGAGGGGTTACGCCGCAGCTTCGTCCTTCGTGCCATGTCTGAGCTTGCAATCGCGGATCTCTCGATCGAGGATGCAACACGGATCATCGAGCACGTGAAGTCGGGCAGGCCTGCGACCGAAGTTCGGCATGAACAATTGACCGCGATCTACACGGACATCATGAACCGTCAGAAGGTGATCGACTTTCAGGACATCCTTCTGAAGACGAACGCTGGCCTGGGCTCGGGCGCGGTGCCTGCATTGAACGTCACGCGGTTGTTCATCGACGAATATCAGGACACGGACAAGCCGCAGTTCGATATGGCGGCGGCGCATTATCGCGCGAACGTGGTTTTGACTGGCGTTGGGGATGACGACCAGTCTATCTATGGCTTCCGCAACGCGCTTGGCTATGAGGGCATGTTGCTGTTCGAGCGTAGCTTCAATGCGCAGCGCCTGATGCTGGGCAACAACTATCGTAGCCATCACGAGATTGTTAGCGCAGCGACGAAGGTCATCGGCCATAACGTCGACCGCGTAGACAAGTCTCTTGTCGCCATGAAAGGGCCGGGTGGCAAGACGGCGTGGAAGACCTTCCAGACGCGGGAGGAAGAGGCGCAGGCCGCGGCGGTGTACGCGCAGGAAGCGCTTCACATCGGTAGCGATGTGGCGGTGTTCGCGCGCAACAACCGCCGCCTCGACGAGGTTGAAGCCCGACTGCAGGCGATGGGAATTTCCTATCGCCGCCCGCCAGGCGAGTCCATCCTCGATAGCGTGGAGGTCATGATCTTCTGTGCGGCTGTTCAGGCCGTCATTAAACCGGAGAAGAAGGCCATCGACCAGTTGCTGTCCTGGTGTCATGTCGACGAGCAAAGTATTGTGAAGCTCGAAAAGTTGTTCCGTGGAACGTTTTTGCTTGGGCAGGCTGAAGACTTCGCGCGGGCCAACATCGAGAACTCAGTGAAGGAGAAGTGGCGCGAGTTCGTGAGGCTCTTCACGGGTTGGCAGTCGTCACTTGCCGCTGGTGCGGACACGCTACTCGTCTACGGCATCGCTGAGTGGCTTACGAGCCATGCGAAAGAGAAGCGTAGCGGGAACATCCTGCAGATTGCACGAGACATGTTCATGCCACGTCGAGCCGATCCAGAGCGCGGCATCATGGCCCAGAGCGTGCAGGACAGGCTCAAGTCTATCAAGACCGCACAAAGCAAGCGGGATGAGAAAAAGACGGACGGTGGTGCCCCCGCGGCAGTCGTCGAGTTGATGACGGCGCACGGCTCAAAAGGCCTCGAATTCGACTACGTGTGGGTGGTCGGCGCTGAGGACGAAGTGTTCCCATCGAAGGACGGCGTACTGGAGGAAGAGCGTCGCCTGATGTTCGTAGCGATGACCCGAGCACGAAAGGATCTGATGATGTCCACCGGCGGGGGAAAACCGCCGAGCCCGTTCTTGAAAGAGAGTGGCGTGGAACGCATCATCGATGAGAATGACACAGAAGAAACGGGCGACTTCTGAGCCGGCCTGGGCCCGCTTGGGCCCGTGATCCTAAACCTACAGACGGTTGGCAGCGGGCGCTCGACAGCGACGTCGGGCGCGCTCCGGATCAATGCGCCACTGTCCCCGAACCTTGTGCGAGGTCTCGACAAAGTCCTCTACCGCTTAGAGTCCCTGCCGGATCCCCCATGCCTGGACGTCTCAACGAGTCCTCGTTCAAGCCAATCCAATCCTGCTTTGTCAGATCAGGCCTGCAGCACTCCAACTGAGGGGCGTGTATTTAATTGCGTTGCCTTGGGATGCCGAGATCCGCTCCCGCGGGCGTACAGAGGTACGTATGCCGTCCCACGCCGGTCCAACACGACGAAGCGTAGCGCATATGTAGCTAGGTGATCTGAAGCTCCTCAGCGAGCTCAGCCATGGTCTTCGGCACATGGCCAAGGGCGTGCTGCTTGATCGCGAGTAGCGCAAGATGCAGAGGAGTTAGTATTCCCTCCCGTTGCTCGTACGTGATCAATCTTTTGTACTCGGACATGTAGAGCTGCGCGACGGCCAGATCGGCGCGCTGAAGCTCGCGAAAGAGCGCCGCTGCGAGCGGAGAGACCAGATACAGTTCGAAACGGGTCTTCTCGAAGACGTGCTCGTTCACCTCGCCCTCATACGCTGCAGCGTCCAGCTGAAGGCCAAGCGTCGCGAATTTGAGCGCTTTTAAAAGGCCTGGCAACGTCTTGGCTGTTTCGTGACGTGTGTTCACGCCGCGACTCAGGATGAAAAGGCGCTCCGATACGTAGTAGAAGTCGCGTAAGACCCACCGGCGTACCAGCGGAGAATAGACGCGCATCTCGGTCGTCGACATAACGTTCGTCCGGATCTCCTCGATACGCTCATGGTTCTTCGGGCGCATGATGGGTACGCTAGCCCAAGGATCTAGCTGCGAGTGCTCTGTGGTATTCAAACTAAATGTCCCTTTCGAAGGGTATGGCAGCCATACCCATTTCCCTTCCCGATTTTCTAGCCCGCAACCGCCCGGTCCACGCTGAAAGCGGGATGTATCGAGCCTCCTTTTCGACTTTCATCGCTGCTCAGGCGGTGCACTTCGATCGTGGGCGCCGAGGATGGACCCCGGAGGGCACGTCGCATTCTTCGGTGCCGAAATTTTTGTTTGCAACCATCATTTCCAATGCGTAGAATTGTTCGCGTCGCGTTGGCGGCAGCATGAACACACTCAGGCGTATCAGCATTTCTGCAATTCTCTGGATTGCAAAAGTGGCTGAGTCCGCGCCATTCCAGTTTTTACGCGCCTTTTTGGCATGACTGGAACATCATCAAACGTAATCTGAATCTGCGTCTCTCGCCCCGTTGCCGCTGCTCGCGACTTCGGTCCGGATATCTGCCCGGCATGCCAGAGATTGGACCTGCGTGTCTAACAACACGCCGGCTACAACGTCAATCACGATCAGGGAAGACGCCTTCGGGTCTTCCCATCTTTCAACGCGAACCATCAAGTCCTTTCTCGACCACGCGTCCAGAAAGGATAGGGTGCGCAATGCGACCGGTTCCGCTCTCCCGTTGTTTTGTGCCACTACGGCAAAGGAGAGTTAATCATGAACGTGAAATCGATTTACGCCAGCCCGTCGACTTTCGATCGGGCCGTCGCAGCATTCAGCTCGGCAATGCGTGCTTTTAGCAACGGCATGTGGATTCCCTTCGCCGCCTCTTGGCTCATTGGGATTGTCATTCTGTTTGTTGGAATCGCCAAAGAGACTCAAGGTTGGGCGGAGCTCTTCCAGATCGGTGGTCAGGCTGCACTGGATGGTTACTTTGCGACGGTACACGCCGCGCACATGAACGTTCTGCACCTGATGTCCGACGCCTTGCTGGGCCATTCGATCTTGATCGGTGGTGTTCTGCAAGGATGGGGGATGGTCATCGCCTTCGCGATAGTTCCGCTGGCGCTCATCTTGAGTTTCGCGGGCGCGACCATCTCGGCTTCCATCGAGTACGGCCGAGGCAACCATCGTCACTAATCAAAATAAATGCGGATGTCCGGCCTTCCGTGCGGAGGAGGATTTCCGCATCACGTCAATCCTGCTGCGGGCGTCCCCCCCTCAACAGGCCTATACGTGCCCAAACAACATCTCCGGCTTTCACTTGCCAATGTGGCATCAGGAGATTCCCATGAATGGAAAGATCTACTCCCCCTCGTACTCCCGCTGGATCGTACCGAGACTTGGGGTTCTCAACCTCGTGACCCTCGCGGTCATCTGCACCGTTGTGCTGTTGCGCTTCACCTTTCGGGTGCTGCGTCTCACATCCCGGTTGACTCGCAAAATCGGCATCGCCGCTTTCAAGCTTGCCCGTCGCATCGAGCCGTGGGCTCGCAGCTGATCTTTACCCGCAATCTGTGCAGCAGCTAATTCCTTTTGGGGTTATCTGCTGTGCTCTTTCTTCGTGCGCTGACGCGCGCATGCGCAAACTCATCCCACTAAAGGGCAACGACAGGACGACCTGTCATTGTCCTTTGCGACTCCTGATTTTTAACGCCGTTTCACGGCACAACGTCAGGTGAATTTATATGAAAAGCAATCAAAATCGCGAGAGATCTCTGCGCAAAGAATCTGAACTGAAGGAAGAGTTCCGGGAATCTGTCAACGAGGTTCTGATCGTATTCGTCCGTTTTCTGGCCGATGTGGTCCTCATCTCAGCGTTGTCCCTCGTAATCGGTGCATCTGCAATGTTCCTCAGTGGTCTTTTCGACAGCGTGGAACATGTGACCCATGATGTGTTTCTGGGCACTGTCCTGGTCGCATTTCATGGCTTGATGCTTATCCTGCATCTTTGCGCAGCTGGTTGGATCGGCGTTCGCGGGCTGAAGAGGTTCGTGAAGCGGTTTAGATAACAGGTCAATAAAATTCAATGAGGAACTATATGAGCACGTACACGAAAGCCTTTGTCGCTGAACTTGTCGACTTTGCATAGGAGTTGACCGAGCCACTGAAGTCCGTTACCCATTGCATTTTGGGTATTCTCGGGCTGGGGCAACGTCCGCAGTCTGCGGACTAAGCCCGTGCAGTCATCCGGCACAGGTTTTACCACGTGACTCTATATGGACCCGCCTTCTGGCGGGTCCTCTTCGCCACGCACGGCTCGCCCCCTCACACGACACCATCTCGCTAGCCACTGCCATGCCACGAGCGCATCGCAGTGCCAGCGGCACTCTGGTTTTCAATGCCGATTTGGCAGGAACTGGAGATCAATCATGAGCATCATGTCTTTCCCAGAACGCGGTCCTTGATTCGCGATCTGCGCTCGTAATCACTCTCGCCCTCTACGCCGTACCGCAATGCGACCGGCATTGCCGTGCGTCTAGCACACACATTCCATCACCGCCAGAAGTGGCATGAGGTTCGCAAATCCACCCTGCCTTCGACAAGTGGTGCGAGTCGATGGACAACTATCCGTCGCTCGTTTTTGAAAGGCACGTCTGCTCCCAACGGGCGGCGTCAGATCAATCGGAACTTACTTCATCAAGGAAATTTTCAATGAAACGCAAGGCCTGTCTCCTCGCCCTCGCGATGGCGCTCATCATGCCGTGCGCCTCATCCCAGGCGCAGAGCATCGACTCGTTCATCCGCCCGATGGAGCATCTGCTCACGCGGGAGGACTATGGGTCGCATACCCACCGCACGCCGTATGCGCAGGACCGTGGCGAAGGACGATCGGAGCAACACGCGTTCGAGCAAGGCGCAACGTGGGATTGCGGCTTCTCTCCGGAGGGCGGCGCGAATCCCCGCGTGATCCATGCGATTAACGAGGTTCGTCCGCACGCCGGTGACGATGCGACCATCCTGGTGGCCGCATACGAGCTCACTTCGCTCGATATTGCTCGCGCTCTCATCACCGCTCACCAGCGCGGCGTTAAGGTCGCAGTCGTTGCGGATGCGACGGAGAACCGAAAGCCTGCGTCCAGAGTTCGGATGCTGGTTCAAAACGGCATCCCCGTTAAATTCGACAATCGTCTCCAGATGCTTCACGACAAATATTTGGTTCTAGACGGAACGGCTGTCGAAACTGGTAGCTTCAACTTCACGAAGGCTGCCGCGTCAGATGAGCATGCGGAAAATGCATGCGTATTCCGTCATGTCCCCAAGATGGCTGCGGCCTTTACGGGTGCATGGCAGCGGCTGTGGCGTGAGTCGGAGCCGGCTTCGTAAGCGATCAACCTAAACCTGGCTCGGCACCCCTTTGGGGTTGCCGGCCAAGCTCAATTGTCGCGGCTTTTGATCGCAACGCTCAGCTCAAATGACTTGCAAAACGAGCTTCGCTTCGGTTACAGTTTGACCAGCCGTTCGATCGGCAATATCTGAACCTCATCTACTCAATCGTGTTGTGATAGCTGCTCGCCTCGCTAACTGCAATCGTTAGCCAGGCGCTTTGCGCTGACTCCTTTTCATCGCCGCAGTCGGCAAAAGGAGCTCATCATGAACACGCTCAGCACGCGTACCCGGAATTCCGCAGCGATTGTGGCTGCCTTCTCGATCGTCTATGCCATCGGTTGCGTGATTCTGATCTGGGGCGGCGGCATCAACGAAAGCAAAGCAAACATCCTTTTAGGGCGTGTCGTAATGGTTGTCATCGCACCTTTCGCTGCGATGTGGGCCGCGCTACTTCAAAACCTTCTTTCTCAACACACTGCGCCAGCGGCAATCCGCTGAGCTTCGCAACGATTCTGAAGGCCCCGTTGGGGCTTCCCGATATTCCCGCGGGAAGCGCCGGGTCACGCGCGCACGCATATCGTCGTGATATCCCGGAGCCTCACGAAAAAAAGGCCATTGAAGAGATTTTCCTGAGTCAGTAGGACTCCGGAAAATCGCTGGATTGAGCCGCGATTACCTCTTTTCCATGCCTTCGAGGCACAAAGAGGTCATCATGAACCAGAAATCCCCCGCGCGCGTCGTGATCAGCACCCATCCGCTGCGCGCTGTAATTGTTCTCAACGGCTGCAAATTGACCGAAGAGTGGGTCAACGGCACATGGCTGTGCATTAAAGCCGAGTAACTATTCCTCCACGAAATCGTGCACGAAAGTCCCTTAGGGGCTTTCGTCTCACCAGTCCCGCGCTTAACTGCAAGCCAGACGTGCCGAAGCACGCGTTGTCTATCCCTCTGCGTCGGCACTTGTCCCTGAGCGTTCCACAAGGACCGCGCGCATGAGTCGTGTTCTGATCTCCCACGGGTCGGCGGACTAGAGGTCGGTAATGCGACGCTCAAAGGTCCGTTTGAGGGTCCTCACCGCTCGCTCGATCAGTCCATCTATCGCGACGATTCGGCCTTTCGCGATGCCGGCAAAACCCGCGACCAGCAACCCAACCTGTGGTCCTGCCAGACGCCGCAGCGCATTTCCCGTGTCCTTCGCCAGGGGAAATACGCTGGCCTCGCTTCCCGAATATCAATCGCCTCCATGAGGCATAGGGGAAGCATCATGAATCTGGAACTGTTTGGAGAAGTCGCGACTTCTCGGTCAATTGCCATACCCCCTTGCGTACTTCAGCTAACGCGGGAGGCCGATCTGGAGGAACAGGCAAACGACGCCGTAATCGAGCACGCCCCTGGGCCGAAACACAAGCCAAAACCTGTCAAGACTGGAATTTCGGTATGGAACGCCTTGATGGAAGACGCTCGCCGCCGCGCCCGCGACAAACAAGCATTTGCGGATTCTGAACCGACCACGGTCGAAGAGGACTCTGTTGGCGGCAACGATGTTGAGCCTCAGATGCCGGTAGGGTCCTTCGAGAATCTCCTTAGCTGCATCGAGGATAGTGACGGCCCTGAGGTGGTGATGTGCAAGCTGATGGGCAACCTCATGTGGAACGACCTTCGAGCCATCGTCAAGCGACGTAACGCGCTCCACCAGGATACCGGCCCCGACCTTTTCGGTTTCGAGGAACGTGATCAGGACGAGTTGCGTGTCTACGACGCGATGCAGTGGATCTACGGCTTTCAGGATCCTCGGCCAGCCGAGACGATCGACGGTGTCGCGGTAGTCGACGTGATGGTGTCTTTCGACTTTGTCTGTGAGCGTCTCGGTTGGGATGGAGAGTGGATCCGGCGGGTCGCTACGCGCTGTTTGCGTGAGCACTTCGCAGGCCTTCTTCTCACCATTGAGGCATTCGGCGACGAGGGTTTGCTGCTCAAATGCGTGCACAAGCTTGAAGACTATATCGACGTAACAGACTGGAGAAATTGATGGATAAACGCACCAAAAGGAATTTTACACACCCGCGGTTGGGGGTTTTCAATCTGGTCACGGTAGGAGTGCTTGTTCTCATCAAGCTGTTGAAGACCGCGTATCGTGGCCTCCGGGGCATGGCACGCTGGATCGGTATTGGCAAGGACGCCCCCGCAGGCGTAACGGCACGCCAGGAGGCAGCTCGCTCGAAGTTGAGTGAGTCTGTTGACGAGCCACAAGCGCGTGTTGTCCGTCGATCGACTTGCAGCTCGTCAATTAGCCAGGACGGCGAACCGCCGTTGATCTGGTCACGCAAACCGGCGATGAAATTCGCCGACAGCCACGCAGAAGTCGAGATCTCCGGCAAGCGGTTCAGGTTCTCGGTCTACCGGGCAGAGAACGAGATCCAGCGCATGGAGATGGGTAGTGCTCGCAAAGACAAGGCCGGTGCTCGCAAGCCGCTTGCGCCGTTCACGCGAAGCACTGCGGCAAGTGAAAAGGTCGCGTTTACGCTCGAAGAAGCGATCGAGTACACGCGCCGGGAGATCGCGGCGGTACGCCGACGAGGCAACAGTCGCAAAACTGACGCTCCAGCCGAAACACCGTCGTCGCATCCGGAACCTCAGCAGGCGATGGTGCAGAAGCACCCGTCCCAGCCATCGGTCGTTGAACCTACGATGGATGATGGTGTTCCGCCCTGGGCCGAGATGCCTTGCTTCGAGGAACTGGACGTGCAAGCTCCACATCGTGCCCCGGCACCCGAGCCTGTGGCCGCAGCTGTACCGCGCACCCGGGTTCGTGTCAAGCCGCCGGCACCTCCTGCCACTCAGCACCAGCACCAGTCAAGGCTGAACGGCGTCGAGGAGGGCGCCCCGGACTTTCACGGCGCGCGTCGCGTGACCGGAATGGTCGTCGGCTTCGGCATCATCGAGGTCAAGAAGCCGATGAAGGACCCGTTTGAGATCTACTCGATCACGTTGCGGACCGGAACCGGCGAGGAAGAGCAGTTCAGAGGTTATGAGCTCGAGAAGCATGTGAAATCCAATCGAGTTGCAGTCGGCGACACGATTAGTCTGAAGCGGGGGCGCCAACACTTCTGGCAAATCCGTAACGGCGTTCGCAAAGAAAAGTTGCGCAACATCTACGACTTCCAGGTCGTCAATCGCGGCCGCAGATAGTCGTTTGTAAAGATGTACGAGAGGATCCTTCGTGGTCCCGGATCGCCCCTTCGGGGGCTTTCCTGATGCGTGCTTCGGTACCCATCAGGAAGGCTCATGGTGAGTCTTCAGCCTTTCTATTTGCCAATCGCAGGCAAGAGGCATACACCATGAATGATTCGCAAGAGAAAGTCGACCTTGAATCCGTCGACTGGAGAAATGTGCTGCCGTACTACGTACAGGATGAGAATACTCTCAGTGGTCGCTGGGGGGCTTGTCCGTTCTGTACCGGTAGTTCGACGTTCCGCATTATCTGGGAGCGTCGCGGAAAGGGTGGTTCAGGTTGGTATTGCGCCAAGTGCGAAACCGGCGGGAATCTCATCAGTGTGATTCACGAAGTGACCGGCAAGCCGATTGGAGAGATCTACTATGAACTACGTACTAAGCGTTATAACCAGGGGATGGCGCCGGCGATCGTTGTTCCAAAGGTCACCTCGCGTCCGGTGAGAAATCCTGAGGAGCTTCGCTCGGAACTCCGCGCCACATGGGAATCAAGTCTGGCCATAACAGCTGCCTCGCCTGTCTGGAGCTACTTCTCGAACCGGATACCCGGGCTGCGCGCCGAATGGCTCGGGCCTGATATCCGTTACCATCAGGGCTTGCCTTACTATCTTGACGGCAAGTTCAAGGGGAAGTATCCGGTCTTCCTTCAACGACTCGTCGCTGCTGGCGACAAGTTAGCGAGGACGTTGCAGCGATGCTATCTCACTGCGGAAGGTGAGAAGGTGCCCTTCGTCGACTCGAAGGGGAAGTCGGCCGCGAAGAAACAGATGTCGTCCCCCGATGGACCAGCTGGCGGATCGACGCGGTTGAATAACGCCGTTTCCCGGACGCTGGCGCTGACCGAGGGGGCGGAGAACGGATTGGCCGTCGTCGCGAAACATGAAAACAAGATCGAAGTGCGCAGCCTGCTCGATTGCAACAATCTGAGCAACGCTGACATCGACTGGGGCAGGTACGACACGATTCTGATCTACGCCGATCGAGACCGCGAGCAGGAAAAGCGGGCAACGAAAGGCACGGGTGGTGAAGAACGCGTTATCAGGATTCGCCCGGGTGAGCATCACGCTGACCTGTTGGCGGCAAAGCTGCGGGCGATGGGCAAGCGCGTCGTGATCATCGCATCGGTCCAGGAAGGTGTGGACTTCTGCGATATCTGGAAGCTGCAATACGAGCGTCGCACGAAGCGGCTTGCCGATCGCGCGGTCCGACTCGAACAGAAGGAGCGTCTGCGTGAGCAGACAAAGTCATTTCGTCGTGCCGCATGACGAAGCATGACGGTCACCCCTCACGGGGTGGCCGCTTTTTTATTGCCTGTCCGCGACGAGCCGCAAGGACGTGCGCAGTGGGCCTGCCGACAGACCCCGCAAGCAGAGCCACGCGCTCATCTCGGTGCGCGTGACCCGCCCGCCATGCCGCATTGCTAGCCAGGACGCGAAGACATTGGTAAAGCATTTGCGCACGTAATGTCACTGATCCTTCACGCGTCAAATTCCATGACTATCCTTAATATACAGCGATTGCCTCATTAAGCACCCACCTCGGCCCTTCGGGCCAAAAACCCGCTTCCAAAAGGAGGCTTCAGTTTTCCCTAGGTACTAATCTGCTGCTGCTCATCGGCCGCGGGATTACGGGTGGGCAAGCCGGTCGGGCTCGCATCAGCCAGTTCGTGTTCGATGACGTCGTGCCGTCGTTCGACTGCATACCGGATCCTGATGAAGAGATTGGGGGCTATCGCGCGGTGCTCGCACCGTTCTGCGTCGAGACAGTGCGCCAATGGGTTGACGGGGCGAGACCACCGCCGTGCTTGTTTGCCCGGCGGCGACTGCTAACTAGGCCTGTTGTCGCTTAACCTGCGCCATCGCTTCCCGATACCCCTGGTCGAACGCAGCCTGTGCATCCTAGTTCGGAGATGCCTGCGCCGCGATGGAAAAGCAACTGAGAATAGCCACTATCGCCACGGTGGCACGCCGCATCAATAGAGGAAGCATGCTGAACTCCTCTTCGAGATTGCCTGGAACCCGCGGTCGCGGGATCACATAGATACTCGCCTGAGTCGCAATGAACGCAAGTCGACGGCCAATCGGCAACACCATAAATGGCGAGGGAACGATTTAGCTCTCGCCCGTAACGGGCATCCGCTTCACACGTCGTTGGTGAGCCGCGCGAATATCCGGCCGATCGACGCGTCTTTCTCGCCCATGTGCAAACTGAAATAGGCAGGTCTGCCAATTCTTAACGTAGAAACCTCGGGTAACGTTACGAAGTCTTTCAACCTGGTGCGGAAGCTGTCGGTGCGCTTATTGTGAGTGTGCGTTCACCATTTCCTTGGAAGCTACCGACCATGAATAAAACTCTGCTCGCCATCGCTATCGCAGGCTTTGCGACTCTGCAAGCTCACGCCGACGAGTCGGCGCCGCCGCCCCCGCCCCCTGAGCACCACGCACCCGAGTTCGCGGGAGAGCCCGGTCAACATCATCCTTTTGGGGGCCCTGGCTTCGACGTGATCAATGATCTCGAACAGTTGCGTCGCCTTTACAGTATGACCAACCGCCCCGAGGACATGCTGCACGTCTATCACGAGGTCCTTGAGAAGTCCCGCGACCCCGTTGTTCGTCGATTCGCCTATGACGCCCTTGCGCGCGAGCAACTGAAGCCAGCCGATCCGCTGGCGGCGATCGCGACGCTGCACACTAGCCTCGAAGAGGATATCGAACGCTCGAACAAGGCCCCGCACTTCGACCTCGCGCAAAAGAAGGGTCCGCCACATCCCTGAGCCAGGTCGCGCCAGTCCGCGCGCTAATTTCAAGCGGGATTACATCACTTGAACGGTCGCGCGGCGACCGCGACCGGATCGACGGCCAACCACGTATCGCTGATAGCGCACACCGCCAGCGATTGTCTATGCTGGAAGCTCAATGTATGGCAGGCGCCTGCGCCAGTACGGGGTGATCCGCATCAGCACGGCAGACGCCGCGACGAAGCTTGCACTTCAACTCGAAATGACACAACGGATCAACAGATCGGGCAGTGGCTTCTCTTGTTTTCTAAATTGTCTAAGGAGGCGAATTCGCATCTGTGCGGCAGGCACTGAATGAGATTGTGGTTATTGAATGAAATGGATCCATCGTCATTTTCCTTTCGTGATCTAAATTTCAGCTTGATCGTTGGAATGTGCATCTGTTAAAGTTAATTCAGCCGTTCGATCGGCATCTTTAGCAAAGTTCAATTCAGACCAGCGTGTTATGACGTGCCGCGTGCTTCGCAGATGCTTCTGACTCTGCCGAGTGCACTGCACGGACTCCTTTATCGTTGCCTCAAGTGGCAAAAGGAGTTAATCATGAACACGATCATCAATAGCAATGTCTATCAACTTGTCGATCATCTCAAGACGAGTGGCTGGAATCCGAGCGAAAATGACGTGAATGGCGTCAACTCGTTCGGAATGCGACCGGTTGATGTAGCGGCACAGGCAGGTAATGTGGACGAATTCCTCGCAATCGTATCTCACCCGAGATTCGAGATTCGTGGCACGCGGATTCGTTACTTTGCCTCAATGCTTCGTGACTATCGTGGTGATGCTGATGATCGGGCTGCTTATGCACGCCTGCTTCCTCACATTGTCACGCTTGAAAATCGCCAACACGCTGTTTCTGCGTGAACTAAGGCGTTCTACGTACACCGTCTCCCTTCGGGGAGCGGTGTATTTCCCTAAGCAAAGAGATCATGCGCTCGTTTGAGATTAGTTCTCAAACGAGCGCATTGGGCCGACTTCGCGCCTAGATGGGCTGACTTCGCGCCTAGAGAATGAAATGGACTCCAGTCCCAAGCCTGCGGCGGGAGTCACGAATCATAAGGAGACGCCGGTATGCTTGCCTGTCGGCAGGCTGTGCCGTCCGCGCCAACACGCCCTGGCGCAACGCGTCCCGGTTGCTCGCCAGCAACTCGCACCGGGCTTTTGGGTGCCTGTGCTGATTCCGGTAATCCGGCACGATTAACATTCGTGTGCGTTCTAATCACCCATCCAAACTCTTCCCGATCTGAGCACTTCTTATTTGGATTTCCTCGTATCTTTGGGCGCCGCTTGCGACTCGTCGATACAAGAAACATTTCTCAAATGGTCGATGAGGCCCTTCTGCCGCACGTGGGAGAGACGCCTCCCACACAAGAGGTGTTCGATGATTTGGCGCACAAGGCTGTCGAATACATCACACATCGACTCCGCATGAATCGGCCAGATTGCATATTCTTATTAGTTCGGTATATGAATTAATTGGATTCCAATCCTACCGCCGCGCACCAGTGCAAAGCGCGAATGTGATAAGGCAACGAATGGCAAACTGAAATTCAGGTTGCAATCCAGTCGAAACGCCGAAATAAATTGAAATAATTTACCTATCTGAATGAATAGGTAGAAAAAACTAAAAAATATTATACCCTTTGCTCGCACCGACCAAGCTGATACACAAGACGGTGTGGCTACGGGGGAAGTACGTCTTGAATTATATTTATATCATTTTTGATGATGTATTTTTATATAAAAATGACGACTTCTTTTTATTGAGTTTTCTATATTCGAGAGTAACCTTCAATGAATACGTCAGCACCGTTCGTAGGACTTGAGAAACAAGATTTCGAAACCTTTCAAAATACAATCAAGCCGGTTCTTGATAATTTCCTTGCCGATAATCCTCCCCCTCACGGTCAAATCGTCGAAAAAGATAAAGCGATTCGCGACATGTTCGACATGATTCAGGGCGGATACGAAATCCCTTGGACGAATTCGAATGCCAATGCAAACGCTGCAAAATCCGTCGGCATTAGCGCATGTACCGCCAAAGAAATCACGGTCGCAATTGACTGCTTTTCCGTTTTCTTCGAATTTCTGGGTGTAACACCAGACGTTTGCACCAAAGCCGCAACGGCACTCATCGGCGAGCTTACAAAGGCCCAACTAGACAGCCTCTCAAAGTCGTTTCAGGCCATCAGTGACGCCGATGGTGCAGTGGATACAGCGACTGCGGTCTTTAACCTGATCTCTGGCATCTACGATTTGACCGGCATTGGCAAAATCCTCGATGCGCTCGAAGACAATATGTCGTGGTACCACTGGTTCATCGTCGGTGTCGTCGTTACCGCGCAAGCGGTGGCATTATTCGCGAGCGATGGCGCTTCATTTATTGCTGAGTTGATTGTGATGACTGCTTTCCTTACTCAACTCGGCATTGATGCAGTGTCAATGGCAGACGCCTGCGGCTGGATATCATGAAGGCCGAATGTGCGGATCATTGATTGAGCAGCAGAGCTGAGAGCGCCCCTTCCAAAGGCCCACACGGCAATTTATGTGTAAGCAATGCTGCACATGGGGGGCATTTCTGTGCGTTATGCTCGAAAAGTGAATCTGATGAGAAACGCGTGTTTTTATCAACGCGCGTTAGACCGCCGCTCAACGAGCGGCGGCAATAGGCGTACGCCTTTTGACCCTGCACAATTGTTGTCAGTCGGTCCTGCGGGGCGCGTCGGAATACGCTCGAGCGCGCAACTAATGACCGGTAACCAACGCCATAGTCTTCCCGTTGCGATCAAACGGGTCAATCAGGCGATCCAGATAGTCACTCGCTCGTGCAAACAATTCGAGCCGGACGGTGCTCAGCATCGCGTCGTATTCGTTAACGGCTTCAGTCAGGCCCTCCACCAGCGTTGCGGGTAGTTCGTCCCACTCGCCCGTTGCATCTCCCCGGTGCATGAAGCTCATCAATCATCGCTCGACCGAATCGAACTTTTCCGGCGGAAGCGCGCTGTGGCCTGCTCGAGCGATGTATCCGCTTATGACGCAGACCTGCGCCAGATGATTGACCGATCCCGCGATCGGCGTTGCCGCTGCGGGCGCGCTCGAGGAAAAGGCGCGTGCGCAGAATCAAGTCCAAGGCCCGGTGTCGCGCCAGCGGCAGAAGGAGGGCTTTTCTGCCCCGATGTGAAGGTTTTCGCGTGGCCATGACAGCGTGAGTTTAGATAGATCCGGTCGTTGTTGGGGCACCCGCGCGAGTTTCAAGTGGGCTGACGCTCGGCGGGCGCAAGAGCAATCTGCAACCGGAAAAATGCTCGCCCGATCTAGTTCCTCGAATCGCGTATCAGCCGGGACGACTTGCGCTTTAACTGGTGACGCGCGATTCGAAGAGCAGCGCGGGAAGACTTTACCTCGGTCCGTCGTCGCGCCGGGTCAGGACGGGATTCGTTGAGCGCGCGCAACGCCAGTTCGCCCACACGATGTCACGTGGAGGCGACGGCGTCCAGCACACGCTCGATCTATCACCGCAGCGCGGACTCGGCTTTCGCGCAAGGGTGCGGAATTCGAACAACAAGCTCCGTACCGCGGCCGTTGCAATATGGGCGAGGTCGATTTCAAGCATCGAGCAGCGGAAGGTGCCCTCATAACGGCTGCGCCTATTCACGGTTTGCTCACGGCACTTTGTGTGAGGCTCAGTTCTTCCGCAGCAAGCGTAAATGAGTTGTGGCGGGCAGCGCTCTCAAACGCACGCAATGCATAGACAGGGGGAAGGGGGCTCGTTTTCACTCTGCGACACTAGCCAGCGCGGCGGCACGAATGAGCCGCGTCTCCTGTGCCACGATCAGATGGCCCGATGCCTTGAGATAGGCCGGGAAATCCGGATGCGTATCGCGTGCAAGGCACCGTCGTTCGTAGTCTGGCAAATCATCATACCCCCACAGGTGGGTGAACTGATTCTGCGGCCCGACCAGACTTGTCCAGAAGCCGAGCGGATGTCCAAGCGTCTCGCGCAGGATCGGCATCGCGAGCCTGTCGAATACGTCGAGAAACTCGGGCATCTTGCGCAGTGCGATGGTGTAGACCCGGAAATCCACGAGGGGCTTTGCCAGAAATATGGGTTGGGTATTCATGCGTACACCTTCTCTTTGCGGGCCATCGCTTTGGCGGCAATGGCGTTACCGGTGACATAGCCGAAAGTCATGTTGGGCCCATGGGTGATGCCGGCGCCCGGATAGTTGCCGCCCATCACGCTGCGCCGGTCATTGCCGACCGCGTAAAGGCCGTCGATCTGGCTGCCGTCGGCGCGCAGCACCTCGCCAGTGACGCTGGTTCTGAGGCCGTCGAACGTGCCCAGATCGCCCATCACGACCTTCAACGCATAGAAGGGGCCGGTCGCGATCGGCGCAACGCAAGGATTGGGCTGATTGTCCGGATCGGCGAGATAACGGTTGAACGAAGTGCGTCCGCGTTGAAACGCCGGGTCTTCTCCGCGCTCGGCGTCGCGATTGTAGGCAGAGACCGTCTTCTCGAGCGCCTCAGGAACGATCCCGCAATTGCGCGCCAGCTCGCCGATCGTCTCGCCCTTGACGAGGTAGCCTTTGCCTATCAACGGCCACACTGGCATCGGCGCGGGTTTCGCATAGCCGAGTCCATACTTGCCAAGCGCCACCTTGTCGCAGATCAGCCACATTGCCGTCTCCCGTTCACGCTCGCAGGCGCGCATTAGCGCCGCGCCGACATCGTGGTAGGAGTTCGATTCGTTGGTGAAGCGCCGGCCGTTGCGCAGCACGCCGATTACGCCGGGCTTGTAGCGGTCGAGCAGATGCGGGAATACGCCGGTGCGGCCCTTGCCGAAGGGCACCTTCGAGACCGGCATCCAGGCCGACGCATCGGCGAAGCCGAGCGCCACGGCACCCCCAATCTTCTCCGCCATGTTCAGCCCGTCGCCCGTATTGCCGACAGGAGTAGGCGAGAGATGCTCCCCGCCGCGTTTCACATGCGAATAGACCTGCGCGATGCGCTTGAGATCGTGCGGGAAGCCACCGCAAGCCAGCACGACGCCGTGCCGCGCGGTGATCCGCAGGTCGCCGTCCGCTGCGCTCGCGCGCACGCCGACTACCTTGCCGTCCTTGCTCAGCAGTTCCTTCACGGGGGTCGAAGTGAGAATCGGAATGTCGAGCGCCAGCGCCGACTTCGCGAGCCTCGCGGCGAGCGCGTTGCCGCTCGTGACGTTGATCCCCCGCCGGTAGAGCGCCAGTTCCCGGAGGTGCGTGGCCAGGCGCCGCGCTACGTAGAAAAACGAAACAATCGACCTCGTCACGCGGAAGAAGTGTTTGAGGTCCGCGTTCGAGGAATTGAACATCATCCCCATGAAGGTGATCGTCTCGAGCGGTGGCTTGAGACGGCGCATGTCTTTGCCAAGCCCGCGAATGTCATAGGGCGCGGCGAGAATCGAGCGGCCGATGTCGACGCCGCCGCGCGCATCGGGGTGATAGTCCGGATAGAGCGTAGGCACGAACTTCATCTCGGTCTCCCGCTCGAAGAACTCGACCATTTTCGGCCCGTTCTCGATAAAGCATTCGACCGCGGCGGCATCGTAGTTGCTGCCGGTCTCGCTCATCATGTATTCGCGCACGCGCTCGACGGTGTCAGCCGGGTTCTGCTGCCGGCCATACTTGCTCAGCGGAATCCACAGGACTCCGCCCGACAGCGCGGTGGTACCACCGAACACAGGCTCCTTTTCGAGCACGATGACATCGAGGCCACGCTTTTTTGCAGTGATCGCGGTAGCGAGGCCCGCGGCACCCGATCCGACCACGACCAGGTCGCAAGTGATCTCCTTGGTCATATCTACTCTCCTTGTCGTTATGGTGTGTTGGTGCTCACGCGGCCGCCGGGGTGGCGTTGAAGCCGGGGCGCGGGACCATGTCCATCAGCATGCAATCGAGCCCGCCGTCGACCAGTACCTCCGCGCCGTTGACGTAGGCAGCCAGGTCGGAGGCGAGGAACAGGGCGGGGCCGGCGAGGTCCTCCGGCTCGCCGATGCGGCGGCTCGCTGTGGCGGCGGCGCGGCGAGCCTCGAAGCCGGGCTCCTCGTAGAACCTCGCGGACAGCGCGGTTCGGATCATGCCGGGCAGCACGCAGTTGCTGCGCACACCGCGTGGGCCCCATTCCGCCGCCAACTGACGCGACAGCAGCAGCACGGCCGCCTTGCTCGGGCTATACGAACCGCTATTGGTCTGCGGATTGAGTGCCGCAATCGAGGCAACGTGAACGATGCTGCCTTTGCCCGTGGCCAGCATGTCGGCCCCGAAAGCTCGAGCGCACAGCAGATAGCCGGTCAGGTTCACTGCGATGGCCTGGTTCCAATCCGCGATCGACACCGTGTCGAGAGGTCCGGCCCGCAGCAGCCCCGCATTGTTGACGAGCACGCTGGCCGGGCCGAGCGCTGCGCGAACCGCGCCGGCAGCCTCGGACACCGAGGCTTCGTCCGACACGTCGCAGCCGATCGCCTGCGCCACCGCACCGGCGTTCTGGAGTTCGGCGGCGACAGCTTCAGCGCCACCAAGATTCCGGTCCACCAACGCCACATGTGCTCCGACACCGGCGAACGCGCGCGCGATACCGGCACCGATGCCACTGCCCGCACCCGTGACCACGCAGACCTTTCCGTCCAGGTTTAGCGAGTAGGGGGCCGACGCGGCGGCATGATTTTCGAATTTCTGTCTCATGTAGTTGTCCTTTCTGAAATTTTCGATGCGATTTCGCTTGCGGAAGTCCGTATCGCCATTGAACGCCCCCAGCGCCTATGGAACAATGGACAGAGATCACATAGAGCAGGACATAACGTGCATCATGGCCAATGACACACAGCGCCGCCGGACCGTTCTGCATTTCGCGCTCTACGGCGCGGAAGCCGACCAATCCTGGGTCGACATGGTCCATTACGAACGCATTCCGCTGCGTGCCGGCCGTTTCGACTTCGACATCAAGCCGCACGTCCATGACGCGCTGATCCAGGTGCTCTACGTCACCGCCGGGGGCGGCGAAACCTTCATCGACGGCAAGAGCTGGGCAGTCGAAGCACCATGCCTGATCGTCGTGCCAGCGCGCTCGGTTCACGGCTTTCACTTTCGCAGTGACGTCGACGGTCACGTCATCACCGCCGCGCAGTCCGCGCTGGAATCGCTGGCGATGACGGCCGCGCCCGAACTGCTGGAATTCATCCGCACGCCGACTGTGCTGTCGATCAATCCCGAGGTCGAGCGCGGCACGTCTCTAGACACCCTGTTCGAGTCGATCGGGCACGAGGCGGAGAGCCACGAGCGCTGGCAGTACACCGCGGGCGCGGCGCTGACGATTGCCCTGTTCGTCAAGATTGGGCGCCTCAGCGAGAGCGTCCGGCTTGCAGCCAGTTCCGAGCAACGGACCATGGCCGGACGGATCGAGCGGTTCCGCGCCCTGCTTGACCGCCATTGCCGTGAGCGGCGGCCGGTCGCCAGCTATGCCGACGAGATGGGCGTGACAACCGGCCAGCTTTCCCGCATCTGCCGCGCCGCATTCGGAAGCTCGGCAATCGAGGCGATCGATGCGCGCTCCATCCATGAGGCGAAACGGTTGCTCGGCTATTCGACGCTCAGCGTGAAACAGATCGCCAGTGAACTTGGCTTTCAGGACGAGGCCTATTTCGGCCGGTTCTTCCGCAAACAGACGGGGCTGCGGCCAACCGAATATCGCGCCGCGGCCCACGACCGATCCTTACCGAATGAGAGGGCAAGCGCCGGTTGACTCGAGCGTCCCCTCATCCGCTTCAGGCCGCGGTAAGCCACCGAGTTTCACGAACAGCTGCTCCGGGCCGGAGTTGGTCAGATTATTGCCCCGCACATACTGGATTGGCCTTGCTGGATCGAGCGCAATATCGCCGACCTTGCGGGCCAAAGCCTTCGTCGCGATCAGCGTCTCCAGCTTCGCGAGCGGCGCGCCGAGGCACTTGTGCATGCCGTTGCCGAAACCCAGATGGCCGCTGGTATCGCGGTCGATGTCGAATGTCTCGCCGTCGGCAAACTTGCGGCTGTCGCGGTTGGCGGCCGACAGCAGCAATCGCACGACCGCGCCCTTAGGCAGATCGACGCCCGCGACAGTGGTCGCCTCGGTGGTGATGCGGCTCACACGCTGGACGGTTCCGCGATAGCGCGCCACTTCCTCGACAAAACGGTCGGCGTCGGTGGGGTTCTCTCGAATACGTCCCAGCAGTTCCGGCTGTTCAGCGAGCATGCGAAAAGCGTTGGCGACAAGGATGGTCGTCGTGTCATGCCCGGCTATGAACACAAAGGCACACAGCTCCTTCGCTTCCTTTTCCGAGAGCAGCCCGTCCTTCCACATGCGCGCAATATGCCCGCCGATCGACTGGCTGCCGGTGAGAACGAGCCGCTCCATCGCCTCCTTCAGGTAGGCGAAGAAACCCTTCGCGCTCTGCTCGTCGGTGCCGGTCCCCGGCGCGTTGCGGGCGAGGCGCCCGAAGTAGCTGAAGGTCTCGTCCGACCAGAACTTCATCTTCTCCTCATCTTCGTTCGGCACGTCGATCATCGCGGAGATAGTTGAGATGCTCAGCGGGATGGCGAAATCGTTGACGACATCACCGCCGCCTTTGGCAATCATCGCGTCGAGCAGGTTTTCCGCTTTTTGCGCGATCTGTTCGGTAAAGGGATCGAGGGCCAGCGGCAGAAAGGACGGCTGGACGACTTTGCGCAACCGCGTATGATCGGGCGCATCGAATAGCGTGAGGAAAGTCAGTGGCGGCGGGCTGACGACCTCGGAGGAGAACAGCTTCGGATTGCGGATCGCCTGATAAACATCGTCATAGCGCGAGAGAAACCACACATCGGATGTCGCCGACTGGCAACGCAGCACCGGCGCATGCTCCCGCATCCAGCGATAGTGCTCGTACGGGTCGCCTTGCGAGCCGTCATCGACAACCTTGAATGGCTCCAGCCCTTCGGGCCAGTCCAGTTCGTGTGAATAGGGCGGAAGGGTCTTGGCCGTGAATGGGCAGATCTGCGGCGCACTCTGCGGCACGGCAGCCGGGGCAGCCGGGGCAGATGGGGCAGAGGGTGGCGCTGCGACGATGGGTGCCGTCTTGCCCGACGTCATACGCTCCAGCGCGCGGCTCATCGTGGCCTTGGAATGAAGCGCATGCAGCGCAATCACGTCCCGTGCCGCGTTCAGGTCGCCCAGTTCGAAGGCGGCAACGATGTCCCGGTGCTGCTGGACGATATCGCCGACGATCTCGATCTGGTCGGTCAGCGCGCGAGCGATGTAGTTCTGTACGGCCAGTTGCCGGTAGAGCGCGATCAACTGGGCGTTGCCGGAAGCTTCGATCGTGAACAGGTGGAACGCGTGGTTGGCCTCGATGTAGCGGGCAACGTTGGTAAAGCGCCGCCCGGACACGAACGGCGCCGTTGCCTCGGCGAGCTGGCGGAACACGATCAATTGCTCGCTCGACAGCCGGCCTATAGTCAGTTGAGCCGCTCCCAGTTCGAGCGCCATGCGCAGGTCGAAGGCTTCATCGACATCGACAGGAGCGATGCGCTCCTCGCCGGTCTGAACCACGAGGCCGGTGCCCGCGAACTTCTCGTAATAGAAGTTGCGCGGCGTCAGCCCTTCGGACGACAGAAAATCGCGCACCGCATCGACCATCGGCGGCGGACCGCAGAGGTAGACATCCGCATCCCCACTGTTCAGCTGGGAGGCGCTGATGTGGTGGGTCACATAGCCCTTGTTGGGATAGGCACTCTCGGGACTGGCGACGGTGCAGGCATAGGCGAAGTTCGGCAGGCGCTGCGCATAGGCTTCGAGCCGGTCAATGCCGACCAGATCCTCGTCGGTGTTCACACCCAGGATCATGTGGATCGGGTACGGACTGCCGCCGTCTGCGACGATCTTGTCCAGCATCGAGAGGAACGGCGCGAGGCCCGTGCCGCCCGCCAGAAACAGCAACGGCCGCTCGATGGGACGCAGGTAGAAGCTTCCCAGCGGGCCGCGAAATTCGATTTGGTCTCCTACTTTGGCGGATTCGCACAGCCAATTCGACATCACCCCTTGACGCACATTGCGCACGAGGAAGGACAAACGCTGCTCGGACGGCCCCGAGCTGAAGGAGTAGGAGCGGGTCTGATCGGTGCCGGGCACCCGGATGTTGACATACTGCCCGGGAAGGAAGCTGAGATCCGCGCGTTTCTCCAACTCGACCGAGAAGGTGATCGTGGTGTCCGACGCTCGTTCGCGGGCGACGATCCGTCCTTGGTGGGAGGACGGGCCGGAACCTGAGACATCGGAATCCGTGGCGAGCTGGATCACGCAGTCGGAACGTGGGCTCATCTGGCAGGTGAGAACCTTGCGGGCGCTCGCCTCTTCGGGGCTGAGCGCATCGTCCACGCAGTCGCCCAGTACGTAGTCGCCGGACTCGCAGACCGCCTTGCAGGTGCCACACACACCATCACGGCAGTCGAGTGGAATATTGAGCTTGGCGCGAATGGCCGCATCGGTGACGCGCTCGCCCTCCTTGCACTCGATGAAGCGGGTCACTCCGTCCTCAAAACGGAACGTTATCTGATGGGCCATGGCGGTGTCTCCTCTAGATGCGCCCGACCATTCCGCAGCGCTGGCGGTTTGCTCGGACGGGGCGGCGCGCGAGGTAACCTTGCTTCTCGCAAGCGCCTGGTGGATTTAATGCCACCAATTTAGAGCCTGAGCCGCGTCGCACTCAACGGACGGAGACGACGTTCACCCGGACAAAACGTGCATCGTGGTGGATGCCGGATGATTGGAGTAATTCGGACGTCGCTCGCCGGCCACGTCCGGAAAAAGGCTAACGCGTATATCCCTCGGGAGGCAGGTCCCGAAGGACTGCCACGCAGGTTTGCGTCACGAAGAAGGCAGTTTGCGTCGAGTGACTGGCAGTTGAGACACATGTCAACCATTCGGACCTTCAATACAACCCACGAATGTCCGGTGTGGGGAAAGATAGATACCCCTTCGGGTCGACCCCGGGCAGCCGCGTCGGGCGAGAGCCGGCCATGACGCGACACTCGCCACTCGTCACCACGATGTGGATCGTCAACAATCCACTTGGCGAGTGTGTAAAAATCTTCAGCTTCTCAAGTCCGTCAGATGCGAACGTCAGTGGCGGATCGCGACGGCGGATTGACCCGAGTACGGGCCCGACCTTTAAAGGAAGCGACAGAATGAAAATGGATGCGTTTGCCTTCGGCACGACCAACTGGGCGGAAATCGAAAAAATAGAGCACCCTGGGGAAACTGGCATGGCCTATTGGCGCACGCAGTTCTTTGGTGAAAAGCCGAACCAGATCCGTGTGCGGATGGTGGAATACACCCCGGGCTACCTTGCGGATCATTGGTGCCAAAAAGGACATATCCTGTTCTGTCTGGAGGGCGAACTTGAAACAACGCTCAAGGATGGGCGGAAGTTCGCTTTGACCACAGGCATGAGCTACCAGGTTGGCGATAACGCGGAGCCGCATCAGTCAATCCTGAACATCGGACAGGTGCGGTGGCGGTGTTTGGCAGTGAGGCACGGTCGAGCTTGTCAAACTCTCGCGCTTGATTGACGTCCATAAATTTGCGAAAGGGCTGTTCCTTTGTTGGGCACAGGTCTACCGCAAGAAGTCGGTCGGACGCTTCGGCGCGAGCGACGCCACAGCACGGGGCGGCTTTTTCGTTATCGTATCAATTTCAGATGGGTAAACATGGGGCGCTTGACCAAGAGGTGGAAACTCAACCTTGCATTCATATGCTTAGGTCTAGCCATAATTACCGGGTGGCGAGTCAGTCAATCTGCATACAGACACAAGTTCTGCATCTTTGGTACGCCTTTACAGGAAGAAACGACGCGCTGGAGGTGGCCGAATTTGAGTGGGCGGCGTAGCAGGGAGCAGGTACTCAAGGACGAGATATCGTGTGCCTGCACTCAAACGGATGCGTTGCAACAGGACTGCAGCGCTATATATCCGATTCCGCCTGAAGCGACCAACAAAGAACTTGAGGGGTGGGCCGATTACTTCTCCTATATGGGCACCCAGACAAGTAAAAATCAGTGCATGTTGAAGAAGGGTTATGCGCCTGCAGTCGAGAAGAAGTGGACCTGTCACTGGCACCACGTTTAGGCGATCTCTCGCAGCTTTCGTCCAACAACGGACGTTCGATACATAAGGGAGGATTTCGGACAATTCATGCACGTCACGGCCTACCGTAAGCGATCTTTGTTGTTGCCATCATCTTCCGGTCGGAGGGAAAGTGCGTATGCGCTACTTTCAATCAGAAGTTCCATTACATTGCCTTTTTGCCGACCTATAGACGACCGGCCGCTGTGCCGTTGCGAAAAGTCATCAGCTTTCTGGTAGGTCGACAGTCTGCTCCGGGTCGACACCGGCAGTTCGTAGCCGGCGATGGCGGTGCTTGCCGCGGAGAATTGGATTCCGATTGCCTTTGCAATGGCAACTGTACGCGGCGACCAGCCCTGTCGCAAACCGGAAACCGAGCTCAATGGCGACTTTAGCCTATCTTGTTGAATAGGTAGAAAAATCCTCGCAATGCAATATCCTCTGTCGGTGCGAATTTTATTCATACGAATAAAATGAAGCCACGGGGCCCGACGCTGGCGGATTATTCCTTTTGCCAAATTTTACAGGAAATTCGAAAGATTTTTTTTCCTGAATTATATTTATTGTAAATTAAGTCAATTCTGCAAAACAATCGGAATTAATGTTATTTGCGTCTTATATCATGCCGCAAATAACATTTTGCTATCTCTGGAAAGCGACGATACAACCGGCCCGCTTGCCAGGTTCAATCCCCGCATCACCATCCATACTCGCCCGTGCGAGGCTGGGATTCCGTGGATTCTTCCGATGTCAGGCAGGATACGGGATCGCTGAGCGCTGCTGTTCTTCATCTACGCAGGAGACCTTATGCAAACCACCGACAATATTGTCATCGCTTTCGTACCCGGTACGTCGGCATCGGAATTAAATACCCCCGTCGACGCTGCCGAAATGCCCAATACGAGGGTTTGGCCCGAAGCGCTGGAAATACGCCACGTAGGACCCTATTCTCACCACCATGAAGATAATTACTGTTCGGCTATCGTCAACGAAACGCCATTGACCGTTGGCGATCTCGTCGATCAATTCACGATCGGGCTTGATTTCAAATGCTACCACTCGCTCATCCACTATATGCAGACGAAAATGGGTTTCACGAGCGCCATCTCGAAAACCTGCTCGCCGTTGTATAGCAAAACAAAATATCTTGATGAACCGCTGGCGAAAGTCTTTTATCACTGCCCTTACGATTGGCGGCAAACTAATCAGGTATCGGCAGGCATGCTTAACACGGCACTTAACGAACTCGACAGCGTATACGCAAGCAAGGGTCAGACCTATAAACTCTATATCGTTGGGCATAGCATGGGAGGGCTGGTCAGCCGATGCCTGCTCGAAGATCCTGCATTGCAAAGAGGGAACTGGTTTCAAAACACCCAGGCGCTCATCACGCTGGCAACGCCGCACTATGGCGCGCCGCTTGCGTTGAGAGCGATCCTTGGGCAAAAGATCGCTGGCTTCCTAGAAGCTGGGGCATATGTAGATTTCATCAAGGCGGTGGTGGACAAACCTGAATTCCCGTCGACGTACGAACTATTGCCACCGCCTGGAAAGACTTTCATTCAGGATAGCAGCGGTAATTCTCTGGATATCTATACCGATGACACCAGCGCACCGTTCGTGCAGGCGCTCGACCAGCTCGGTTTTTGCGCGGAAAGTCTGGGTAAGGCGAAAGACTTCTTTTCGACCCTTACCGTCACGTCGCCGGAGAATACGCCGGTGCCGTATTACTGTTTTGTCGGAACGGGACACGAGACTTTCGCCAATAATGACGGCACGCATCAACTGGCTTTCACCTATCAAGCCGGTTCTGATGATCCGTTCAAGGCTTCGCCGAAAGTGCTGGAAGGCGATCGCGTCGTTCCGCAAGATAGCGCCCGCTTCATTTTTCAGCTCACCGATCCGCAATGCCAGACGTTCCCCTATACACACGGACAGATGGGCGGCTCCGACATGGACGGTCATCCGGGCGCCATTGAGGCGATGCTGAAACTGATCGGTCTGCCGGTGCCGCAAGCCGCTCCCTCGGCGCAACCCCAGACCGAAACAAGCTCGACTTAACGCGCGCAAACGCGCTTCGGGAAAACCTCGTGGCCTCTTTGCAACAAAAGACGGCCGCGCCATTTTTTGCGTTTCAACAATGAGTCGAAGGTCTAATCGTTCCGTGCAATGAACGCATGATCGATGGCGTGCCCGGGCGATTGCCGCTTGCAAAACACGAAGCAGAATCGATAAGGAAAAGAACATGTCGAAAGACGTTCATTTTGGCTGCGCCTGCTGCGCGCCGCATTTCATCCCGCCGTTCGATCTCGACACGCCGCAATGGAAGGAGCGCATTGCCGCCCTCCCGAAACGGAGACCCAGCGACGACAACACCGCAGTGCTTTTTCACGGCGGTGCGATTTATCCCGACCCGACGAAACCGGATCTGCGCGTCGAGGCGATAGGCATTGCTGGCCACGAGGTCATCGCGATTGGCTCGCTTCACGAGGTGCGCCATCTGTTGGGCTCGCGCCAGTTTCACGAGCGAAAGCTTCGATGCGAGCAGACACTACTGCCAGGCTTGATCGATCCGCACGCCCATCTGATGACGAGTGCGTTGGTCAAATCCTGGGTGGACCTCAGTCCTTTCGACGGGCAGGAATTGCGCTCAGACTACGGCATCGATTACATCGAAGTACAACTCAAGGCGGCACTCGAAAAGGCGAGAATCGCGAATAAGAAATGGGTTAGCGGTTTTGGCGTCGATCCTTCCCTGATGAAAGCCTGGTTTGAAATCGATGCGGAGTGGCTCGACACGATCAGCAAGGATCTTGATATCGGCATTTTTCTGCTCAACGCGTCCGGTCACATCAGCTACGTCAACACAGTCGCGCTGACGCGCGCCGGAATCGAGAAAACCTATCCGCAGGGGGTTTTGACCGAGGAGAAGTCCACCGCAGTATCGCGCTTGCTGCCCGTGTCGGACGACGAGATCTTCTCTGGCCTGAAGGCCGTATTCGCGGAAGCCAATCAGCGCGGCATCACAACCATTTTCGACGCCGGCCTCGGCATGCTGAATGGGCCTGCCGAAGTCGAATTGATGCGCTCGCTCGCGAAAACCGAGGTGCTCACAGTCCGCGTAGGTGCGGCGTTGTATGGTAACAAACCGGCCTATCTGGCGTGCTGGCTTGCGATGAACCATCCGGAACTCGACAGCAAGGCCGACGAACTGTTCAGCGTTCGCGCCATCAAGCTGATCGCGGATGGTTCCAACCAGGGCCTGACGGGGTTTCAGGGCGTGAAGTACAAGTGCTGCGACATTCATAAGGTGCCGGGCGTAGGCCCTTATGGTCTGTTCAATTTCGAACCGGCGCGGCGGTTGGCGAAGATCATGCAAAAGGTGGCCGACGCCGGCTGGCCCATCCTGACCCATGCCAACGGCGACGAAGGTATTGCAAACGTGCTGTCGGCCTATCAGTTGGCGCTCAACACAGTGAACGCTGCTGGGGAGGATGAGGGCCCGGCAAAATCCACTGCGCGCCACCGGGTCGAACATGCTTCGCTTCTGCACGACGGCGCGTTGCTGACCATGAAGCAGATGGGCGTCTCGCCAAGTTTCCTGATCGGCCATGTTGGCTATTGGGGCAAGGCATTCCGCGACGTTATTCTCGGCGAAAAACGTGCGGACCTACTCGATCGATGCGCGTCGGCGCTTGCGGCCGGCATGCGCATCAGCCTGCACAGCGATCACTTCGTGACGCCGTTCGGACCGCTGCGTTGCATGGAGCAGTCGATCGGTCGCGTGATGGAAGCGACGCGTGCGTCGTCGTGCGACTCGGACGAGGAAGTGTTGAACGTGCGCGAGCGCCTGAGCGTTCAGCAGGCGCTGCGCGCGGTCACGATCGACGCGGCCTGGCAATGTCACCTTGACCATCAGATCGGCTCGCTGCTACCGGGAAAACAGGCCGATTTCGTGATTCTTGAGCAGAACCCGCTGCACTGGCATGCATCTGACGCGGCGGGCATGCGTGATATCGTGGTTCTCGAAACTTGGGTGAGTGGGCGCAAGGTTTTCGGAGTGCTTCAATAAGGCGATGCATGCGTCTTTCGCCTCCTGAGTCTGGAGGTTGGCGTTGATTGGGGAATTTCTCCGGGAGCATGAGAAAGTCGCGAATCGATGCACTATCAGTAAAATCCGTGGCCGTCCCGAAATCCCAGGCTCGCTCGCCAGCCTGGCGATCTCGCGCCGGCACTCGAGCGGATGATTCGGTATGCCTTTGCGGCCCGATTTCTTCGGTTGTCAAAGTAGTTCCCACTACTCGATGTGGTGGGGACTACTCTGGCAATTTCTGGTCAGGCCGTCGAGACGGTACAGTGGACTCGCTTACGGTCGTTGTCGCGTACGCACGCAGATGAAGCGCATGGATCGAGGAGCATTACTGCAAGCCGAACAGGCGCTGGCTCAATGCACATCACAAGATCTGGCCGTACCTGCTGCGCGGCATGAAGATCGACCGTGCCAATCAGGTGTTCGCGTTCGAGATGACGTACGTTCCGAATGCGCGCGGCTTCGTGTTCCTGACGGCGGTGGTGGACTGGGCGAGCCGCAAGATTCTCGCGCACCGGGTCGCCATCACGCTGGAAGCCACGCACGCAGTCGAGGCGCTGGAAAGTTAGCCCACTACGGACTGCCAGACATCGTGAATACCGATAGGGTAGCCAGTTCACGATGGGTACGTTCAGCGAGGCCGTGCTGAGCCGGTGCGTGCGGCTGTCGATGGACGGTAAAGGGGCCTGGCGCGACAACGTGTTCGTCGAACGCGTGTGGCGCAGCATCAAGTACGAAGGGATTTACTGCGAGCCTACCAGTCCGTCAGCCATGCCCGGCGCTGCATCGGCGACTACATCGGGTTGTACAACCGGAAACGGCTCCATTCGAGCCTGGCGGATCAGACGCCGGATTAGGCATACGGTGCGACGCTGCCTGCTATCAAATCGGCAGCATGACTGCCTCGGACCTTCCAATTATTAATATCGAAAACCTGTCCGAACGAGCGCTGCCATCTCTCCGGCGAGGGCGGGTTCGACAGGTTGAGGGATGAACTGGAGCAGCCACTCCTGAACTAGCAGATGAAAGTTGACTAGTTATATGTTATGAAACGTGACATGGATGGCGTCCATTGGAGCGAGTGCATTCGTTGTAGGCGAGTACATCTCGATTTCCGAATCCACTCATCTTCACGATTCGGGCAAACGAAGTGACTCAGTGTTTGTCAGCCGATTGCTATGCGGCGGACAATTGGTAACGCTCAAATAGAGATATCGGATAATCCCTTATGCTGGCTTTCTCACTTGTGCTTCGCGATGTGGCATAGTGAGCAAAGATATGTCCACAAAGGAAAAAGTCTCCATGGCTACGCTCGAAGCAATTCAGGAAAAAATCGCAAAACTCCAGGCGCAAGCAGAAGTCGTCGCTTCCGCAAAATCGACTGTCGCTCTCGAAAAAATCCGCGACCTGATGGCGAAGTACAGCGTTAGCGTGGCCGATATTGAAGCGTTCGTTGGCAAGCGTCGTGGTCGTAAGCCTGGAAAAGCTGCGGATGCAAAGTCGGGTGTCTCTGCGCCGAAATATCTTGATCCGAAGACGGGCGCAACGTGGACAGGTCATGGGCGCGCGCCGCAATGGATTGCTAATGCGAAAGACCGCAGCAAGTTCCTGGTCGATGGCGTAGCAGCTTCAAGCAGCGGTGCAGTGAAGGCGAAAGTGGGTAACTACGTGCGCGGCCCGCAGCCTGCCTTGTACCAAGACCCGAAGTCCGGCGCCACCTGGAGCGGTCGTGGTCGCGCGCCGGCCTGGATTGCCAACGCAAAAGACCGCTCGCGTTTTCTGATTAAGACGGCGTAAAGCAACGTCATGCCTGCGAAAGGCCGCGCCGACAAGGGCGGCTCTCATAATCGTTGGCGCCGAGCGTAAGAGGATGGCGCCGAATCGATGTTGGTGCGCCTCCCCAGCCTCAATGGGAGCGGACTGTATCGTTCTATAAATCGAACGGCTTCGTCGACGTGGGGCCGCGGTTGAAACTGGTGCTTTAAGCAGTCAAACCTGTCTTCAGTGTTCGCGGTGCGCGTCATGCATACGCGCAGCGTGTGCCGTACATGCAGATATGGCACGCTGGACAACAGGCAGAAAGCGCCTCCCCAGCGCATGAATCAATGCGAGGCGCTCCGCGGGCGCATTGGTCTTGATGGGCAACGCCTTGATTTCGTCTGCAATTGCCGTCGGTTTGGAGAAGGGCAGCACCCCTATGCCAACTCCTTGCCGCACCAGGGCGGAAAGTGCGTGCACGTCGGAGCAGTCGGCGACGACGTTCGCCGCCGCTGACGCCTTCCGCAACTCTTCGAGTACGCGTTCGTAAATTCCGTGACCTGAGCTTCGACGAAGAACGATGAGTGGAAGACCGCTCAGTTTGTCGAATGTCAGGTCTTCGTCAGCGGGGAAATGTTCGCTGCCGCTGCGGACTAACGCGAAAAACTCCAGCGCCGACAGCTCCTTTACGGCGAGAGCCGGATTCGAAACTGGCATTTGTGTGACTGCAAAATCGAGCGCACGATGTTCGACCATGTCTTCGAGGAGCCTCGGCTCCCCTTGGTGAAGGGAGAACGTGACAAGCGGAAGCTCAGCGTGCAGCTCTGCAACAGTTTGAGCAACTGCTTCGAGCCCCGCCGCAACAAATCCAACGCGCACCCGACCCTTTGTGCCTCGCCCGAGGGCCATCATCTCTTCGTCAATCTGCTCGGCATGATTGAGAAGCTCGCAAACACGGTCATACAGGGCTCGGCCCGTGTCAGTTATGACGAGGCCTCTGCCTGCGCGCTCGAAGAGCGACACGCCCCATTCACCTTCGAGCTGCTTGATAGCGACACTAAGCGGTGGTTGGGCGATATGGAGTATCTCTGCGGCTGAAGCCAGAGACCCCTGCTCAACAACCGTCCTGAAGTATTGAAGCTGTCGCAGGTTCATGGCAACGCTGTGCTGGCAAAAGAACGCTAATCATACGCCTGGCAGGCGTGTATATTCGCGAATTACGATTTTCATAAGAGTCGTTAGCGTTTGCATAATGGACGAGGAGTTTCCTCAGTGGTTACCGTTGGGAGATGTCCAAGAACCTCACGCTATCCCGCGCAGCGGTGCCGCTACCGTTGCCAGTCATTGAATTTTGCAGTCGTCAGATGATTGACGATGAGCCTGCGATCGCGGTTGAACTGCTTACGGTGGGTTCCAATCGCTGGCCGCTTGTCGCTCATCTGAGCACGGGCGAAATTTACATCGACCTGAATGGCGCTCTGCGCATCGCGCTTTGGTCCGGAACTCGCTCAAACGCTGCGCTTCAGGCCACGCGGAAGGCTTCCTTAATTTTCGTGTGCGATGGCTCTATCTATGAAGTCAGTTGCCGCTGCGTTGCGGTTCAAAAGCTCGAAGGCCCAACGAATCTCGACGCGTTCTTGCTGACGCCCGTCGACGTGCGAGATAAATCGGCGCCGTACGCACAGGTTGTATCGGGAGTCGCTTACACATATCGACATCCGTTGGACGCGCAGGCGCATTGGGCAACGCTTCAAAGCCAGCTTTCGCTGTGTTTTCAGGCGTCGGTGGTCAGCTCATTCGATTCCAGTATGAATCGTTAGGTGAACAGTAATAGTCCCCAGAAACATACGTTCCTAGAATTGAACGCGTTGATGGAGAGAACTATGAAACGCATCGTTGTGGGCGTCACCGGAGCGACCGGTGCCCCTTTAGCAGTTCGCATTCTGCAGTTTCTGCGGGATATGGAGGTGGAGGTCCATCTGGTTGTTTCGCAGTGGGCGCGAGCGACGCTGCTCCAGGAATGCAACCTGAGCGTGCGAGACCTTCACAAGTACGCGGATGTTCTGCACGACGCACGCGACCAGGGAGCCTCGATTTCGAGTGGCTCGTTTCACACTGACGGCATGATTATCGTTCCGTGCAGCATGAAAACGCTTGCCGCGATTCGAGTGGGCTACGCAGACAATCTCATCGCGCGCGCTGCCGACGTAACGCTCAAAGAGCGCCGCAAACTTATCGTGGTCGCACGCGAAACCCCTCTGAGCTCGATTCACCTCGAGAACATGCTTCATCTTTCGAACCTTGGCGCAGTGATATTCCCTCCTACGCCGGCGTTCTACAACAACCCCGCCAATCTCGACGAGATGCTCGACCACCTCGCGGTCCGCATCCTCGATCAGTTTCACCTCGACCATCCGGCAGCCAAACGTTGGGCCGGTATGAAACAGGTTTCTCACCAGGAGTAAAGCATGGCATACCAAGACCTGCGCACATACCTTGCTGCGCTTGAAGAGGACGGGCAACTTATCCGTGTCACGGACCCGGTTCTGCCCGAACCTGATATCAGCGCTGCAGCGTGCGCCGTCAACAAGCTCGGCGAGAAGGCGCCGGCGTTGCTCTTCGAAAACATTCAGGGCTACACGGACGCGCGTATCGCAATGAACGTGCACGGTTCGTGGTCCAATCATGCGGTCATGCTCGGCATGCCGAAGGACACCCCGCTCAAGGAGCAGTTCCACGAGTTCGTCCGCCGTTACGAGACGTATCCGGGGAAGGTCGAAGAGCGTGCTGAAGCGCCGTGGCAGGAAGTGCAAATCGACAAGGACATCAACCTTTTCGACATCCTGCCGCTGTTCCGCTTGAACCATGGAGACGGTGGCTTCTACATCGACAAGGCCGCAATCGTCACCCGCGACGTGACGGACTGGGATAACACCGACGCGCAAAACGTCGGTATGTACCGGTTGCAGGTAAAGGGCAAGAATCGCATTGGCATTCAACCGGTTCCGGCACACGATATCGCCATTCACCTGCGCAAGGCAGAAGAATTGGGTGAAGACCTGCCCATTGCCATCTGTATCGGTAACGACCCGCTAATCAGCACGGTCGCGGCCATGCCGATCCTTTACAACCAGTCCGAATATGAAATGGCCGGCGCGCTCGCGCAGGAGCCGTATCCAGTCGTGAAGGCTCAGCACACCGGGCTCCAGGTGCCGTGGGGTTCGGAAATCGTCCTGGAAGGAAAGATTCTCTCGCGTGTGCGTGAAGGTGAAGGTCCGTTCGGCGAGTTCACCGGGCACTACTCGGGCGCACGCCAGATGCCCGTGGTCGAAATCACGAAGGTGTCGCATCGTCGTAATCCGCTGTTCGAGCATCTCTACCTTGGCATGCCTTGGACGGAAATCGACTACCTGATGGGGGTGAACACCTGCGCGCCACTGCACGTTCAACTGAAGGAAGCGTACCCGGAAGTTCAGGCAGTCAATGCGCTGTACACCCACGGTCTCGTCGTGATTATCTCGACGAAATGCCGCTTCGGTGGCTTCGCGAAGGGCGTCGGCATGCGTGTTTTGACGACGCCGCACGGTCTGGGTTATGCAAAGGTTGTCATTGTCGTCGACGAAACCATCGACCCGTTCAACCTCCCGCAGGTGATGTGGGCAATCTCGACGAAGTTCAACCCACAATTCGACCTCGTGACTGTGCCGGGACTTTCGGTCCTGCCGCTTGACCCGGGCTCGGACCCGGCGGGCATGACACATAAGCTGGTGATTGATGCCACGACGCCCGTCGCTCCGGAAACTCACGGCCATTACTCGCAAGAGCTGAATGACCCTATCAACACGGAAGAGTGGGTCGCAAAGCTGCGCGCGATGCTTCCTTCTGCCTAACGGAGTTCCTGAAAATGACGACGAAACATATTTGCCCGCGCTGCGAATCTGAAAAGACGGACGTACTGACGCGCTCGCCGGTGCCCGGTGTGTGGGAGGTCTACCACTGCGAAGAGTGCTTCTTCGCGTGGCGCAGCAGCGAGCCGGACTTTATCACTGACCCTGCGAAGTACAACTCGGAATTCAAGCTTACCCGGGAACAGCTTGACCATTCCGGTGTGATGCCGACTGTCCCCCCGCTGTTGCGTCGAGCATAGTTGAAAAGACGCCAGTTTCGTCGGCCAGTCATGCTTGGTGCGTGCTGTGAGTATGTGGCTCAGGACGAGAGCTGAGAAGGACATCATGCTGGTGGAGGGTGTCTTTCGCCGCGCTCGTCAGATGCGCGGTTGCATGCCGACGCGGCCGCTGACTTTACAGACTCTGAGGTTGCCTCAGGCGCCACCGATGTGGCGTCTGTTGCAAGGCCAAGAATGCCCCTGGTTACGAACTGGCGAAATGAAAGCTTAAGCGCTCGGTGTTTTTCAAATCATTCTTTAAAATCAAAAAATCCATAAAAGTGCGCGCACGGGATTTTCGAGCGCCGTGCTGCAAGACGGCACTTCGCTCGACGAGTCGCGCTCACAACTGATGCGATTCGCCGGCTTTTATCAAGGCGACGTCACGCGCGATGCGCCGTTTCAATCGGTCGTGCGCGAACAACGCGACGTTTGACATTGTCGCGCGCGGATCCTTCGCTCACAGCATCGGCGAATGCAGATGATCGGGATGATCGAGCATATCGGCCACGAGATGCAGCGACTCTTCCATCGCGAGCGCATCGCCGGGACCGCCCAGACAGATACGCACGGCATTGGGCGGATTGCCGTCGGTGCTGAAGGCCGCGCCCGACACCACGCCAATCTGCTTCGTGCGTAGATGCGAGGCGAGCTCCGAGGCGCTCCATCCCGTTTCGCGCGGCACGGTGAGCCAGAGATGAAAACAATGCTTCGAGGTCTCGATCTCGCGCGAAGCGAACACCTGCGCGGCAATGTGCTGGCGGACCGCACACTCGTCGCGAATGGCCGTGAGCATTTGCCCGGCGATGCCGTTCTCGATCCATCGCGCCGCGAGATGCGACATATAAGGGCTCGCCATCACGGTGGTCGCACGCAGCGCGCCCGAGAGCCGTTCGGCATGGCGTGAACTGGGCGCGACCACGTATGCGATGCGCAAACCCGCGCCGAAACACTTCGACATCCCGGTCACGTAGTAAGTGAGTTCGGGCGCGAGCGTCGCAAGCGCTACGGGCGGCGTCTCGCAGAGCATGCCGTAGGCGTCGTCCTCGATGATCGGCACGTTGTAGCGCAAGGCGATATCGGCGATATGCTCGCGGCGGTTCTGCGAGAGCGTGCGCGTCGTGGGGTTCTGCAGCGTGGGATTGCAATAGAGCACGCCCGGCTTGCGGATCTTGCAGAGCGTTTCGAATGCGTTGGCGTCGAGCCCTTCGTCGTCGCGTGGCAGCGGCGCGAGCGTCATGCCCAACTGAGTGGCGATGACCTTCAGGCCCGGATACGCCACACAATCGACGCAGATCGTTTCGCCGGCCTTCACGAGCCGCAACAGCAACGCCACCAGCGCGTTATGAATGCCGGGGCAAACGAGCACAGCATCAGCGCGATGCGAAGGCACAGTATGGCGCAGCCATTGGCTCGCCACGCCGCGCTCGAATTGCGTGCCGCCAAAATCCTGATAGCGCAGCATGGACCACGTGTCGGCGGCACCGATAATCTGTGCCGCCGATTCCGCGAGCAGGGCTGTCATGTCGGGCGGCTCGGGCGGCATATTCATCGTCATTTCCAGCGCTGTGCCCGCACGCAGTGGCACGGCAGGCGGGCGTCCGCGCACATACGATCCGCTGCCCGCGCGCGAATCGATCAGGCCGCGCTTGCGCGCTTCTGCATAGCCGCGCGCAAGCGTTGTGTAGTTGATCTTCAGTGCGTCGGAGAGATCGCGTAACGCGGGTAGACGATCACGCGGGCGCAGGCGTCCGCTCGCGACATCCTCCTCGATGAGATCGGGAATCGTCTGATAAACCGGCTTGTCGCTTTCGGCGAGCCGTTTGAGCCAGTGTGCGGTAACGTTCGACATGGACGTGCGCGAGCAATCGCGTAAAGAGATGCATGAAGAATGAGTCTCTTCATTCTAGTGACGATGCACGCCGAAAAATAAATCAATTGATCGTGCGTGATCGCATGAAATGATCCGATTTGATGCATGCAGGCACCGATTCGATGATTCTCTGCCCCATGCGCGGGCGGGCATCGCATGACGTGATCGTCCTGCCGATTCCATGCTCGCCTTCGCGCGCCGGGCGCGCAAAAAAATTCGCCTGGATCATTCGCGACAGGCGGCAATGATTGGAAATTGATCGCATGACACGTGATGTTTGATGGCATAGCCGTTGCGAAATGAGAGACGCCGGCCACCGGTCGGACCAGTCCTCAATCATTGAACGGAGTCACGCAATGCCCGCCATCAACACGCCCGCCCACAAGACCGGCGACTTTCTCGTCGATTACGAAGAGAAAGTGTTCGAGGACGTCAAAGCCGAACCTGGCGAGAAGGCGCTCGTCACGTTCCATACCGTTGCCTTCGAAGGTTCGATCGGCTTCGTGAATATGCTGCAGGCCACGCGTTTGCAACGTAAGGGCTTCGAAACGTCGATCCTGCTGTACGGCCCCGGCGTGATGCTCGGCGTCCAGCGCGGCTTTCCGACGCTTGGCGCCGAAGCATTTCCGGGCCATCTGAACTTCAATAACCAGTTGATGAAATTCATGGCCGAAGGCGGCAAGGTCTACGCTTGCCGTTTCGCGTTGCAGGCGCTCTACGGTCAGACCGAGAAGGCGCTGATCGAAGGCGTGCGCCCGATCAATCCGCTCGACGTGCTCGATCTGAAGCTGCTGCATCGCAAGTCGAACGCGCTCGTGATCGATACCTGGACTGTTTGAGCACGTACGGGTATCGCCATGTCGAGTCCATCTTCGAAGCGCATCGTGCGCGCCGCCGCGGTGCAGATCGCGCCGGATCTCACCTCGGGCGCCGGCACGCTCGCGCGCGTGTGCGACGCCATTGTCGAGGCCGCGCGTCAGGGCGTGCAGCTCTCGGTGTTTCCCGAAACCTTTCTGCCGTACTACCCGTACTTCTCGTTCGTGCTGCCGCCGGTGCAATCGGGCGCGGAACATCTGCGTCTCTACGAAGAAGCGGTGACGATACCCGGTCCCGTGACCGATGCCGTGTCAGCGCTGGCGCGCGAGCACGGCATGGTGATTGTGCTTGGCGTGAACGAGCGCGATCACGGCAGTCTCTACAACACGCAGCTGATCTTCGACGCCGACGGCCAATTGAAAGTGAAGCGCCGCAAGATCACGCCGACGTTTCATGAACGCATGATCTGGGGGCAGGGCGACGCAGCCGGTCTCAAGGTCGCCCACACGGCGGTGGGCCGCGTGGGCGCGCTCGCGTGCTGGGAGCACTACAACCCGCTCGCGCGTTACGCGCTTATGACGCAGCATGAAGAGATTCATTGCAGCCAGTTTCCCGGCTCACTGGTCGGCCCGATTTTCGCCGAGCAGATCGAAGTGACGATTCGCCATCACGCGCTCGAATCGGGCTGCTTCGTTGTGAACGCAACGGGTTGGCTGACCGACGCGCAGATCGCATCGATCACACCCGATCCCAAGCTGCAAAAAGCGCTGCGCGGCGGCTGCAATGCGGCGATTGTTTCGCCCGAAGGGCAGCATCTCGCCGCGCCGCTGCGTGAAGGCGAAGGCATGGTGATCGCCGATCTCGACATGGCGCTCATCACCAAACGCAAACGCATGATGGATTCGGTGGGCCACTACGCGCGCCCCGAACTCCTCAGCCTCGCGATCAACGAGCGGCCCGCCGCGCCCGTGGTTTCTTTCGACGAAGCGGGCGCCGCCCCTTCATGGAGTGTTCAGCATGAATGCCAGCGTCAATCTGCCGGAATCGAAACTGCAACTGTTGACTGAGTTGCAGTCGAGCGGCCTGCGGCTCGCTACGCCGGACGCCGCCGGGCTGTCGCGTCGCGGTGGCGCGGGGCCGTCCGATCACAAAGCCGTGGTTATCGATGGCGTCACGCTGATGGTGCCGGTGCATACGCATGGCGCGCATCAGTCGGCGTTCGTGGCCGAAGCGCCCGATGCGAATGGCGTCAGCGTGCTCGCGCGCGGCACCATTCCGGTCGCGCAGATCGCGTTCGCTAAGACGCCGCGCTTCTACAAGCTGCAAACGCTCGATGGCGTGCCGTACTCGCACATCGCGACGCTGCACGGCACCGACGTGCTCGCGACCACGGTGCTGCAAACCTGCATTCGCTACGAGAGCCGCAAGAAGGCGTGCAAGTTTTGCGCGATCGGGCAGTCGCTGGCGGCGGGCCGCACGGTCGCGCACAAGACGCCCGAGCAGTTGGCCGAAGTCGCGCGCGCGGCCGTGCTGCTCGACAAGGTCAAGCATATGGTGCTGACGACCGGCACGCCGCCCACGCCCGATCGCGGCGCTGTCGTGCTGTGCGACAGCGCGCGCGCGATCCGGCGCGCGGTCGATCTGCCGATCCAGGCGCAGTGCGAGCCGCCCGACGACGACGCGTGGTTCGCGCGCATGCGCGAGGCGGGTATCGACACGCTCGGCATGCATCTCGAAGTGCTGGGCGACGCGCTGCGCGAACGCATCATGCCGGGTAAAGCGACGGTGCCCGTGAGCCGCTACATGAGGGCATTCGAGGCGGCGGTAAAGGTATTCGGGCGCGGCCAGGTGAGCACCTATATTCTCGCGGGCCTCGGCGACACGCCGGAGTTGATTCTCGACACGGCGCATCGTCTCGTCGCGCTTGGCGTCTATCCGTTCGTGGTGCCGTTCGTGCCGATCTCGGGCACGCCGCTCGAAGACTTCGCGCCGCCCACGCCCGAATTCATGCGCGCGATTCTTGCGCCGCTCGGCGCGATGGTGCGTGAGGCCGGTTTGCGCGCCGACGAGATCAAGGCGGGCTGCGGCAAGTGCGGCGCGTGCTCGTCGTTGTCGTCGTTCGAAAAGGTGGCGGCATGAGCGACATCGATTCGTATTCGGAAATCGTGGTGCGCTGGGCGCGAGAACGCTGGGAGATCGAAGGCGCTTACGCGCTGCGGCGCGAGGTATTTTGCACCGAGCAAGGCCTTTTCGAGCATGACGATCTGGATGCCGTCGACGACCATGCGCAATTGCTGGTGGCCGTTTGCGACGCGCGCGTGGTCGGCACCGTGCGTATTCATCGGCGCGACGAGGCCGATTGCGGCACGACATGGTTTGGCTCGCGGCTCGCCGTAAGCGAAGCGTTTCGCCGCCACGGCCGCATCGGCGCGACGTTGATCCGGCTTGCGGTCAGTAGCGCGCATGCGCTCGGCTGCGAGGCGTTTCTCGCGCATGTGCAGGCGCAGAACGCGCCGCTGTTTCGCCGCCTGCATTGGCGCACGCTCGACGTGGCGATGCTGTTCGGGCGCGAGCATCACCGCATGCAGGCCGACCTCGCGGAGTATCCGCCGTGCGCGACGCCGTATCTCGGCTTCGTGGTCGATCAGCGGAGGGCGGCGTGATGGCCGATAACATGACGCTCGACATAACGACGCTCGACGACCTGATCGCGAGCGTGCGCGCGAGCCGGGGTGTCGCGCACAAGACCGATATCGCGCCCGTGCTAGCGGCGTTCGCTGGCGCAGACGAGTCCGCCTTGATGGGCGCGGGCGACGACTGCGCCGCGCTGCCCGATGGCGAAGGCTATCTGCTGTTCGCGGCAGAAGGCATGGTGAGCGATCTGATCGACGCGATGCCGTGGTTCGCCGGCTATTGCTCGGTACTCGTCAACGTGAGCGATGTGTGCGCGATGGGCGGCCGTCCGCTCGCGGTCGTCGACGTGATCTGGAGCGACGGCCTCGCGAGCGCGACGCCGGTGCTCGAAGGCATGGCGGCGGCGGCACTGCAACTCGGCGTGCCGATCGTCGGCGGCCATAGCAACGCGCGCAGCGAACGCACGCAGCTTGCTGTCGCGATCGTGGGTAAAGCGAAGCGTCTGCTTTCCAGCTTCGCGGCGCGTGCGGGCGACCGGCTGATGATGGCGGTCGATCTGCGCGGCGCGTTCGTGGAGCCGTATCCGTACTGGAATGCGGCCACCGAAGCGCCCGCCGAACGCATTCGCGGCGATCTCGCGGTACTGGCGCAGATCGCTGAGGCTGGTCTGTGTGAGGCGGCCAAGGACATCAGCATGGCCGGCATCGCAGGCACGGCGATGATGCTCGCAGAGTGCTCGCAAGTGGGCGTCCGAATCGATCTCGACGCGGTGCCGCGTCCAGCAGGCGTCGCCCTTTCACGCTGGATGCAGGTGTTCCCGAGCTTCGGTTACTTGCTGAGCGTCGCGCCGCATAACGTCGATGCGGTACGCGCGTGTTTCGACGCGCGTGGCATCGCCTGTGAAGCCATTGGCGAGGTGCACGCCGAACCCACGATCGACCTGCAATGGCGCGGCAAGACGCGCACCGCGTGGCGGCTCGACGAAGGCGAATTCATCATTCCAGCCGACCGCTGCGCGACCCGCGGGTGGGATACGCCGCGCGTTTAAACGCGTGTTTGAAAAACAGGAGAACCCCATGCCTGTAACGCATTTCGTCGTGCGCTGGCCCGACGGCGAGGAAGAACGCTGCTATTCGCCCTCGACCATCGTGCGCGATTACCTGCGCCCCGGTGACTATCCGCTCGACGTCTTTCTGGCGTATGCGCGCGACGGGCTCGCGGCGGCCTCGGAACGCGTGCGCGAGAAGTTCGGCTACGCGTGCTCGTCGGCGATGGATCAATGGGCGGCGATCGAACGCCGCGCCGAACCCTTTCGCGCGCAGGACGCGCAGGTCGTCACTGTTGTGCGTATTGATTGACACTTGATAAGGAGAAACGCATGTCCACCCAGACGCATGCGGCCACAACCGCGCCTACGTCGCCGCCCATTCGCGACGAACACGTCAGCGTCGTTATCGTCGGCGGCGGCCAGGCCGGTCTGTCGATGAGCTATTGCCTCAAGCAGTACGGCATCGACCATGTCGTGCTCGAAAAGCACACGGTCACGCATACCTGGCGCGAGCAGCGTTGGGACGCGTTCTGTCTGGTCACGCCAAACTGGCAATGCGCACTGCCCGACTATCCGTATCGCGGCGATGATCCGCACGGCTTCATGAAGAAGGACGAGATCATTAGGTGGCTCGACGGTTTTGTGCAGCATGTCGAGGCACCCGTGCGCGAAGGCGTGGCTGTCACGCGCGTGACGCGGGGGGCGCAGGGCGGCTTCGTCGTACAGACGAGTGCGGGCACGCTGAGCGCCGATCAGGTCGTGGTGGCTGCGGGTGGTTATCACACGCCCATTGTGCCGCGCATGGCCGAGCGCCTTCCGTCGTCGATCATGCAGATACAGTCGTCGGAATATCGCAACGCCGACGCGCTGCCCGAAGGCGCGGTGCTGGTGGTCGGCTCGGGGCAGTCCGGTGCGCAGATCGCCGAGGATCTGCATCTGGGCGGACGCAAGGTCGTGCTCGCGGTCGGCGAAGCGCCGCGTTGCGCGCGTTTTTATCGGGGCCGCGATGTGGTCGACTGGCTCGCCGACATGAAGTACTACGACATGCCGGTGGAGGACCATCCGTTGCGCGAAGGTGTGCGCGACAACACCAATCACTATGTGACGGGCCGCGACGGCGGCCGCGATATCGACCTGCGTAAATTCGCGAGCGAGGGCATGGAGCTTTATGGCGTACTCGACGATTACGTCGATGGCGCGCTGCGTTTCAAACCGAATCTGCGCGCGAATCTCGATAGCGCCGACGAAACCTATAACCGCATCAACGCGTCGATCGACAGGTTCATCGCGCAGAAGGGCATCGATGCGCCGCCCGGCGAGCACTATCGCGCGGTGTGGGAGCCTGCGCAAGAACGCACGACGCTCGATCTCGCGTCGAGCGGCATCGGCAGCATCGTCTGGTGTATCGGCTTTCGTCCGGACTTCAGTTGGGTCGATCTGCCGATCTTCAGCGGGCGCGGCTATCCGGGGCACGCGCGCGGCGTCACCGCCCAGGAGGGCCTGTATTTCCTCGGCCTGCCGTGGCTGCATACGTGGGGCTCGGGTCGCTTCTCCGGCATTGCGCGCGATGCCGCGTATCTGGCCGATCGTATCGTTGCGCAGGCGAGGCCCGATGCGCGCGCGGCGTGACACCACGCCCGCGAGGGCGCCCGTGCCCGCCCGTTCGCACTATCTGGCGGGCATGCCCGAGCTGGCTTTTGCGGGGCTTTCCGAGCAATGGCTGTTGCGGACCTGCGGACAATTGCACTGGAGTGCGATTGCCGATCAGGCGCGCCTCGCGTCGCCCGACTTCTACGACGACGAGGGCCGTAAGTCCTACGCGGCGTTCACGGCGATTCACGTGCGCGAAGCGCGGCTGGAAGACGTGAGCGAGAACCAGCGTTTTGCGATAGAGGCCGACGTTCGCCGCATTGCGGGCGCGCGTCACTTCGGCGAGTTTCGCGTGTTCACGACCGAGAATGCGATTGCGAAGGTTGAGATGCTGTCGACTTTCGTGCGGCGCGAGACGCGCGGCGATAACCGCTCGGTCTGCAAGGCTTCGTTCGACCGCTTGCCTCTCATGACGGCGCAAACGCCTGATGCGGCGCAAGCCATGATCGAGCAGACGAAGCGCTTGCGTGCGGGTGCATGGACGCAGCACGGACGACTCGATCGGGCGGTGCACGCCGTCGAACACGTGGTCGATTATCTGCCGTGTCCGACACTCGATTTCAACGGCGCGCATTTGCTGTACTTCGCGAGTTTTCAGTCGATGGTTGATCGCGCCGAGTGGCATTGGCGCTCGACGCAGCATTCGGCACCGCCTTCGCTCGTCGAGCGCGAGATGGCCTTCTACGGTAACGCGAACGTCGGCGACAAGCTCGTGCTCGCGTTCGGTGCACGTCACGCCGATCACGCGGGGCTTTCGCATTGGTGTGCGATTTCCCGCGCTGCGGACGGCATGCGCATCGCCGACGTCGTAACTCATAAACGCTGGTCGCATGAGTGACACCGCATGAATGACGCCTTTTCCGTGCCGCGCAAGCCGCTCTACACGCGTGCCGACTTGCCCGATGTGCCGTGGCTCGATGCGCGCCCCGGCGAGTTCCCGTTCGTGCGCGGCATCCACGAAACCATGTACACGCAGCGGCCGTGGACCATCCGTCAATATGCGGGCCATGCCGACGCATCCGCGACGAATCTCGCTTATCGACGTGCGATCGAGCAGGGCGCGCGCGGCTTGTCCATCGCATTCGATTTGCCTACGCATCGCGGATATGATTCCGATGACGAATTAATCGCCGACGACGTGGGCGTGACGGGCGTCGCGATCGATTCGGTCGAAGACATGAAACGGTTGTTCGAAGGCATCGCGCTCGACGAGGTCTCCGTATCGATGACGATGAGCGGCGCGGTATTGCCCGTGCTCGCGGCCTTCATTGTCGCGGCGGAGGAGTCGGGCGTCGACGCCGCGCGCCTGCGTGGAACGATCCAGAACGATATCCTCAAGGAGTTCATGGCGCGCAATACGTGGATTTTCGCGCCGGAACCGTCGATGCGCATCGCGACCGACGTCGTGCAGCACGTGCTTGCTCATCTGCCGCTTTTCAATGCGATCTCGGTGTCGGGCTATCACCTTCAGGAAGCCGGTGCCGACGGTGTGCTGGAACTGGCGATCACGCTGGCGAACGCGCGCGAGTATGTGTGCAGACTCGTCGATGCAGGCGCGGACGTTGATCGCGTGTGCGCGCAAATGAGCTTCTTCTTTGCGGTGGGCCGCGACTTCTTTGGCGAGATCGCGAAGCTGCGCGCGGCGCGGGTGTTATGGGCCGATCTGGCGCGCTCGCTCGGTGCGCGTTCGACGCGGGCGATGCAGTTGCGCATGCATTGTCAGACGGCCGGATCGAGCCTGCACGCGCAGCATGCGCACAACAACATCGTGCGCACGACGCTGGAAGCGCTCGCCGCAGTGCTGGGTGGCACGCAGTCGCTGCATACGAACGCGTGGGACGAAGCGCTTTCGCTGCCGGGCGAGGCCGCCGCGACCGTGGCGCGGGACACGCAACGGATTCTCCAGCATGAAATGGGTCTGTGCGATGCGGTCGATCCGCTCGGTGGCGCGTATATGGTCGAAGCGCTGACCGCGCGCACGGTCGAAGCCGTGACGGCCATGCTCGGCGAAATCGACGTGCAGGGCGGGGTGATCGGCGCGATCCGGTCCGGCTGGGCGCAATCGCAACTGCATCTAGCGGCGACGCGAATTCAGGCGCGCATCGATGCGGGCGAGCAGGTGATCGTGGGCGTGAGCCGCAATCACGCAGCGGCGCCCACGGAGAGCGATTGGCTCGATGTGGACGCACGCATGGTGCGCGCCGTTCAGGTCGATCGGCTGCGCCAGTTGCGCGCGAACCGCAACGCCGCACGCACGCGCGCGGCGCTACACGCGCTCACGCACTGTGCGCGCTCGGGCACGGGTAATCTGCTGGCCATGACGATCGAGGCGATGCGCGCCCGCGCGACCGTGGGCGAATGCACGGCGGCGCTGGAGCGTGTCTGGCCGCGCTGGCATATGGCGCTAGAATCCGGCGCACAGGTCTACTCGACCTCACGTGGGGGTGACGCCGCATGGAACGCGGCACGGTACGCGGTGGCGAACTGGACCGCGACGCAGGGGCGGCCGCCGCGATTGGCGCTCGCGAAGCTCGGACAGGACGGACACGACCGCGGCGTGCGTGTGGTGGCCGCCGGGCTTACGGACGCAGGCTTCGACGTCCGCATGGGGCCGCTGTTCGCGACGCCGCAAGAGGCCGCTACTTGGGCGTGCGCGTGCGAGCCCGATGTCATCGGCGTGTCGACGCTGGCGGGCGCGCATGGCAAGCTGGTGCCGAAACTCGCCGACGCGCTGCGGGCGCACCACTGCAGCGTGCCGCTCGTGCTTGGTGGGATCGTGCCCGAAGCGCATCGCGAGGCGCTGCTGGCGTGCGGCGTGGCGCAGATTTTTGGACCGGATACGTCGCTTGAGCGGATCGTCGTCGATGTGCTTCGGGTGTTGAGTGAGGCGCCGCTGTCTTCGCCGTGCCGATGACGGGAGCGGGAGGGCATCTGCATGGCGAGGTGCCGATTCACCGAGGCCTACGCGATGCTGCTCGCGAGCCTGTGCGCCGACTCTGAAACCCAGATACCGTCGGCGAGATCGACACCCGTTTCGATGTCCAGCCTATGGGTGGCCTCCGTCACACCGTTGCGCTAAAGCAGAAATGGCATTCGGAAAGCATTCGCTGCGCAGACAAACGACGGCTCTGCTGCGGTGGGCGGACCGGATGAACGATCGGCAGGACCGCCACCGGGCCCCTGGTAGCCGCTCACAGAAAGGACTCTTGATGGTCAGGCGGTTTCGGCCGGGTTATCTTTCGCGTTGATAACGAGCCTGATTGCTCGCGCCTCAAAGGCCGAGTTTGCGTTCGCTCATCCACTTCACGATCGCCGGATCGCGATGCGAGAAGAAACTGCTTTTACCAGTTTCCAGCATTGCAACGGCCTGCATGTCTGCCTCGGACAGTTCGAAGTCGAAGACAGCCAGGTTTTCCAGCATGCGTTCCTTGCGCACGGATTTCGCGAGCGCGACGATACCGCGTTGAACGAGCCATCGAAGCACGACCTGTCCAACGGTTTTGCTATAGCGCTGAGCAATGGCCAGCAGGTGCTCGTTCTGAAAGAGGTTGTTCCGTCCTTCGGCAAAGGGCGCCCAAGCCTCCGGCTGCACGCCAAGCTCACGCATGAAGTCGACGCTCTCAGCCTGCTGATGGAAGGGATTGACTTCGATCTGGTTGACGGCTGGCTTCACTTCGTTGAACGCCGTGATGTCCATGAGGCGATCCGGCTGGAAGTTGCTCACTCCAATTGCACGCAGCTTGCCAGCGCGATGCGCCTCCTCCATCGCCCGCCACGCCCCATGAACGTCCGAGAAGGGCTGATGAATCAGGAACAGGTCGAGATAATCCAGATCGAGTCGCTTCAGCGACTTGTCGATGGCTACACGAGCGCGTTCATAACCAGCATCCTCAACCCAGAGCTTGCTGGTGACGAAGAGCTGGTCACGCGGCACTCCGCAACGTTTGAGGCCTCGTCCGACGGCCTCCTCATTCTTGTACGACGCAGCCGTGTCAATCAGGCGATAGCCAGCCTGCACCGCATCCACGACGCAACGTTCGCATTCCGCCTCGTCGGCGATCTGGAAGACGCCGTACCCGACGATCGGCATCTTCATTCCATTGTTCAGGGTCACGTCTTGCATGGTCAATCCTTGGCGGTGAGGTTCGACGGCGGCATGAGGTCTGCTGAAGATACGCCGCGTCGATGACAAGGGCAATTGCCCGATGTCCGTAACTGTATGCACTTCAGTTTCAAGTGAATAGTCGAATTCATCTTGCATCAGTATCAATTTTGGATTGATACTGGATGCTCTGTGCAACCGTTCCGGCCATGCTCAAGCAAAAGAGTTCTCCATGCCCACCAATGACTTCAAGGCCATCGCGACGTTCGCCAGAGCAGTGGAACTCGGCAGCATCCGAAAGGCTGCGCTGGCCCAAGGCGTCACGCCACAGGCTGCCAGTCAGGCCATTGCGCAGTTGGAACAGCATCTTGGAGTACGCCTGTTACACCGGACGACGCGGAGTCTTGCTCTCACCGAGGAAGGCCAACGGTTCCTCGAGAACACACAGCCCGCGTTGGCGATGCTGGACAGAGCGCTAACTTTGGCGCGTGAGTCCAAGGATGAGATTGCGGGGCCACTGCGGATCGTTGGGCCGAAATCGTCGTTCGCCGCCATCGTTATGCCGTTACTTGACGAATTCTGCACAAAGCACCCCGGTATCCAGCCAGACGTCCAGCTCGACGATGGTATCGGCAACTGGGTGCTGGATCGCGTCGATGTCGGCTTTCGGATCGGGTCGTCGCCCAGCGAAGGCGTAATCGGTCGACAACTCTTCCCGATCCAGATGATTGTGTGTGCGGCGCCCTCTTACCTAAAGGCGTACGGGAGACCGTCGACACTCGATGAGTTGGCAGCGCATCGCTGCAGCGTGTTCCGCCATTCGGCCACTGGCAAGGTGGCACCCTGGTACTTGACCGTGGATGGCAAGCTCGAACATCGGCAGATGACCCCCGCGTTTGCGACGAACGACGCGGAACTGGAACTGCAAGCCGTGCTTGCGGGGCAGGTCATTGGCCAACTCGCGAGCTTCTCGGCGGCACCCTACATTCGCGCAGGACAACTGGAGCCAGTTCTCCTGCAGCATATGAGCTCGCACATCGGTTTGCACGTGTACTACGGAAGCCGAGCTGCTCAGCCCAAGCGTGTACGAGCGTTCCTGGACCTCGCTCTCTCCCGCCTTCATGACTGCGGCGACTATGTGCTCGCTGACAAAGAGCTGGCTGACTTTGGGCGGCATTCGAGGCGGTCCAGCCGCGTTCGCTAGTGCCCCTGGTTCACCAAGAACGAATCCGATCCTGCACGCTCAACGCGAATGGCCATAATCGGCTGGCGGTCGTTCACTGTAGCGATCGAAAGTCGGCAACGGGTCGGTTACCAAAGTTCGAGGCTGGCGTGCGTCAGGGCATCCGTCAACCAACGTCGATTTCCGAGTTCGGCCACTTTGGGACATTCGAACCCCACTCCTAGATTGCGGACAATTCTGCGTGTCGGCGTCGGCCCGCTTGCAGCCACCGATGTCGGAACAGCGTTTCAAACTTCTGAGCGCGCAAATGCCGAAACAAGATATTCGATTAACACGCGAACCCTCATCGGTACACGGCGACCCGCTGGATAAACAAGGTGAATTGGCACGCACTCGGGTTGCAAATCTGGCAGCAACACTCGAATCTCACCGGATTGGATCTCTTTCTCCACAAGCCAGAACGGCGCCTGAGCAATGCCAAGGCCGCACAGCACGGCCGCGCGAACGTGCTCCGCATCGCCGGTCAGTAGCGAGCCCTGCGGCACATAGGAGACACGCTCGTTCCCAACCATGAGCGACCACGGGTAGCGCTCTCGGCCATTCGCAAAGACGATGCAGGCGTGCTGATCGAGGTCCGCAAGCCGCGTCGGAATGCCGTGAGCCGCAAGATAGCCACGGCTCGCCGCAAGCACGAAGTCTGTCTCGGACAGCTTCCGTGCGGTGAGGGACGAGTCCACCAGTCTTCCATGGCGAATCGCCAGATCAACGCCGTCGCCGACGAGGTCAACATACTGCTCCGATACCGACAATTCGATCGAGACGTCCGGATACTGCCGGAAGAACTCCGGTAGCAGCGGCGTGATGCAAAGCCGGCCATGCGCCGGTGCAGTATTGACCCTGACCAAGCCACGTGGCGACTGCTGGCGATCGCCTACGGACGACTCGAGCGCGTCGAAGTCATCCACGAGTTGCCTTGCCGACTCGTAGAAAGTTTGTCCTGCGTCCGTGACCACAACCTGGCGCGAGGTTCGCAAAACCAGTTGGGCACCAAGATGCCGTTCCAGCGCACCGATCTGCTTGCTGACCGCGGGCTGCCCAATCCCTTCCTCACGCCCCACGGCGGAAAAGCTGCCGCATTCGACGAGGCGTACAAACAGGCGAATCGCGTTCACTCGGTCCATATGGGCTATCCGCATCAATTCCAACCTAGAATGGATGGTATGCCATGAGACAGCGTTTCGGCAATGAATGAAGTTGCTTATCGTACGGGTCGTGCAATCACCGACACCTAAACAAGAGGAGATGAACGATGAAAGCGATTTGTGTAACGCCTGACCGCGAGCTTGCGGTTCGTGACATACCAACTCCGAACACGCCTGCGCCGGGTCATGTGCTGATCGATATGGATGCCTGCGCGATCAACCACGGTGACAAGGCTTTCCTGAGGATGCCCACGGTAGCAGGTAACGCACTCTCACTGGGTCAATACGACGTATGGGGTGCGTCGGGTGCAGGGCGCGTTGTCGCGGTGGGCGCGGGCGTTCCAGTGGGATATACCGGCAAGCAGGTGGCGGTATACCGGTCGCTCGACAGAAGCCCGGAAAGTGTCGGACTTTGGTGCGAACGGGCACACGTACCTTACACGACCTGTCTGATCTTGCCGGACCATGTCCATACGCGCGACTATTGCGGCTCGCTCGTCAACGTGATGACGGCGTACGCCTTTCTCGAAGAAATCTCTAACGCGGGCCACAACGGGGTCATCGTCACGGCCGGGAATTCGGCGACCGGCCACGCGCTTGCTTCGCTTGCGCGCAGCAGAAACATACCGGCGATTTTCCTGGTGCGGACCGCGGCCGCGAGGGACGCGCTGTCCCGTTGGGGTGTCGAGCATGTCATCGTCGCTACCGAGGGCTTTACTGACGCCCTCGGAGTGCTGTCCACCGAGTTGGGGGCAACGGCGGTATTCGATGGGGTCGGCGGCGACTTGTTGACAAGCATAGCCCCTAGCTTGCCGATGAATTCGACGATCTATTGCTATGGTTTTTTGGGAGGCGCTGCGCCGGTGTCCATTCAGTCCGTACTGGTCATGATGAAGAATCTGCGCATGAAGCGATTCAGCAATTTCGAAAGCCGGACGGTGAAGGAACAGGCGAAGCTCGTTGCCGCGCTGAAAACGCTTGAGGGCGTGATTGACGATCCCATGTTCATGACCCAAATCGGCAAGGAATTCCGTCGCGATCAGATCGAACTCGCCATGGCCTATGAGTCTGCGGATGGTTCCAAAGCTGTCGTCGTCACGTAGGCCGGCCATAGCCTCTCGACAACTTCCATTGTAGAAAACTCCGAGTGACCGACAGGGTTCCACTGTGTTGCTCGCCGTCGGCCTGGGTCCGGCCACTTTGAGTCCTTCTATACGATTACCTTAATCGTTGCAAATGGTAAGTGCGCCCGTGAACTAACGCGATTTCGAGGCATCGTCATCGTTCAATAATTGAAAGTAACTTCCGGTCGGTAGTCCACTTTCAGCTTTTCACTTGCTTCCGCTAAAGACTCCGCAACTATTGTCACTCGGATACCGACAGCATCATATTCTCGCGACCAAACTATCCCGTTATAGATTTTCATCACCGCCCCACGTTCTAATTGTCAACGGAATCCTAGCGTTTCGAACGGCTGCTTTCGAGAGTTACGAATGTCTCTTCAGGGT
>NZ_CAJMZG010000018.1:0-189673 GCF_905220255.1 Paraburkholderia sp. J69-1 | reverse complement strand
AAACCTCTCGCAGCGTAAAAAACAAATCGATTTCAATAGTGAACAGCAGGATTGCGGCGCGTCCTGATGAGGGCTGAATGCAGGAGTGGGTTGTCGTTACTTCGCGGCCTGGATCTGACTTTCGACCACGAGGTCATTGTCTTTGGCGAAACGCAGAACGAAGTCGAAAGCGTAGGGCGCAATGTCGCGCAGCCTGGCGTCGAGCACGACGCATTTCAGATTGCCGATAATCATCGGGCTGACGTAAAGCGAGTAACGCAGATGCAGGTCTGCTTTGCGGACGCCGCGCGCCCGCGGCCCAAAACTCGACATCGCGCCGGCCAGCCGCTCGGACCAGTCGCTGGGCCGAAAAGTCTTGCCTTTGCGGGTCACGCCTTGAATGACGTAGGCGGCGGGGTTCGCACTATTTACTGGCATCGCGGTCTTCAATCAGGCAAATGAGTCTTGCGCAACGGCGAGATCGGCCACGGCACGGCCAGCGGGCTCCCATTTAGGCGGCGCGCTCAATTGCAGCACTTCGCTGGTCGCATTCAACGATTCATAAGCCTTGCGCGGATTCGCCGAAAGTTGCGTGCCGTATCCGGGAATGATCTTGCGGATTTTCTCTTGCCATGCAGGCGTGCGCAGACGTTCCCTGAAAGCCGTTTCCAGCAGGCCGAGCATGATGGGCGCGGCCGTGGAAGCGCCGGGCGAAGCGCCCAGCAGACCGGCGATACTGCCATCCTTCGCGCAGACGATTTCCGTGCCTAGTTTGAGCACGCCACCCTTGAGTTTGTCGCGCTTGATGATCTGCACGCGTTGACCGGCCTGCCACAGGCGCCAATCCTGCTGGCGCGCGCCGGGCAGATATTCCTGCAATGCGTGGAGGCGATCGCTATCGGAGAGCATTAATTGGCTCGCCAGATATTTGATCAGCGAAAACTCGGAAAGACCCACGCGTGCCATCGGCACGATGTTATTCATGCGCGTGCTCGCCAGCAGATCGCCATATGAGCCGTTCTTCAGAAACTTGGTCGAGAAAGTGGCGAACGGCCCGAATAGCAGCGCTTTTTTACCGTCGAGAATACGTGTATCAAGATGCGGCACCGACATGGGTGGCGAGCCGACCGATGCCTTGCCATAGACTTTTGCAAAGTGACGGCAGGTGATGCTGGTGTCTTCGGTCACGAGGAACGAGCCGCCTACGGGAAATCCGCCGTAGGCTTTCGCCTCGGGAATACCAGATGCCTGCAGCAACGGCAGCGAGCCGCCGCCTGCGCCCACGAAGACAAAGCGGGCATCAATGCACCGCGTCCTGGCATGCGTGCGCGTATCGCCCAGCGTCACGCGCCACGAACCGTCGTCGTTGCGTGCAATCTGCTGGACATCGCTATTGAGCCGCAAATTGAAGTTCGACTGGGTTTGCAGATGGCGCACGAATTGGTGGGTGATTTCGCCGAAATTCACGTCCGTGCCCATCGAAGACCACGTTGCGGCCACTTTCTGGCGTGCGTCGCGACCTTCCATCATGAGAGGAACCCACTCGGCAATATCCTTGTGCGACTCCGAATACTGCATGCTCTGAAATAGCGAATTTTTTCGCAGCGCGTCATGGCGCGCCTTCAGGAAGCGCACATTCTCTTCGCCCCACACGAAACTCATATGCGGTGTCGTGTTGATGAACGAACGCGGTTGCTTCAAGATCCCGCGGTTCACGCCCCACGCCCAGAATTGACGCGAGATCTGAAAATCTTCATTGATACGCACAGCCTTGGCGATATCGACCGTGCCGGACGAGGTTTGCGGCGTGTAATTCAGCTCCGCGAGCGCTGTGTGGCCGGTGCCTGCGTTATTCCAGCCATTCGAGCTTTCCGCAGCGACTTCGCCGAGCCGTTCGACCATCGTCATCGACCAGCCCGGTTCGAGTTCATGAAGCAGGACGCCAAGCGTCGCACTCATGATGCCGCCGCCGATAAAGAGGATATCGACCTTTTCCAGATCGTTGCCTGCCTTGTCCTGTGCATTTTCCAGCATAGTCATTCGCCGTCGCTTATCCGCAATGTGGGTTCTTTAAAGACGGGAAGAATGCTAAGGCTTTGACCCTGCTACATATAGTCGCAGTCTGGAAATGGACCTTTGCGGGTTATCTGTGAATGTTGGCCGAAGCCTTATTCATCAAGGGTTTGCGAATCTACAGATGAGTGCTGTCAGGGGCGCAATAGTGTCTTGAGATTGCCGCAACGGCGCTTTTTCACGTTACACGCCGGCATCAAAATACGCGCAAATTGGGCAACGATTCCATCGGATTACGTGGAACGGACCCTTGCTTTCGGCACGCTTAATCGGTGCGGAATGGCGAACTATAGTTCGTCCTGTCGCGGCACTTTGACGCCGCGAATCAAGGAGAAGAGTCGTGAAAGTTCTGCACTGCCTCGTGGTTGCAATGTCGCTTTGTGCCGCTACCGCTTATGCCCAGGGCAACCATGCCCACCCGTCGGCCGCCGAGAATGTCGTGGCCAGCCAGGATGCTTCGGCCAATCAGGTAATCGGCCGCGTCGAGCAGCAAAAGCCGGTTGAAAAGAAAGATGAATGCGTGGGCCCGGTTTCGTTCTGCAATATCTATTTTGGTAGCTAAGCCAGAAACTGCGTTGACTCTGAGTTCGATGTGTGTTTCCAGATTGCGGCTTTGCGCCGGTTCGGAGAGGTGAGTTGAGCCATTCGGATGCACGCGCTGTCTGGGAAAGTACCGTGGCGCTGCCAGGTGCGGCGCCGGGGTTGGCCACCGCCGTCACGCGGCTTGCGTGCTAGTGCGCAGCTTTAATGCCGATAAAGATCCGCGAGAAATTCAGGTGCGCGCGTGCCGCCACCTTGATGGTGTCGTTTCCCACGGCGCCAGATTCGGTGAAGAGAGATTTCCTGCAGCCAGCGTTGCAAAGGCACATGCACGCCATTCATGACGGCGCCGGATCGGAGTTGTTGCTAACGTAATCGTTGAGCGGCAACGGACTGGGCGCCGAATATCAGAGCTATAAAGAAATGAGCCTGGTAGAGCGAGGAATTCTACTGCGCGGACAGCGTGTCGCTTTCGCGGCTGGCAATCAGTTCTTCGATCCGGCGCTCTCCAATGGCGCCGCTCCACGCGTAGACCCAGCGCGTTGCGAGCCCCTGTTCGTCGGGGGAACGCGCGTTCATCAGCCTGCCCATGGCCTTGTGGAGTCGGTTCATCGCGTAGGTTCTGCGGTGCGCATCAGCCGCAAGTGTGGCGTTGTGCGCGTGTCTCTCTGGCGATCGAATCACGATTCTGTCTCTCAGTATTTAAATGATCAGACGAATCTAACTTACCACGCGCATTTGCGTGCTTGAACTCCGCAAATGGCCGCAGGATACCGGGGGCTTTGTTGACAAACTTGTGTCAATGCCAACCACGGTGAGTCTGCTTCGCCATTTGCGAGCCGTCAATCCGATCAATTAGGGCGAGAGCGATTCATTACCCCATGTTTTACGACTGCGCACCAAGACCGAGCAGGCGCACCGCATTCTCCTTAAGAATCAGCGGTCTGACTTCGGGTTTGATATCGAGCGTATCGAAATCGGCGATCCAGCGGTCGGGCCGGATCAGCGGAAAATCCGACGCGAACAGCACGCGTTCGCGCAACAGCGAATTGGCGTACTTCACGAGCTCCGGCGAGAAGTATTTCGGCGACCAGCCTGAAAGATCGATATAGACATTGGGTTTGTGCAAGGCGATCGAAAGCGCCTGCTCCTGCCACGGCCAGGACGGATGAGCGATCACGATCTTCATATCGGGGAAATCGGCTGCGACGTCGTCGAGATAAATCGGCTCCGAATATTTGAGGCGCAAGCCACCGCCGCCGCGCATGCCCGAGCCCATGCCCGAATGACCGCTATGAAACACCGCGGGCAGACCGTATTCGGCAATCACTTCGTAAAGCGGGTAGGCCATGCGGTCATTGGCGAAAAAACCCTGCATGGTGGGGTGAAACTTGAAACCCCGTACGCCGTGCTCCTCGATCAGCCGCCGTGCTTCGCGCGCGCCGAACTTGCCCTTGTGCGGATCGATACTCGCGAACGCAATCATGATGTCGGCGTTTTTCTGCGCAAACCCGGCAATTTCTTCATTACCGATTCTTCGCCGCCCGATATTCGACTCGCAATCGACCGTGAACATCACGAAACCAATCTGGCGTTCGCGATAGTGCTCGATGGTTTCGGGGATCGTGGGGCGGCGGCCTTGCTTGAGTACGGTGCCGAAGTATTTGTCGGCGGCTTCGTCGAACTCCTTGGCGAAAAGATCGGGCGGCTGGCAGCACGACACTTCGGCGTGCACGTGCGTGTCGATGGCGACGAGCGTATCGATGTTCATGGGTGTCTCCGGTTTTGTTGTGGTGTGGGCGCAGCAGACCGATCTCGGGTTTGTACCAGTCGGGCCACATTCTACTTTACATATCAGGAAGCCTGATAGTAAATTGAGATCACGCTGCGGATGCCGGCACAGGAGGTTTGCCGGGCACATCGCGGCAACCTCATCAGAAAACACACGGTTTGGAGACAAGACCATGCATGAAGCCAGCCTGCTGATTGGCGGCCAGACGCGCGCGGCGTCGAACGGCAAGACCTTCGCGCGGATCAACCCGGCCACGGGCGATGTGGCCACGCGCGCCGCCGCCGCGACCGTGGAAGATGCCGATGCCGCCGTGGCGGCCGCAGCGAGCGCTTTCCCGGCATGGGCCGCGCTCACGCCCACCGAACGCCGCAAGCGCCTGCTGGCCGCCGCCGATCGCATGGATGCGCACGCGCCCGAGTTCATCGCGACCGGCGCGGCCGAAACGGGCGCGATGGCGAACTGGTACGGCTTCAACGTGATGCTCGCCGCCAACATGCTGCGCGAGGCCGCAGCGATGACCACGCAGATCGACGGCGCCGTGTTGCCATCGGACGTGCCGGGCAGCCTGGCAATGGCCGTGCGCCAGCCCTGCGGCGTGGTGCTGGGCATGGCGCCCTGGAATGCGCCCGTGATTCTCGCCACGCGCGCGCTGGCCATGCCGCTCGCCTGCGGCAACACGGTCGTGCTCAAGGCCTCCGAAGGCTGCCCTGGCGTGCACGCGCTGATCGGCGAAGTGCTCGACGATGCAGGCCTGGGCGCTGGCGTTGTCAACGTCGTCACGCATGCGCCCGAGGACGCGCCGCAGATCGTCGCGCGTCTGATTGCGAACCCCGCCGTCAAACGCGTGAATTTCACCGGCTCCACGCGCGTGGGCAAAATCGTTGCGGAACTTGCCGCGCGCCATCTGAAACCGGCGCTGCTCGAACTCGGCGGCAAGGCGCCCGTGCTGGTGCTCGACGATGCCGATCTCGACGCAGCGGTCGAAGGCATTGCCTTCGGCGCGTTTTTCAACCAGGGGCAAATCTGCATGTCGACGGAGCGCGTGATCGTCGATCGAAAAATTGCCGATGCCTTCGTGGAAAAACTCGTGGCGAAGGCGCGCACGCTCAAGGCCGGCGACCCCACGCAGGCGGGCTCGATTCTCGGCACGCTGGAAAGCGAGGCTTCCGCTCGGCGCGTTCGCGCGCTGGTGGAAGACGCGCGCGAGAAGGGCGCTGCATTGCCGCTTGGCTGCGAAGTGCATGGCGCCATCATGCAGCCCGTGATTGTCGAGAATGTCACGCGCGAAATGAAACTCTATGCCGATGAATCATTCGGCCCGGTCGTGACGGTGCAGCGCGTCGATAACGACGAAGAAGCGCTCGCGGTGGCGAACGACAGTGAGTTTGGTTTATCGGCAGCCATTTTCAGCCGCGATATTGCGCGCGCGATGCAACTGGCAAAACGTATTGAATCGGGCATCTGCCATATCAATGGGCCGACCGTGCACGACGAAGCGCAAATGCCGTTCGGTGGAGTGAAGGCGAGCGGTTATGGACGCTTCGGCAGCAAGGCGTCGATTGCCGAATTCACGGATCTGCGCTGGATCACGGTGCAAACGGGGCCGCGTCACTATCCGATCTAGGCCGCGCAACACCACTGACCTGCAAACGACATTACAACGAGGCAAGGAGACAGACGTGGAGACATCGACGACGACGCTGGCCACACGCCGCGCCGCCAGCGTGGCATGGGTACTGGGTTTGTGCTTTACCGTGGCGGTGCTGGAAGGCATCGACCTGCAATCGACGGGCGTGGCCGCGCCGCGCATGGCGCGCGAATTCGGCCTGAGCGTGAGCCAGATGGGAATGGCGTTCAGCGCGGGCATGGTCGGCCTGTTGCCGGGCGCGATGATCGGCGGGCGACTCGCCGATCGCATCGGGCGCAAGCGCGTACTGCTGATTTCGATGATCGCTTTCGGCGTGTTTTCGCTGATCACGGCGCAGGTCAGCACCTTTGCGATGCTGCTGGTCGCGCGCCTGTGCACGGGCCTGGGGCTGGGCGGCGCGATGCCGAATCTGATCGCGCTGTCTTCCGAAGCGGTCTCGCCGCAGCGGCGCAATACGGCGGTCAGCATCATGTATTGCGGCATGCCGTTGGGCGGCGCACTGGCCGCGCTGATCGGCGTGATGAGCGTGGGCGATACGGCGTGGCGCCACATCTTCTACACGGGCGGGCTGGCGCCGCTGCTGGTTGCGCCGCTGATTCTCGCTTGGCTGCCCGAATCGCGTGCGTATGCGGAGCGTGCAGAACGGAGCACGCGCGCAGCAGACGGTCCGCCGCCTGCGTTGACGGTGCTCTTCGGCGAAGGGCGCGCCGCGGCCACGCTGCAAATCTGGCTGAGTTTCTTCTGCACGCTGATCGTGCTGTATTTCCTGCTCAACTGGCTGCCCTCGCTGATCGTGAGCCGCGGACTGTCGCGCACGCAGGCCGGCATCACGCAGATTTTCTTCAATGTGGGCAGCGTAGTGGGCGTGCTGGCCGTGGGCGTGTTGATGGACCGCACGAATCCGCGCCGTGTTGTTGCGGCAATTTATGGCGCGATTGTGGCGGCGCTTTTCATGCTGGCCGTGGCGCATGACGCTACGTGGATCGCGTTTGCGGTGCTGCTCGCCGGCATGGGCGTGGTGGGCGCGCAATCGATGCTCTACGCGCTGGCTGCCGCGAGTTACGCCACTCGTATGCGCGGCACCGGCGTAGGCGCGGCCGTGGCAGTCGGACGGATCGGCTCGATTGTCGGGCCGCTCGCAGCGGGGCAATTGCTGGCAGGCGGCGCGAGCGCGGCAACGGTGATCGGCGCAAGCGTGCCGGTTGCTGCAATCGCGGCAGTGACGGCGTGGCGTGCGCAGCGTCGTACCACGGTTCATTAAAGGCGGGGAAGGGTAAGTAGCAAGCGTTGTGAATGGCTAATTACCCTTGATGTAATAAGCATGACGAAATAATTATTCGATCGCGATGACAAGCGCGGCGATTCCAATTAATGAGGTTCGGAGATAGCATGAAGAAAGCACTTTGCCTGGGCGCGTGTCTGATCGGAGCGGGCGTGGCGCACGCCCAGAATAGCGTCACGCTTTACGGCGTGGTCGATGGCGGTTTGCTGTATCAGAACAAGAACGGCGGTCCCGGCGCGGGCGGCCCCACATCGCATAGCAACTTTCTGTTCAGTTCCGGCGGCAACAGCAGCAATCGCTGGGGACTGATTGGCCTGGAAGATCTTGGCGGCGGCGTCAAGGCAGGCTTTCAACTGGAAGGGCAATTCAGCCTTGGCACGGGCGCCATGTCGCCGAGCAATACGATCTTCGGGCATTACGCCAATGTCTTTCTGCGGTCTTCATATGGTCAATTCACGGCCGGTCAGCAACTCGATCCGGCGTATTACGCATTTGGCCGCGTCGATCCGCGCGAATTGAAACAGGCCTTCAGTTCGGCGGGCTTCTGGAATTTCCTGGAGGGCAAGAGCACGACCTCGGGCACGACCGTGTATGAATCGAATTCGGTTTCGTACAGTTATAAGACCGACAAGCTTTATCTGGGCGCGCTTTATCACTTCGGCAATCAGGCTGGCAGTCTGTCGCAAGGGCGTGCCGTGTCGGTAGGCGCCGCGTATGAGGACGAGCATTTGATCGGCGAGGCGGCCTTCGTGCAAAAGAACGATACGAATGGCGAGCGCGATCTGCGTGTGTGGTCGCTGGGTGGCGGCTACAAGGTCGGGCCTGTCACGCTCAAGGCGGCGTGGACCGATTACGACCAGCCGCAGGGTAATGCGATTTCGCAATTCGGCGTGACCGGGCCATCGGATATCCGCGTGCTTCAGGCGGGCGCGAACTGGTTCGTTACGCCCGCATACAAACTCACGTTCGCGTATTACTGGGCTGAGGACCGCCGGAACACGCAGAACGCGACGAGCACGTTCGTGTTGAGCCAGGATTATTTCCTTTCCAAATCGACCGATCTTTATGTGTATGCCGGTTTGATGAATGCGAAAAACAAGGCGAACGGCTTGACCAATCTGATGACGGCCTCGCTCACGGGCGGCGTGGCAGGGCAGAACACCGTGGCCGTAGGCGCGGGCATTTCGCATCGCTTCTAGGCCGCATGATTCACACCAACGAGATCATTCGAATATGACGTATTGCATCGAATCGACGAAGCAACGGGCAGCGTATGTCGCCGCGCTGACGCTTGCGGCTTCCTTCGCCGCTTCATTGACGGGCTGTGTGCAGTCTGGCAGTACAGCGCAAACGCCAGGCGCTGCCGCCGATACCCCGCAAGCGGCAGCCTGCACGCAACTCGCCACGCTGGCACTCGGCGATGGCAAGGTGACATCGGCGAAATGGGTGACGGGCGCTTCAAATGCACCGGCGTATTGCCTTGTAGAAGGCGTGCTGGAGCCGCGCACGGGCGTACCCGCGCCGGTGAATAAATCCGGCGGGGCGGCGACAAACGCGCAATACGGCATGCATTTCCAGTTGCGATTGCCGTTGAAATGGACAGGGCGTTTCTTCTATCAAGGCGGAGGCGGTAGCGACGGTATCGTGCTGCCGGCCATCGGCGTGATTCCTTCGTGGCGTGACGGGCCATCGGCGCTTTCGCGCGGCTTTGCCGTAGTCAGCTCCGACGCGGGCCATAGCGAAGACCAGAACGCGGGATTCGGCGTCGATCCGCGCGCGCGCCTCGATTATGGCTATCGATCGATTGGCCCCGTCACGCAGGCCGCGAAACGCGTGATTCAGGCGTTCTATGGCGAAGCGCCAAAACACTCGTATTTCGCGGGCTGTTCGAAGGGCGGCCAGGAAGCGCTACAGGCGATGCAGCGCTACGGCTCGGAATTCGACGGCATTATTTCCGGCGATCCGGGTTATCGGCTGCCTCATGCCGCCATCGCGCAGGTCGCGGACACACAGGCCTTTAGCCGCGCCGCGCCCAAAAGCGCGGACGGGCGCGTCATGCTTGGCCGCGCATTTTCGCAGGGCGATCTCAATCTGATTGCGGATGCCGTGCGCGGCCAATGCGGCAATCAGGATGGCGCGCACGACGGATTTATTTACCGGCCCGATCGCTGCCGATTCGATCCCGTGGTTTTGCAATGCAAGGGCGCGAAGACCGATCGATGTCTGTTGCCCAAACAGATTGCGGCGCTGCACGCCGTTTTTAATGGTGCGAAAACGGCGGATGGACGCGTGCTTTATACGCCGTGGCCCTACGATACGGGCATCGCCAGCGCGAACTGGCGCGAGTGGAAACTGGGCGACGACCAGCATCCGTCGCGGGCGGAAACGCTGGGCGCAGGGTCCATGCAATACGTTTTCTCGACGCCGCCGCGTCAATCTTTCGATATCTACACGGCTTCGCTAAGCGATCTTGCACAAGGCATCGACAATACCACGCCTGAATATCCGCAATCGGCCACGCAATTCATGGACGCAGATTCAGTCGATCTGAATGCATTCAAGGCGCGCGGCGGCAAATTGCTGATTTATCACGGCGGCAGCGATCCGGTTTTCTCGGTCACGGACACGATCGATTATTACCAGAAACTGCACCAGACCTATGGCGCGCAGACAGGCGCTTTTGCGCGGCTCTATATCGTGCCGGGCATGAATCATTGCTCGGGCGGCGACTACGCGCTGGACAGTTTCGATTCACTCGATGCGATGGTGAAATGGGTCGAAGACGGCCAGGCGCCCGATGCCATCACCGCCCATGCAGGCAGCAAATCGGGCTCGAAACTCGCGGCGGGATTGACGCGTCCGCTGTGTCCGTATCCGCAAACCGCACGCTATACGAAGGGCGATCCGCACGATGCGTCGAGCTTCGTGTGCGCCGCTAACTGATGATGAGGAGACAGATCATGCGGAGTTCTTTTGCGCGGCAATTCCAACGCCTGGGCGTGACGTTGATGCTCGCGGGCACGGCAGCCCACACTGCGTTCGCGGCCGAGGCGCCGCCGGCACATATCCCTTCGGGCGAACTCGTGATGGAAATTACCTGCGATCTTGCGCCGACATTATCGCTGGGCGAATCGCCGACCGGCGAGCGGCGCATGGTGCCGATTGTCGGCGGGACGTTCTCGGGGCCGAAACTACATGGCGTCGTGCTGCCTGGCGGCGCGGATCGGCAACTGGTGCGTCGTGACGGCTTCAAGCAGCTTTCCGCGACGTACGAGCTGAAAACCGACGATGGCGCGATTATCAGCGTGTCGAATCATGTGCTCGCGCCGGCACAGCGCGCGCCCGGCGAAGCCGTGTTTTCGAATATCGATCTGATCGCGCCGCAAGGCACTTACGGCTGGGTCAACGACAGCGTGTACGTGGGCACGCTCGATAGCCTGCGGCCTGGCCGCGATGCAGTGCTGATTCGGGTTTATCGGTTGAAGTAGCGTGTGGTCGCGCTCCAGACTGCGGGGATCTGGAGCGTTTTTTATCGGTATATGTCAAAGCCATTTTCAGATGTCCGCGTTCCGGCCAAGTTCAAGTGTCCGCCTTGCGGGGTTTAGGGTTTGTCTTTCACGGGAGGCAGTTCACGCAGTGTCGAAGATCGCATCATGAACGGGCAGGGCATTCGCGCCTGTACCACCAACGCCTGCTGATCGATGGCCTCGTTTGCGCTGGGCCTGCGGAGGCTGCTTTTGCTGCGCCAGGTCGACGACCACCTGCTCGATGTCGGCCTGCGTGAATTCGCGTTGCTTCTTCTTGCCCACATGGCTTTGCTTGCGCACCGTTCGGCTCGAGTCCCCACGGTGCGTTCGGGAAGGGGCTTTACCTATCCGCTCGTTATCGCGTTGAGCCTGAATCACCTGCGAGAGCTGAAGCACGTGGCTTAGCCGTTTGTGTTCAACGATGGCGCCCTGGTCCACCTCGGTGAGCCGGTCATACTCGCGGTACGGCAGCACGCGACCCTCCGCACGGATCTCGATGCGTCCGTCCGGGTACTCCCAGACGTCGATGTAGCGATGTACGAGCTTTCGGTTCTCCGGCGTGTCGTCCAGCAGGTACATCACGCGGTCGTATTGCACCGTCAGCGCCTTCGTCACGCGCCGTGTTTCGCGCCAGGTGAGCAGGGCGTCCAGATCCTCATCCGTGCGCAGCGGCCGGTGCGCGTTGAATGTGCTCCTGGGTGGCTTCGCAAAGCGGGCGTTGTAGTGCCTCATGAAGGTGGCCGCATACGCGTTGGCCGCCGCGACCGTGCTGATGCCGCGCAGCCGGAGCTCCTTCACGAGCCGGTCCTGCAATGTCTGGTGGGCGCGCTCGACGCGTCCCTTGGCCGGGCTGGAGTTCGCGCAGAACGTGTCGATGTTCAGCTCGTACATGGTGCGCCCGAAGTGCGTTACGCTGTGCCCGGTCTCGTGGGCCCTGACACTACGGAACACGCTTGCCTTGTCGCTGTAGAGCGCCACCGGCTTGCCGTGACATTCCAGGTACGCGCGCGTGGCCTCGAAGTAGCTGAAGGTCGATTCGGTGGCCGTAAAGTGCAGGTGCATCAGACGGCTCGTCGCATCATCAACATAGACCAGCAGGGTGCACGCGGGCGCCCGGTCCTCAAACCAGCGATGGTCGCTGCCGTCGATCTGGACCAGTTCGCCCAGGCAGGCGCGACGCGCCCGGGGCTGGTAGACCTTGGGCGGTCGCTGCGCGCGTGGAATCCACAGACCCGCATCGCGCATCCATCGGCGTATGGTCTCCCTGGCCAGTGCAATCCCGTGACATTCAGCCAGTTTCTCGCAGGCCAGCGTCGGCCCGAAATCGGCGTAACGTTCACGCACCAGCGCCATGGCTCGGGCCCGCACATCGACGGGCAATTCCCGGTTACTCGGCCGCCCACGCCTGGTCGAAACCAGCCCGGACGGCCCGCAGGCCTCATAGCGCCGACACAGCCGGCTGATCTGTCGCTCGCTGAGCTGCAGCCGCTCAGCCGCCTGAAAACATCGCAGACGGCCTTCAATGACCGCCTCGATGACCTTGACCCGTTCGAGTTCGCGCATGCTTGCCGTGATCAGCTCACGTCCGTTCATGGTTCGCCCCTGATCGATACATCGCGCCAGCGTGCGCGTCAGTCAGGGCAGGAATCGGACATTTCTAAAGAGCCAGAACCAGACATCTCTAAAAACCAACAAATAAAAGTTCGATAATTTATCTTATGTTAAATAAGAAATCCAGACTGCACATCCCGACCCCGCATTGTTCAGTCTCACTATCTTGTCTTTTCAGCATTCGCCGCTTTTTCCTGGGAGAAACCCTGACTAGAATACGACGCCTGAATCCCAATCAAGGCCGTCATGCAAATAGATATCCGTCCGACTCCAGCAAGCCTGGATGACAAATCGACGTCCGCGAGTCAATGGCTATCTGTCGTTGCGGTGGCCATGAGCGCGTTCGCGTTCGTGACCGCTGAATTTTTGCCCGTCGGCTTGTTGCCGCAGATCGCGCACGATCTTGGCGTCTCCACGGGCATGGCTGGCCTGATGGTCACCACGCCGGGCGTGCTGGCCGCGATTTCCGCGCCAATGCTGATCGTCAGCGCCGGCCGCATGGATCGCCGCTTCGTGTTCCTTTTGCTCACCGCCGTGCTGCTGGTCGCGAACATTCTGTGCGCCATCGCGCCGAATCTGCCCATCATGCTGGTGGGACGCGCGCTGCTCGGCGCCGCGCTGGGCGGTTTCTGGACGCTCGCGACCGCCGCCGCGCCGCGCCTTGTCGAAGGCAAAGACGCCGCCAAAGCCACCGCGACGATCCTCACCGGCGTGACCTGCGCCACCGTGGCCGGCGTGCCGCTCGGCACCTTTATCGCGTCGTTTTCGTCCTGGCGTTTCGCCTTTGCGGCCACGGCCGGTCTCGTTGCGCTCGCGTTGCTGGCGCAGGTGTTTCTGGTGCCGTCGCTGCCGTCGGCATCGGCATTGCGTATCGCCGATTTCCGTACCTTGCTGCGCCGCCCGCACACGCGACTGAGCATGCTGATGGTCGCGCTCGTCTTCGGCGCGCATTTTTCGACTTATACGTATATCGCGCCGCTGCTCGAGCACGATTTCTCGCTGAACGCGATGACCTTGCTGCTGTTCGGTTTCGGTCTGATCGGCTTTTTCTCGAATGCGCTCACGTCGACGGTGATTTCAGATCATCTGAAGAAGTCCGTCGCGGCGATGGTCTTGTTGCTGCTGGCCGCCATGTCTTCGATGCTGTTGCTCGAACATTCGCCCATCGGCGAGACGGTCGGCATGCTGTTGTGGGGCATCGCTTTCGGCGCCCTGCCGCTGTGCTTCAGCGTCTGGATTCAGCGCGATACGACCGATCTGCCCGAAGCCGGTTCGGCCATGTTCGTGAGCGTGATTCAGGTGGCGATTGCGCTGGGTTCGGCCGTCGGCGGCACGATTGTCGACCGTGCGGGCGTGCACGCCGATTTTCTGCTGGGACTCGCGCTCGCCCTGCTCGGCCTCGTGACGCTGCAACGTCTGGCCGTTTCGCAACGGCAGAGCGCGACGGCCACCAGTCTCGATTGCGCTTGCGACGCATCGCTCGACTGATCGAAGGCATTCAACGCACTTTATACGCGCCGTGGCGGGCGAAAAATCACATTACATGCCCGCCACTAACGTGCCTTATCGCCGATAGCGAATCAAAACTATCGGCGGGAACGCGGCGAAATTCTTTTCACTCACCTGCCGGATTGCCTATCTTTCTCTGATGAGCCAATCCGCAGCCACGAGATGTCGTCGGCGGCCCGGTTGGCATGATCGCTGGTCTGACGATTGGCGACGGCGTAGCGCTCGATAAAAAAGCCAGGGGAGGCTGCATCATGGCGCAACAACCCACCGGTCAACGCAAGGGTTTTCTGCACAACCTCAAGTGGATGTTCATCCTCTGGTGCGTAGGTTTCGGCGCCACGGTGCTGCTCACGTTGCCGTTTCACTTCCTGGTCGAAGCGATGATGAAGAAGTAGGCGCGGCGTCACTCCGCGTGGAAATGCGGCAACACGTCGGCGGCGAGTTCGTCGATGACTTCGCGCGCGGGCCGCTCCGTACCCAGATTGAAGGTCACGTGATGCATGCCCGTTTCGCGCATGGCCTCCAGCAGCCCGACCAGCGCCACGCGACCCGTGCGATAACCGAGCGAAACCGGTGTTGCCGGTTCATGCGCATCGTCGCTCAAATGCAGGCGCATCGCGGTGCCGAAGGCACGAAACGCATCGGGCGCGACGCGTGCCACAGCGGCGCGCCAAAGCGCGTAACGCGCGCGTTGCGCTTCGGGTTCGCGGTGATACGTCATCCAGCCAATCGAGTTACGCGCAATCCAGTCCACGCTTTGCCCACCCGAGCCCACTGCCAGCATCGGCACGGGCAATTCAGGGCGTGGCAGCAGAAAAAACTCGGGTGCATCGGCTGATGTGAGATCTGGCACGATGCGCGAATCCGGCGCAAGCGCAGCGGCCAGCGTGTCCCAATGACGTCGATAGAGTTCGCGACGCGTTTCGCCCTCTTCACCAAACGCCGCGTATTCCGCAGGTCGATCGCCGGAGCCGAGGCCCAGAATAAAGCGCTTATCGGACAGGTGACTCACCGAGACCGCGCCTTTGGCAATATGCAGCGGATGGCGCAGCGTCAGCACGATGGCGCCGCTGATCAGCGCCGCGCGTTGTGTATGAGTCGCGAGCGCGCCGAGCAAAACCCACGGATCGAGATGGCCAACCGGATCGGGATAATCGGCGCTATTGAGCGGTACATCGCGCACCCAGAGCGCGCGAAAACCACGCGCGTCCGCATGCTGGGCGAGCGCAACCTGCTCGCGAAAATCGGCGATGGGAGATGACGGCGCCAGCACTGGCAGCGACAGGCCAATCGACAGTTGCGAAGGCGCGAAGACCCGGCTGGCAATGGGATTCTCGATGGCGGCCATAAAATCGCTTTAAACGCTGCCCGCTTTTTCGATCACGAGAATGCGCGCTTCACCGAGCGGGTGCGCGACGTGCTCGGTGCCGATCGACGCGTAAAACACATCGCCCGTTTCGAGCATCGTCGAATGCTCGGCGCCTTCTTCGCGGTAACGCATTTCCACGCGGCCATCGAGCACGGCGAAAACCTCTTCGCCATCGTTGATGTGCCATTTGTACGGCTGATCGGTCCAGTGCAGGCGCGTGGTGATGCCATTCATATTGGCGATGTCGAGCGCGCCCCAGGCGCGCTCAGCGGTGAAGGTTTTGCTGCGGATGATTTTCATGGGAAATAGGACGAATCGCGTGCGTTGCGATTGCGATGCAGAACGTGGAGGCAACAGGGTATGCGCGCCTGCTATGCCGTTCGAGCCGAATCCAGTTGTTGAAGAAGGTCAGGCAATGCGCTCTGTACGGTTTCCCAAACCATGTCGAGGTTGATCTCGAAGTAGCCGTGGGCGATGCGATTACGCATGCCGCGCATGCTCCGCCAGGGTATCTCGGCGTGCGCCTGGGCAAAATCGGCGTAGCCATCCATGATCTTCGTGGCTGCCTCGCCAATGATGATCAAACTCATGACGACCGCTTGCTGGGTCCGTTTGTCTTCAAGGAATGCGGGTTTGTCGAGGTCTTGCACGAAATGACACGCATCGCTCGCGGCCTGCTGCATGTGGTCGAGGTAATCCGGCAGGCGATTTTCGCTCATACGGGCTCTGCCTCGGCGAGCACGCGTGCGCGAAAACCCGGCGGAAGATCTTCCGGCGTCAGCAGATCGACATGCACGCCCAGCAGTGTTTCGAGTTCGTCCTGCAGGCCGCCCAGATCGAACAGCGTCGCACCGGGTAACGCATCGACGAGCAGGTCGAGATCGCTGCCGTCCTTGTCGGTGCCATGGAGTGCCGAGCCGAACACGCGCGGGTTAGCCGCACGGAAGCGGCCCGTTGCCTCGCGCACGGCACTTCGCTTGCTATTGAGCACAACGGACGGTCGCATGAGTGTTTTCCCGAATCGAAATCCTTTGGGATGATATTCAATCGGAGCGGGAGTTTCAAGCGAGCGGGAGTCGAGTGGGAATCGCCTCCCTCCCCGCTTCAGAACCCCCTCACGGCCGCTCCAGCAACGCCATCGCCCGCACGATCACCAGCAGCACCGAAATACTCACGCCGCTCGTGGCGCGCAATTCCGCGAGCAGATGCGCGTAGCGCTCCAGCGCCGCCTCGTGCTGGCCGCACCACGCGTCCACCAGCGCCTGCGCATCCGCATTGGCGGGCGCGTCGGCCAGCACGCTCATCGTCAGCGCGCGTTTGAGGCGGCCGACTTCTGCAAGCGCGGCCGCGCGCGCCATGGTGTCCCAGTGCGTTGGCGTCGGCAGCGCGGCGGCACGCTCGCTGATCCAGCTGTAATTCAACCGCGTGCCCAGCGCGAAATACACCGAGGCGACCCATTCGAGCGGCCGCTCGCAAGCCGCCGCCACATCGGCGATATCGAGCAGCGCGACCGACAATTCGCCGCTCGCCACCCGCACGGCCAGCGCGCTTTCCACGCCCGCATTCACCAACGCGGCCTGACGCGCCGAAAGCGCTTCCAGATCGCAAGCCGGCAGCAGCGTCGGCAATTGCGGCGCGAGACGTTGCGCCGCGTCGCGGCAGCGCGCGAGCAGCGTGTTGACGCCCACTTCGTCCACCGTGCCCGCCTGCAGATGCCGCAGGAACCAGAGCGCCGCGCGTTCGAGCAGGCGCGCGACATCGACGAACATGCTCGCCTGCACGTCGTCGGGCACGCGATTGTCGAGTGCGTCGATATCGCGCCAGATCTGGTCGAGATCGAACACGTCGCGCGCCATGATGCACGCGCGTACGATCTCGCCCGGACGCGCATCGGTTTCTTCCATCAGCCGATGCACGAATGCGCAGCCCACGCGATTCACGAGCGCATTCGTCAAATGCGTAGCGAGGATTTCGCGGCGCAACGGATGACGCAACATTGGCGCACTGAAGCGCTGTTGCAGCGGCTGCGGAAAATAATCGATCAACATGGCGGCCACGAGCGGGTCTTCGGGCACATCCGAATCGAGCAACGCGTCGTACAGCCACATCTTGCTGTAAGCCAGCAGCACGGCGCGTTCGGGCGACGTCAGGCCGAGTTTCGCAGCCTGACGTTCGGCCACTTCCTCGTCGGTCGGCAGGAACTCGATCACGCGATTCAGGCGCCCCGCGCGTTCGAGCCAGCGCATCAGGCGGGTTTCCGCGTCGAGCAGATCGGCGCTGTAGCGTCCCGCAATCGACAAGGCTTGCGTCTGATAATAGTTATCGCGCAACACCAGCAGGCCGACTTCGTCGGTCATTTCCGCGAGCAGCGTATTGCGCTGCTTCGTAGTCATTTCACCATCGACCACCACGAGACCCAGAAGGATCTTGATATTTACTTCGTGATCCGAACAATCCACGCCTGCTGAATTGTCGATCGCATCGGTATTGATGCGGCCGCCATTCTGCGCGAATTCGATACGGCCGAACTGCGTCACGCCCAGATTGCCGCCCTCGCCCACGACCTTGCAGCGAAGATCCGCACCATTCACACGCACGGCATCGTTCGCGCGATCGCCCACCTGTGCATTGGTTTCGTGCGCCGCCTTGATGTACGTGCCAATGCCGCCGTTATAAAGCAGATCGACCGGCGCCTGCAAAATCGCGCGAATCAGTTCGCTGGGCGTGAGCGCCGCAGCATCGATACCTAGCACGGCCTGCACGGCTTGCGATAGCGGAATGGTCTTCACGGTACGCGCGAAAACGCCGCCGCCCGCCGAGATCGTCGCCGGGTCGTAATCGGCCCAGCTCGAACGCTCCAGCGCGAACAGGCGGCTGCGCTCCGCAAAACTCACTGCCGTATCGGGATTGGGATCGAGGAAAATATGCCGATGATCAAACGCCGCCACCAGTTTGATATGCGGCGAGAGCAGCATGCCGTTGCCGAATACGTCGCCGGACATATCGCCCACGCCCACCACGGTGAAATCGCTGGCTTGCGTATCCACGCCCATTTCGCGGAAATGGCGCTTGACCGACTCCCACGCGCCACGCGCGGTGATGGCCATTTTCTTGTGGTCATAGCCTACCGAGCCGCCCGAAGCAAACGCATCGTCGAGCCAGAAACCGTATTCCTGCGAAATGGCGTTTGCGTAATCCGAAAACGTTGCCGTGCCTTTATCTGCTGCGACGACCAGATAAGGATCGTCGGGATCGTGGCGCACCACATCGGGCGGCGGCACGATGGCGTTATTGACGAGGTTATCGGTCAGATCGAGCAGACCGCGCAGAAAGGTCTGATAACAGCCGATGCCTTCGCGCATCCACGCTTCGCGGTCGGTTATCGGCGGTGGGTTCTTCACGACGAAACCGCCCTTCGATCCCACCGGCACGATGACGACGTTTTTCACCATCTGCGCTTTCATCAGGCCGAGCACTTCAGTGCGGAAATCTTCGCGCCGGTCGGACCAGCGCAAGCCACCGCGGGCCACGCGTCCACCGCGCAAATGCACGCCTTCCACGCGCGGCGAATACACCCAGATTTCGAACATCGGCTTGGGTTCGGGCAGGCCCGGCACCTTCGACGGATCGAACTTGAACGAGAACGACGGCAGCGGCACGCCTTCGGCATCGCGGCGGAAATAGTTGGTGCGCTGCGTCGCCTTGATAACGCCGAGGAACTGGCGCAGGATGCGGTCTTCGTCGAGATTGGGGACCTGGTCCAGCGCGGCGTCGATGGCCTTGAGCGCCAGTTCCATGCGCGCCGTGCGGGCGTCCGTGACCACGGTTCCATCACCGGCGCGCGGATCGAATCGAATCAAAAATAGCTCGACGAGTTGACGCGCAATCGCCGGATTACCCGTGAGCGCGCGCTCGATATAAGCGTCGCTGAACGTCGATCCCACCTGGCGCAGATACTTCGCATACGCACGCAGAATCGTGACTTCGCGCGCATTCAGATACGCGCGCAGCACGAGTCGGTTGAAATCATCGTTCTCGATGCGCGCGGTCCAGACCGCTTCGAATGCATCTTCGAAAAGATCTTTGACGCGCTCGATATCGAATTCGGTATCGTCGGCCAGTTCAAGGCCGAAATCATGGACCCATGCGGGCTGGCAACCCGGCACCTGAATCACATAAGGACGTTCTTCGTCCACGCGCACGCCCAGATGTTCGAGCATCGGCAAACTTCGCGAAAGCGCGATGGCATCGCCCGCGCAGTAGACCTTGAAGCGGAATGCGCGCGGCCCTGCCTCGATCGGTCGATACAGATTCATCGCAATGCGGCGCGTGCCCTGCACGCGCTCGATCAGTTCGATATCGCGTACCGCCGTGCGGGCGGGATAATCGTCGCGATAGCCTGCGGGGAAAGAGTCGGCGTAACGGTGCAGCAGGCGCGTGCCCTGCTCTTCGCCAAACGCGTCGAGCAAGGCATCGGCGAGATCGTCCTGCCAGCGCCGCGTCACCTGCACGAGCCGCGCTTCCAGTTCGCGTGTGTCCACCTCCGGCATTGCGCCCGATTTGATATGGACGACGAAATGAATGCGAGCGAGCGTCGACTCCGAAAGCAGCGGCGTGAATTCGACCGATTCACCGTTAAATGCCGCTTTCAGCAACTGGGCGATACGCTGGCGCAAGTCGGTGTTGTACTTGTCGCGCGCCACGTACACGAGACAGGAGACGAAACGGCCAAAACGGTCGCGCCGCACGAACAGCCGTGTGCGCTGATGTTCCTGCAAACGCAGCACACCTAGCGCGATGTCATAGAGTTCGTCTTCGTCGGCCTGAAAGAGTTCGTCGCGCGGCCAGGTCTCTAGCACCGTGATCAGCGATTTACCCAGATGGCCTTTGGGCAGAAATCCCGCGCGCCTCACGATGTTCGCGCATTTGCGGCGCACGATCGGGATCTCGTTGATCGAGTCCATGTAGACGGTCGAAGTGTAAAGGCCGACGAAGCGGCGCTCGCCGCACACCTGCCCGTCCGGGCCAACCAGTTTGATGCCCACGTAGTCGAGATAACCGGGCCGATGCACCGTTGCGCGCGAATTCGCCTTGGTGAGAAAAATCGGCCACGCGCCCGAGACGACTTCGCTCGCGGCAGGCGGCAGCGGCGTGACATCGGGCACGCCAGGCGCGCGCAAAGCTTCGCGCAGAATGCCCAGCCCCGAACCTTCCACGCCGCGCAAACCGAAGCCGCCGTCGTGCGCGACCAGCGCATAGTCGCGCTGGCCGAGGAAGGTGAAATGATCGGCCACCATCCATTCGAGGAAGGCGCGGGATTCGATATCTTCGGCGCTGCTTTCGCGCGCCTTCATCGTCTTGATGGTTTCGCGCGCGACTTCGACTATCTTCGGCCAGTCTTCGACTGACGCACGCACGTCGCCTAGCACCTTGGCGATATCGCGGCGCAATTCGTCGAGCTTTGCTGCGTCGCCGCATCGATCGACTTCGAAATGGATGAACGAGGCGAGTTGCGATTGCGCGTCGTCCGCGCCGGCACCGCCCACGTCGACGCGCGCAATGCCGCCGTCCTGGCCGCGCCAGATCCGAAACACCGGATGCATCGCCGAATGCAGCGCGAGTCCGAGTTTATTGACCGCCATCGATACCGAATCGACGAGAAACGGCATGTCGTCGTTGACGATCTCGATGACGGTGTGGTCCGAATGCCAGCCGTGCTGTTCGAGGATCGGGTTATAGACCCGCATTCGCTCGGTGCCCGGCACGAAGCGCTGCGCGGTCTGCCAGTGCGCCATGGCGGCGCCGTAGAGATCGGCGATCGAGCGGCTGCGCAGGTCTTCGGCATCGACGAAATCGTAATAGTGCCGCAGGAAAGGCTCGACGATCTGGAAGGTCGATTCGGGCAAACGCGCACGCGCGAATTCCACGAGATCGGAGAGCAGATGGGCGACGAAATCCTCGTTCCTCGCTTGCATGGCGGACTCCTGGGGCGGATGGCCATTAACTGCATCGAACTGCATCGGCGGTATTTCATTATGCACCGGCACGGTGATCGAACGATGACTGCGTGCGCAAGCTGCGGTGCGTGCTGCAATTCCTCCGAACGTTACGCTTAACGATGCGTGGAAGTCGTGCTCGCTCGAACAGTGTTAACCCTCAAATTCGCCGCAAATCCCCCTAAAACCCAACACGCCATGCGGCATCCGCACAACGCGGCTGCATCGGCAGCGGGCTCGCGCAAAGCCTTCTGCTAGAATCGATCGAACTGTAACGATAGCGTTACCAATAGCCGCTCTGGTCGCGCTGCACACTACTTCAAAACAAGTTCGTCGCATGACCAAGCAAAATCCCACGCTGGCGGATGTTGCGCAACGGGCCGGCGTCTCGCAGATGACCGCTTCGCGCGCGCTCAACGGACGCCCCGGCGTCTCGCGCGAAACCCGCGATGAAGTGATGCGTATCGCCGCCGATATCGGCTATGTCGTCAATCGCACGGCGCAAAAGCTTTCGGGCGGGCGCAACGGCATTATCGGCATCATGACGCCCGCGCTCGATACCGAGTTCTCCAACGAACTCATTCTGGGCGCGAGTCGCGCAGCGCGCGCGGCCGGTTGCGAAGTGCTGGTGTACACCGTCTCGGACGACACGCACTCGCATCAGGAACTCATCAAGCTCGTGCGGCAATTCTCGGACGGTCTGCTGGTGATCCTGCCGCGAGAAACGTTGGGACTCGACGCCCTCGCCGCCGCCCACGTGCCCGTAGTCGTCATCGATCAACGCGGTACGCTCAATCGTTTTCCGTCGGTATCGGTCGATAACTACGGCGGCGCCTGTATGGCCGTCGAGCATCTGATCGCGCTCGGTCACACGCGCATTGCGTTTCTGGGCGGCGACGAGTCGATCGAAGGGCTACGCGACCGCCAACGCGGCTATCACGACACGCTCGCGCGCCATGGCCTCGCACGCGACGCGGCGCTGGCCGTGAGTAGCGATCCTTCGAAGACGACGGTGTTCGAAGCGGCTTCGGGCTTGCTCAAACTGCCCGATCCGCCCAGCGCGATTTTCGCGGCCAATGACCAGAGCGCATTCGGAGCGATTGCCGCGGTGCGCGAAGCAGGCCTGCGCGTTCCCGACGATATCTCCGTGGTGGGCTTCGACGATATTCCCATGTCCGCGCAGTTTCATCCCGCGCTGACGACCGTTCGCCAGCCGTTTCAGCAGATGTCGAGTTCCGCGGTGAATGCCCTGCTCGCGCAGATCGCCGGGAATGATGCGGTGGCGCAGCGCACGACTTTTCCTGCGGAGCTGGTCGTGCGGCACAGCACGGCGCCCACACCGCAGCGTGCCAACGAGGCACCCGCACGCAAAAGCAGCCGCGCCCGCGTCAAAGCTTGAAAAGGATAACGAAGTAATTTTCTGGCGGGAGAATTACCAGATCGTATCGATATGCGTGAGCGCGCGGACGCTGGCGTCGGGTGTGACGAGCGGCACGCCCAGCGTGCGCGCCGTGGCGACAACAAGACGCTGCGGCATCGGCAATTGCGCGGACATCGTCGTCGCGCGCACGGCAATGGCCGTATCCACCGGCACCATCCGCACGCCTTCGAGCGAAGCCAGCGTGGCCAGCCAGCGCCGCGTATCCATCGACAGCGCAAGCCGCCCGCTCTCCACGAATTGCGCGACTTCCAGCAAGCTGATGGCCGAAATCAGCACTTCCGATTCTTCGAGCGCACTTTCTATGGCGGCGCGCGCGGGCTCGCTCAGCGCTTGATCGCCGCGCAGCCAGTAGACCAGCGCACAAGTGTCCAGAGCAACCATCTTCGCGTGCTATTTGTGGCTGGCAACGACGGCCTCATCGCCCGTGCCTTCGATATCGCAATACACGATAGATGCACGCAGCGAATCGAGCGGACTTTTACGTTTCGCCCGATAAGGCCGGATTTCGATGGTCGGCTGGCCGCGGTCGGTCACGACCACGCTCTCGCCCAGCAACTCGACCTGACGGAACAGTTCGCAGGCCTTGGCCTTGAACATCGCTTTGGACACACGCTTTTCCATTGAAGGCTCTCCACCTTGCCGGCGCGCTTAATTATGGTTTTATGCGAGGTCAGCACGATCCGTCGCGCGCCTTGAACGTTATCGCTAACGTTCTCAAGATAGCATGCGAAAGCGCTGCGCTTCAATAGCGCCCGGACCTGGGTATTCCCGATGCCAAAGGCGCGAGAAAAAAAGGACGCCGGCGTGTCAGGGTGGAGGAGAAAGACCACGCCGGCGCGGCGCGGGCCAATCGCATTGCATTGCGTTTCGGCCGCGCCTGTCCATGGGGACTGTCAGCTTGTTGCGAGGCATCTTCTGGCGATGCCATCTGTCCTGCCCGAATCAGAACAGATGCATGACGCCTGCGAACACGCCGAATTGCCCCTGACCGTAGTTGGGATTGCCGTTCGCCGAAGAGCCGGTCGCCGGGTCGTAATCGTTATTGCCGTACGAGCCGTTGCCCAGATTGATATTCGACGTCGAGCTGTTGTGGACGTAACCCGCTTCCGTGTAAAGGAAGGTGCGCTTCGACAGGTTGTACGTGCTGCCCAGCGTGTAAAGCGTGGCATTGCCGTTGCCGTGGTTTGCGTTGGCGTGGAAGACTGCTGCCGTGATCGCCGCCGCGGCGTTGATCTGCCAGGCCGCGCCGATCCATTCGTGATCGACGGCGGTGGGTGCGGAAACGCCGTCCGGCTGCGAGGCGTCGGTGACGCCCACGCTCGCGTTGGTGGCGTTCGGCGCGCTCAGGTGCTGGTAGCCCGCGTAGAACTTGACCGGCCCGAATACGAGTGTGCCGCCCGCGAGGATCGAGCGCGAATGCTGGTACACGTCGTTGAAGGTGCCGTCCGCGCCGCGCACTTCGTCGTAGATCACGCGGAAGTCGCCGAGGCTGTACGAGTACACGGCTTCGATGCCGTCGGTGCGGCCCTGGCCCGTGGGCGTGGAAGCCGCATTCCATTTGGTGTTGTTGGTCAGCGCGTACTGGCCGCGCATCTGGAAGCCGTTCCAGCTTGGCGTCTGGTATTCGAAGCCGTTCGCCGCGCTGGCCCAGTTGCGGCCGCGCACGAGCGTGGCGATGGCGTAGCGCTGCATCAGTTGCGGGTCGGCGCCCCAGCTATCCTGCGAGATTTCGCCCGCGCCCAGATTGCCCATCTTGAAGGTACCGTAGCGGTCGTTGTCGAAACCCACGATCGCGTGACGGCCGAACAATGCGCCGGCCGACTGGCCCGTCTGCGTATTCAATTGCCCTTCCAGCTTGAAGATGGCCTTGGTGCCTGCGCCCAGGTCTTCCGAGCCTTCGAGCCCGAACCACGAGCAACCCCAATCGCCGCTTTCCGCGCTGACCAGATGCTTGTTACCCGGCAGGCCGGTTTCATACTGGATGCCGTTGTCGATGCGGCCGTACAACGTGACCTGGCTTTGCGCGTGGGCGGCGGATGAGGCCGTGGCCAGCACGGCGAGGCCAATAAGCGTCCTTTTCATCAGGTATCCTATATTTTGTCGTCTGTCTCCAAACCACGTCCCGGCTTGGTGGGGCTTGCCGGCGCAGCAACCTGAAATGCCAGCGGGCACTTCGGGAGCCGATTATAAGAACGAGCGGCGCACGCAGGACGACGATCCGCGCCAGGGAAAATGCGGCCCGCTTCTAACGTTGTTTCCAGTCGGAAGTTGCGATAACGCTAACGTTATGACTATCTGATGTGGTCAAACCGGGCGCGCGGCTTCATGTTTGTGTGGCGGAACCGGTCGCTCAGGCGGGTGACGGGACGAAATTGAGGGTTGTGCATCGCCTTTTATGGTGTAACCGTCCAGTCGGTCGGCAAAAACGGCGGCCAAACGGTGTCGCGTGGTGTCGCATATGCGCGACGGCCCGATCGGTATGCAGCGGCATGAAGCGGCATGTCCCAGGTATGCAATATGCGGTGGGCATGCTATGACAAATCAAACGCCCATCGAAATCGTCAGGCAAAACGAAAGGAAACCTGGGATGGAAGAGGATCTCGAGCTGCCAAAAACCGGCCGCACCGCGATCTGGCTTGGGTTGGCCGGCGTGCCAGGCATCTGGCTCGCTCACCTCGCGCTTTGCGTGACGCTCATTTCCAACGCCTGCGACGACTTTCAGCACAGCGGCGCCCTGCCCTGGCCACTGGTCGAGCGGATCGTGGCCGGCGCGTCCGCCGTTTCGATGATCGCTGCGGTCATCATCGCGATTGCGGCTTCGCGCGCCTGGCGGATGATCGCTTCGCAGGTTCCGGGCAAGCGCAATCCCGCGCGCTTCATTGCCTGGTGTGGCGCGACGGCTGCCGTCGCTTTTACGGTCGGCCTCGCCTTTTCATCGTGTCTGCTGATCGTTGTGCCGATCGACCGGCTCTGCGCCACATTCCACTGACGAATATCGGCTCTAAGCGCGCGTTGAAAGGGTCGCACCGCCATTACATAAAGATTTCGATTTGCCGTGCGAAATGCCTGCATCTCGCCCAATTGACTTGCTCTCACCCCACGTAAAGTCACAGACGTCAGGAGGCCCATAGCGAGCGCTTTCTGATTTCAGGGAGAGAGCAGTGAAATCATTTAGTCATCCGATATATATTGGGCTGGTTGCCGTACTGGCGAGCGCGGCGATGGCGCAAGTACACGCGCAGGAAGTGTATGTCACGGGCGGTACGCTGGGCGCGGGCCTGGGCGGCGCGCTTAATCTGAGCCCGCACTTCGGCGTTCACGCCGATGCCGAAGGTTTTGGTCTGAGCCACACCGTGACGGTGGACGATAACCGCTACGACGGCCACCTGACGCTCGCCCAGGGCGGCACGTATCTGGATGTCTTCCCGTTCGCCTCCAGCGGCTTTCGCCTCACGGCCGGCGCGCTGTTCAACGGCGATTCCTTGAGCGCGAACCTTGCGCCGAATGCGCAGGGTAACTACGTGATTGGCGGGCAAACCGTGCCGGCGCTCGGTCCTTCGCCCACCGCAAAAGTGACGCTGCCGCACGTCATGCCGTATATCGGCATTGGTTACGGCCACAAGAAGCCCGCGCTGGGTCTGGGCGTGTCGTTCGACCTGGGCGTGGCTTATGGCCGCCCGCGCGTGAACTATAACGTGCCGTCGGTCTACGACCCGTACGTCACGAATCAGGACATCCAGGACGAAGAGCAGAAGTTCACCGACAAGGTGACCCGCTACCACTGGTATCCGGTGGCGCAGGTCGCCCTGACCTATCGCTTCTAAAGCACTTTTAGCGCTTCTTGAACACGTCGATGGACGACAACGCGTGACCGTGGAAATCGAATAGCGTGTTGTTGTCCCACTGATCGCCGGCGCCTACTTTCCAGCCCACATTCGGCGTGGGAATCCATTCGGGTTCCCACCAGAACACGCCTTTACCGCGCCCGTCGGGAATACTCTTCACCACGTTCGTGAGCGCGGCGAAGAACTGCGCCTGACCTTCGGGCGTGGGCGGATAACCGAGCGTGCCGGTATTGGTCATTGCGTTGGGTTCGGAATCGCCGTCGCTCGTGGTCCACGGATACGCGGTCTCGACAACGAAAATATCCTTGCCGTAGCGCGTGGCCAGATCGTTGGCGTTGTTCTGCAGATCGTCGAGTGAGCCCTGCCACTGCGGATAATACGAAAGCCCGATCAGATCGAAATTCACGCCGCGCTGCACCGCGCTGTCGAACCACCAGCGGCTTTTGGCATTGTCGCCGCCGCTATCGATATGCAGCATGTGCTGGATCTTTGGATCGACGGATTTGACCGCATCGTGCGCGGTCTTGAGCAGTGTCGCGAGATTGTCCCACTGGTCGTATTTGCCGAGCGGCCAGAGCATGCCACCCGTAATCTCGTTGCCCGTCTGCACCCATTCGGGACGCACGCCTTCTTCGCGCAGCATGTGCAATACACTCGTGGTGTAGTCGGAGAGCAAGGCGCAGGTCTGCGCGAGATCTTTTCCCGCCCATGCATGCGGCGGATACTGCTTGCCGGGATCGGCCCACCAGTCACTGTAGTGGAAGTCGATCAGCACGCGCAGGCCCAATTCCGCGGCACGGCGCGCGAGTACGCGCACATGCTTCGCATTGTTGTAGCCTGTAGCGGGGCTTTGATTCGCCGGGAAATAGTCAGGATTGCCAGGGTCATTCCAGACTTTAATGCGAATCGCGTCCAACCCGTGATGCCGGAAAATGCGCAGGCAGTCTTCGGCTTTACCGTGATCGTAAAAGCGTGCGCCGTTTGCCTCCAGTTCCAGCAGAGTCGATAAATCCGCGCCCATTGTCAGGCGCTGATCGTTGCCGCGCGTTTCGCCCGTTAGCGCCGAAGCCGCAAACGATGGGGCCGCACCTGATGCAAGCGCAGTGCAGGCCAGCCAGGACAGCATCTCTCTTCTTTTCATCTGTGCTCCTCCATGGTAATCGGCGGACCGCTTTGACGCGGCCCGCAACGCTTATAGGTTTTAATCGGCCTATTGCGGATCGCGCCAGGCACATACGTCGCCGGTTTCCAGCGAGGCTTCTCCCAGCACGAATTGCGCATTGGCGGGCGCAGGCGCCAGTGCGCGTGTATCGCCGAAATTAAATGCGAAAGTCAGACCGCCGCGTTTCGCGAGGCGCACGCCTTCCGGCAGCGTTTGCAAGGTCACGCCCGCTGCGCGAGCCGCGTCGCCGAGGACTGTGCGATGCAGATCGTGCGTCAGCCACGCCGCCAGATAACGCACGCGCCCGTGCGTGAGCAATGCGGGCCAGCCATCGGCGAATTCGGCTTCTACGCGCGTGCCGTCGTTCGCACGCACGTGCTCGCGCCAGTGCAGCGCCGTGCCATGCGCATCGCCCACGCTCAGTGCCGGGGCAAGCGTCGGGCGCAGCGACTCGACTTCCAGCACCTGAAGCGGCAACACGCGCTGCAGCAGGCCAGGCGGGAGCGCGCCAGGAATCGCGAAGTTATCGGTCTTGGAACCGCTGCGCGGGCCGAACACCCATTGCGCGTCGCTATGCTCGATCTTCGCGACAAACGCATCGTCGATCACAGCCAGCGACGGCACCACGACAAGCCGATACGCCGAGAGATCCGCATGCCGCGACACGATATCGACATCGACACCCTGCTCGCGCAACGCACGGTAGTAGTCGAATGCAAGCGTCTGATAATCGAATCCCGTGCCGTGTCGCTGGATTTCGAACATCCATTGCGTTTCGTAATCGAAGACCAGCGCGACGCTGGCCCGTGCGGGCGCCGCAAGCGTGCGCAGCGCCTCGCTCTGCGCGATCTCCTGCGCCGCGCGCGCGACTTCCTTGCCGCCCGGCGAAAGTTCGTTATTCGGCAGATTCAGGCCCGAATGCATCTGCTCCTGCGCATACGGGCATTGGCGCCAACGGAAGTACGAAACGAGTTCCGCGCCGTGTGCAAAGGCCTCAAAGGCCCACAAACGCACCATGCCGGGCGCGGGCACCGGATTCCACGGCGCCCAGTTCACCGGCCCCGCCTGCTGCTCCATGACCCAGAAACGTCCCGCGCCGATGGCGCGATAACGGTCGTGATCGAACGCCGAAACATCGGGATGCGCGGTGCGTGCGTAACGGGCTTTATCGGCTTCGGGCAGACCGATCACTTCCGTACGCGCGATCGGATAGCTGTCCCACGTCGCGACGTCGATGGCTTTATCCGCAGCGAAGCGGTAATGATCGAACGTCGTGAAGAAGCCCATGAAATTGTGCAGCACGTCCACGCCGGGCGCGTAACGGCGCAGCACATCGGCCTGTTCGCGGTGAAAGCTCGCCACTTCGTCGGACATATAGCGGCGGAAGTCCAGCAGATGCGAGGGATTCGCGTCGGTGGGCGTGAGCATGGGCAGGCCGATCGATTCGAACGACGGATACTCCATGCTCCAGAACACATTGCCCCACGCTTCATTGAGCGCGTTGACGGTTTGATAGCGCTGTTGCAGCCATTCCTGAAAACGGATCTGCGCGGCCGCGGAATAGCTGGGCACGGTATCGTGACAGCCGAGTTCGTTATCGGTCTGCCAGGCGACGACAGCCGGATGCTTGCCGTAGCGCTGCGCCATGACTTCGGTAATTCGTACGCATTCCTGACGATAAGACTCACTGGCAATATCGTAGTGGCGGCGCGAGCCGTAATTCCAGCGTGTGCCGTCGGCGCGCACCGGCAGCATGTCCGGATCGCGCTCGACCAGCCATTTTGGCGGCGACGCCGTAGGCGTGCCCAGCACGACCTTCAGCCCTTGCGCGGCCAGCGTGGCGATCGCATCGTCGAGCCATGCCCAGTCGAATTCGCCGGCGCGCGGTTCCATGCGGCTCCATGCGAACTCGGCGATACGCACGTGCGAGATGCCCAGTTCGGCCATGCGGCGCGCGTCGTCGGCCCACATCGTTCGCGGCCATTGTTCGGGGTAATAGCAGACACCGATTTGCATGAGTGAAAACCCGGTTCGAATAAACGGTAGAGAGGAAAAAGGACCTTCGGCATTCGCAATGCCGGACAGGAAATCAGCCCTTGCTGGCGCCGAAGGTCAGTCCCGCGACAAAGTGTTTTTGCATGGCGAAGAACATCAGCACGGAAGGCAGCGCCGCGAGCACCGAGCCCGCTGCCACCAGATTCCACGCCGTGGTCCACTGCCCTTTGAGGGCGGCCACGCCTACGGTGATAGGCGCCGCATCGTCGCCCTGCGTGAGGCAGAGCGCCCAGAAATAGTCGTTCCAGACAAACGTAAAGACGAGAATGCCCAGCGCCGCAAGCGCCGGTCGCACGAGCGGCATGACGATGCGCCAGTAAATCGTCCATTCGCTCGCGCCTTCCACACGCGCGGCTTCGATCAATTCGAATGGCAACTGCTTGATGAAATTGCGCAGAAACAGCGTGCAAAAGCCGGTCTGAAACGAGACGTGAAAAATAATCAGCGCCCAGACCGTGTTGTAGAGTCCCACGCGCAGCGCCATATCGCGTACCGGAATCATGAGGATCTGGATCGGCACGAAATTACCAGCGACGAATGCGAACAGCACCGCGGTATTGCCGCGAAAGCGATACGTCGATAAAGCGAAACCCGCCATCGAAGCCAGCGCGATCGCACCAATGACCGAAGGCACGGTGATCAGCACGCTATTGGCGAAGTAATGCAGCATGGGCGTCTGCGTGAGCGCCGCGCCATAGTTGTCCAGCAGCGCGAAATGCTTCGGCCAGCCCCAGTAATCGCCTTGCTGCAATTCTTCGGTCGAACGGATCGAGGTGATCAGCACAGCGAGCATCGGCAGCAGCCAGATGAAGAGTGCAATCGGCAACGAGATCTTGTAGAGCGTGCGATTCGCGGGTTTCCAGCGGTCGACGGGAAGCGGATACATGCGGAAACTCCCTTGTTTTCAGCGTTCTTCGCGCAGCATGCGGCGCAGATGAAACACGATATAGACGAGCATGATGGCGAACAGCACCACGGCAATCGAAGCGGAATAGCCTTCGCGGTAATACTTGATCGCCTGGTCGTACATGTAGTACGCGAGCACGGTGGAGCTATCGAACGGGCCGCCGCCACTCATCACGGCGATCAGGTCGAAGCTGCGCAACGCGCCAATCACCGTCAGCACGATCGCCATAAAGGTCACGGGGCGCAGTTGCGGCAGGATCACGTGCCAGAAAAGCTTGATGCCCTTTGCGCCTTCCATGCGCGCGGCTTCGACGATTTCCGCGTTGATCGACGTGAGACCGGTGAGGTACAGCACCATGCAGAACGGCGTCTGCGGCCAGAGCGCGGCGAAGATAATGCCGAACGTGACGAGTTTGGGGTCACCCAGCACAGGCACGCCATGACCCAGAATCAGCCGCAGCAGGCCGAAGGTGGGATCGTAAAACCACGAGAACACCAGCCCCACCACCACGCCCGACAACACGAACGGTGCGAAAAACAGGGACTTGACGATGCGAATGCCGCCCACGCGCTGATTCAGATAAAGCGCGAACATCAGGCCGACCGGCGGCGCCAGCAGAAACAGCACGAGCCACAGCAGGTTGTTCTTGAGCGCCGTATAGAACGTATCGGTCTGGAACAGTTCGACATAATTCGCGAGACCGACAAACGTCTTCTCGGTCATGCCGTCCCAGTTATAAAAGCTCAATGCAATGCTATTGACGATCGGATAAAGCACGCAGAGCGTGAACAGCGCGCAGCCGGGCAGCAGAAACCAGAGCGCCGCGCGGTTTTGCTGCCGGCGCACCGTTGAAGTGCGCTGCGTGCGCGCCGTGCCAAGCGGACGCGCGACGGTATCGGACATGGTGAGGCCTCGCCTGATATTTCGGATGACGAATTACATGAAACGCTTGCCGTACTTCATGGGCCGGCGGCGCTGCGCCACCGGCCCTCACAACATGCGCGCTTTACTTGTGATAGATGCGCTGACGCGTCGTTTCCAGGCGCGCGAGCAAGGCGTCGATCTGCGACGGATCGCTATAGAACTGCTGCATCGCCTTCATGCCTTCGTCGGCCATTTCCTTCTGCATGTCGCGGTCGTAGAACTGCGCAATGCCGCCGCGCGTATTGGCGAGCGTCTGGAAGCCCACCTTCGAGATGGCGTCTTCGGGTTCGGCAGCCTTGTTATTGGACGGCAACTGGCCCCAGCCGTGTGCGAGATCGGCATTGATCTGCGGCGTTTCCATGAAGGCCAGCAGGCGGCGCGCGTCGGTCTTGTTCTTCGCCTTGGCAGGGATCAGCAGCACGTTGACGGGACCGTCTTCGGCGGTCGGCACATTGGCGTCGATCACCGGGAAGCGGAAGAAGCCCACGTCCTGCTTCATCGTCGCCGGGAAGCTGGCCGAGAAGAACGTGCCCATCAGCATCATCGCGGCCTTGCCGTTGACGAGCACCGGCGCAATCGAATCGACGTCATAGGACAGCGCGTTGTCCATGAAGTAATGGTTGTCGATCAGCGTTTTCCAGGCCGTGAATACTTTTTTCACGCGCGGGTCGGTATAAGGAATTTCGCCGGCCATCAATTGCTGGTGGAAGCCGTTGCCGTTGATGCGCAGGTCGAGATAGTCGAACCACGCGGCCAGCGTCCAGCTATCGCGCGCGGCAACAGCGATCGGCTGCACGCCGCTGGCCTTGAGCTTCTTGCAGGCGTCGAGGAATTCGTCCCAGGTTTTCGGCTCGGCTTTCACGCCCGCCTTCTGGAACAGATCCTTGCGATAGAAAAAGCCGTAAGCGTCATAGCCCAGCGGCGCAGCGTACTGCTTGCCCTTATAGGTGGAGGCTTCTTTTACCGATGCATACTGCTCGTTCCAGCCGTTCCTGGCCCAATCGCCCGACAGGTCTTCCAGCAGGCCGCGCTGCGCATAGTAGGCCATGCGTTCGCCGTCGTGCCACGACACTACATCGGGCGGATCGGTCGCCAGCCAGCCGCTCATCTGCACCTTGTAGGCTTCTTCCGTTACATAGGAAACCTTAAGATCGACATCCGGGTTGGCTTTCTTGAACTTGTCGAAGGCATCCTGCCAGGTCGCGCGCTGATTGCCGCGCGCCGAAACGTTGACAGTGAGCGTGCCGGCATCGGCCGCGCCGCTCGCGAGTGTGGCGGCCACAAGCGCCACGGCGGCAGTGGCGCGAGCCAATGTTCCGAGCGTGCCGGAACGGCGGAAGCGTTGAGCGAACATCTGGTGTCTCCTTGGTTTGTCTTGCAAGGTGAATGACCCGCTCTGGCGGCGGGGTATGACTGATCGGTTGCTAGGCGAGTTGCTACCCGATACCTCAGGCCAGCGCCACGGAAGCGAGGGCCGGCTTTGCTGCGAGCGCGGGCGACGCAAGGCGGCGGCGCGCCACGCCTGCTTCGTCGAACAGATGGCAGGCGTCGGCGGGCACGCGCACACGCAGGCGCTCGCCAACGCCCACGGGCGTATCGCCGGGCGCTTTCGCCACCAGCGTGCCGGACGCGTGATCGGCGTGCAGATAGCTGTGCTCGCCAAGACGCTCAGCCAGGACGGTTGTGCACGCAACCGATTGATCGTCGCCGTCCAGCCGCAGATGTTCCGGCCGCACGCCCAGCGTCACGCGCTGGCCGCGTTGCAGGCCGCGCCCATCGACGCTGGCCAGCAGCGTTTCGCCGCCCGCGAGCGTCACGCGCACGCCGCCCTCTTCCACAGCATCCACCTGCGCGTCGATAAGATTCATGCGCGGCGAGCCAATAAAACCCGCCACAAACAGCGACTTGGGATGGTGATAAAGCTCCAGCGGCGCACCGCTTTGCGCCACGCTGCCGTGCTTTTCCATTTCGGCGCCGGCGTGCAGCAGCACGATGCGATCGGCCAGCGTCATCGCTTCGACCTGATCGTGCGTGACATACACCACGCTCGCGTTTTCGAAGCGTTGATGCAGGCGCGCGATCTCCACCCGCGTATGGCTACGCAGCGCGGCATCGAGATTGGACAGCGGTTCGTCGAACAGAAACACGCCGGGCTCGCGCACGATCGCGCGGCCAATGGCGACGCGCTGGCGCTGGCCGCCCGAAAGCGCCTTGGGATGACGGTCGAGCAGCGCTTCCAGTTGCAGGCTGCGCGCGGCATCGCGCACACGGCGCTCCACTTCGGCCTTGGGCACTTTGGCGATCTTCAGGCCGAACGCCATGTTCTCGAACACAGTCATGTGCGGGAACAGCGCGTAGCTCTGAAACACCATCGCCACGCCGCGCTCGGCCGCGGGCACGTCGTTGACGAGGCGATTGCCGATGCGCAGCTCGCCGTCGCTGAGTTCTTCGAGACCCGCGATCATGCGCAGCAGCGTGGACTTCCCGCAGCCCGACGGGCCCAGGAACACGCAGAATTCGTGATGGCCGATGTCGAGATCGACGCGCCGGATCACGGGCGGATGATCGCCGTACTGCTTGCCGACGTTCGACAACTGGATCGTTGCCATGGATGTGTCTCCTCCGTTTTTCCGGATTCTTCAGATTTAAGCGCTTAAATTCTACGCGATAAATTTAGCCGAGGGGCTTGTGCAACGGTGATTTAACCGCTTAAATTTCTGGGCGGCACAACCGCGTGCAAATCGCTTCCCGGCTTGGTGTGGGTGAAAATTATCAAATCTCCGCCAGGCTTTGCAACATTTGAATCGCTTTCCCTGAATGTGGGAAAAGTCACGAAAAGCCCGTTAATCCCCCGGGTAAACGCCTAAAAAGCGCTTAAAAAGGCAGGACATGGTCACCTTGTCAGAAGTCGCGCGGCATGCCCGCGTCACCGCCGCGACCGTTTCGAACGTGTTGCGCAACCGCGAAAAAGTCCGCCCGGAGACGGCGGAACGCGTGCTCCAGGCGATAGCCGAACTGGGCTATCGGCCCAACCTGAACGCGCGCGCGCTGGCGCAGGGGCGTTCGTCCACGCTCGCGCTGATGCTCTCGAACATCGCCAACCCGTTCTATCCCGAGTTCGTGCTGGCGGCCGAGCGCGCGGCGCGCAAATCCGGCCATTTCCTCATGGTCTGCAACACCGACGACGACGCGCAGATCGGCCGCGCCTACCTCAACCAGATCGCGGGAACGTTCGCGGACGGCGTGCTGGTGATGAACACCGACATCGCCATGAACGAGCTCTGCATCTCCGCGATGCACAACGGGCCGATCCTGCTGGCGATGTGGGAACACCCCGAAAAGCCGCCCGCACTGCCCTGCGTTGCAGTGGATTTCGCCACCGCGGGCGCGCTCGCCGCGAAGCATCTCCTGGAACTGGGGCATCGCAGGATTGGCATGTTGATCGGCGATGGTTGTGGCGGCTTGCAGGATGCGCGCTCGGATGGCTTTCGCGCGGCGCTCGCCGAAGGCGGCGTGGCAGCGGCGACAGCGGAAATGCAGGTGCGCGATTCGATCGATGCGGGTCACGAGGCCTGCATCGCGCTGATGCAGAATCACCCTGAAATTACAGCGATTTTCGGCTCGAACGACCTGCTGGCGATTGGCGCGATTCAGGCCTTGATCGGCACGGGGCGCTCGGTGCCGAACGACGTTTCGGTGATCGGCATTACCGATATCGCGCTCGCGCATCAGGTGCGCCCTGCGCTCACCACCGTGGCGATTCAAACCGCTGCTGTGGCGGAGTTATCGATTCGCAGCCTGATTGAATTGATCGATGCCCCGGTTCAGGAACCGTCGATGGCGATTGGGCCGCCGCCCGAACTTGTCGTGCGCGACTCTACCGGGCTATGCAGAAAGCGCGCTCTTCGTTGATAACGCAACGATCTAGGCTGCAGCTCGCCAACGTATCACAAGCGCTAACACTGCCACCACTGCGCAGAAAATCGCCAGCCAGGAAAGCAGATTAGCGCTTGCCACAAGGGTCGCCTGCGTTTCCAGCGTGCTCGCCATGGCCATCATCTCGGGCAGTGGCGGCGTGCCGCCCAGATCGAATACGGTGATGCGATCGACCAGCCGCGAGCGCGCGATTGCTTCGCCGTATTGCAGCCAGAGACTGGCCGCGCCCGTGCCCGCCGCCGTCGCGATCTGGCGCACGATATTCTTGAACGCGTAGGCATGCTGAAAATCGTCTTCCGTAAAATCGACGAAGGTCATCCCCGCAACCTGCGCCATCACGAACGGCACGGTCAGCCCTTGCAGAAAGAGCGCGGGCAGGATCACATCCATCGACACCCCCGTGAGCGTGCGCAGTGACAGCATCAATAAAGCCGCCGCGAACATCACATAGCCGAGCGCGATATAACGGCGGCGTCCGAACACCTTGGGCGCCACCACGGAAAAGCACATCATCGCCAGCAGACTCAGCACGGACGCCCACGTGAGCACCTCGCCCGTGACCTGGAAGCCGAAGCCAAAACCGCTTTGCAACAGGGTGGGAATCAGGTAATTCCACAGGCCGTTGAGGAAGTAGTAGATCGCATAGAACAGCAGGCCCACCAGATACGTACGCCCCAGCAGCGCACGTGGATCGAGCCAGAGTTGCGGCTCGCGACGCAGGCGCAGCAAGGCGGCGGCGATCAGCAGAAAGCCCACCAGCGGCGTGAGCGCGACCGAAGGCGAACTGGCGAGTTCGTAGAAACGCAGGTCGCCCAGGCCGTGCATGAGCACCATCGCACCCAGGCCAAACAGAATCACGACCCACCAGTCCATGGGATCGATGTCGATTTCCCAGAGATCGCCGGCGGGCTTCACGCGGCTGGGATACGTGAGCACGACCAGCACCAGCACGGCCAGCGCCAGCACCACCTGGATCGCGAAAACCATCTGCCAGGCGGCACTTTCCACCAGTACGGCCGCGAGCCAGGGCGTGCCCGCCGACAACCCGAACGAGCCGATATTGAAGCCGATAAAGAGCGGCGCACGTTCGTCGCGCGCCGATACGAGCTGGATCAGAATGCGCGACGCCGCGAACAGGCCGCCCGCGCCAAAGCCTTGCACGGCACGCGCAAACGTCAGTTGCAAAGGCGTTTCGCACAACGCGCACAACAACGAGCCGATCGCCGCGACGATCAACCCGACCACCGTATAAGAGCGATAACTGGTGTGCTGCGCGATGCGCCGGAGCATGAGATTGGCAAGCGTCGCCATGGCGGCGTACGAGGTCATGCTCCAGAGGAAATCTTCCGGGGAAGCATGGACGCCGCCGCGAATATGCGTGCCGGCAATGCCCATCATCGACGATGCGACGAAGTCCACGCCGGTAGCGCCGCCCAGCGCGACCGTAAAGAAGAACACGCGCAGCGGTGAAAAATCCGGCAGCGCGCGCAGCTTCATTGGCGCACTCCGCGCGTGCGTGGCGGGACGGGCTGCGGTCGGGTGGCGTTGCTGGGCGTCACGCGGTTTCCCCTTCGCCGTCGTGGCGGCATGCCCGCAGCGGCTGATCGTGCAAATCAGTGTAGCAAAGCGCGTCCGGCGCTTCGCTTAAGGCATTCCCTGCATCCGCGCCTGTACCAGCGTGTGAAAAACGCGCGGATCAGAACCGGTCGATCATGCCGAACTGCACGCCGCGCACGCTCGCGCCCGGCCACGACGGCGTGAGGCCCGTCACGTTGACGCCCTTGAGCGTGAATTCGCCTTCGCCGCGATTGCGCAGCCAACCCGCGCTCGCATACAGCAGCACGCGTTTGCTGAGGTCGTATTCGCAGGCGGCGCTGAATTGATCCGCGTTGTTATCGCCGCCCGAGCGGTCGCGCAGATACGTATAGCCCAGCGATGCACGAAAACGCGCATTCACCGCATAACGCGCCGACACCGACACGCCATCGTTGTGATAACGCGGCGTGCCGCCATCGCCGTTGAAAAACGACAGAAAGCCCGTGACCGGACCGTACACATACGACACGCCGCCGAGATTCGCGCGCAAGGCGCCATCGCCATGCGTCTGCTGATGTGCGTACGAAATACGGAACGGCCCGTTGTGATACGCGAAGGTTTCGATATTGCCGGCGAGACCGTTGCCGTCGCCATCGCTCGCGTCGCGCAGCGAGGTCATCAGCGTGGTCGAAAAGCCGTGGAATTCGGGCGAAAGATACGTAATCGCATTGCTTTCATAGGGCGTGATTTTCGACAGATTGTCGAGGCCCGAAGCGATCGTGCCCGCGCCGAACGCATCCAGCCCGCCCTTGAACGGAATATAGATGGGCGAATACTGGCGGCCCATGCGCAGCGTGCCATAAGGCGTGCCCAGACCGACCCACGCCTGGCGATTGAAAATCGTGTTGCTCACGGCCATCGTGCCGTTGCCCGAACTGAAACCATTCTCCAGATCGAAGAGGATCTTGAGGCCATTGCCGATATCCTCGGCGCCGCGCAGACCCATGCGCGAACCGCGATACGCGCCCGAGTCCATCCGCGCGACATAGCCCGAGCCGGGATTGGTGATTTCGATACTCGTGTCGAGCGCGCCATAGAGCGTGACCGAGCTTTGCGCATGGGCGCCGATGGCATGGGCCGCCAGCGCGGTCAGCGCCACGCGCGAGGCCGCGCGGCCAGGTGCGCGCGAAGCGGCGCGGGCCTGACGGATGCGGGCGCCGAGCCGGCGCGAGACGCCGCGTGCGGTGGAAAGTTGGCTCATGTCAAAAACAGGAAAGCGGCCGTCCAGCATCGAACGCTGCAGGCCGCGAAAAAAAACCGTCCGGCTACAAGATAGCCGGGCAAAAAAAAGCGGCATGTCATGCATGCCGCTTCCGGTGTCCCGATCCGCGCGGGAGGCCGAACCGCCCTCGCCGCGCAGATCTTTACGCGCCTTAGTTAGGCAGCGCGTAAGCGATCACGTAGTCGCCCAGCTTGGTGCCGAACGAACCGTGGCCACCCGCTGCGATCACGACGTACTGCTTGCCGTTGACCGAGTAGCTCATCGGCGTAGCCTGGCCGCCTGCCGGCAGGCGGGCTTCCCAGAGCTGCTTGCCGTTGTTCACGTCGAACGCGCGGATATAGTTGTCCGCCGTTGCGCCGATGAACGCCACGCCGCCAGCCGTCACCATCGGGCCGCCGAGCATCGGCATACCCATCTTGAACGGCAGCGGGATCGGCGAGCTGTCACGCACCGTACCGATACGCTTCTTCCAGACGATTTCGTTGGTCTTCAGGTCGACCGCCGAGATGTAGCCCCACGCCGGCTGCTTGCACGGCAGGCCGAACGGCGAGAGGAACGGGTTCAGCGTCACACCGAACGGCACGCCGTACTGCGGCTGGATGCCCGATTCCGTACCGCTGCCCTTGGCGCCTGCTTCCGGTTCCTGCGGATTGCCAGGACCACGCGGGATCAGACGCGAAACGAACGGCAGTGCGATCGGGTTGGCGATGGCGATCTGACGATCGGTGTCGAGCGCAATACCGCCCCACTCGAACATGCCCAGATTGCCCGGGAACACCAGCGTGCCTTGCAGCGACGGCGGCGTGAAGGTGCCTTCATAACGCAGCTTGTGGAACATCACGCGGCAGACCAGCTGGTCGTACATCGTCGCGCCCCACATGTCCTTGTCGGTCAGCAGGTTCTTCGGACGGAACGTCAGTTCCGAGAACGGCTGCGTCGGCGAGGTGCGGTCGCCCGGCGCCGCGCCTTGCGGAACCGGCAGTTCCGGTGCGGGCACGACGGTTTCGCCGGTGCGGCGGTCGAGCACGAACAGGTTGCCGGTCTTGGCCGGTGCGTACACGACCGGCACGGTCTTGCCGTCCTTGGTCGTGATGTCGGCGAGCGTCGGCTGCGACGGCATATCCATGTCCCAGAGGTCATGGTGAGCGGTCTGGTAGAACCAGGCCAGCTTGCCCGTCGAGGCGTGCAGTGCGAGCAGGCCGCTTGCAAAGCGCTCCATCTCCGGCGTACGGTCGCCGCCCCAGATGTCCGGGGTGCGCACGCCCATCGGCAGATAGACGATGTCGAGCTTCGAGTCGTAGGCAGCAGGCGCCCACGAGTTCGGCGAGTTCCACGTGTAGTGCTCGCCCGGGCCCGGGATGTGGTTCGGGTCCTTCGCACCCGGATCGAATGCCCACAGGAGCTGGCCCGTGCGCACGTCGAAACCGCGGATCACGCCCGACGGTTCGCGGTTCGAGAAGTTGTCTTCCACCGCGCCCGCGACGACGATCACCTTGTCGGTGATGATCGGCGGCGACGTCGGCTCGTACATGCCCGCCGTCGTGACCGGCATGGCGTGCTGCAGATCGAGATCGCCGTTGTTGGCGAAGCCCGCGCAGCGCTCCCCCGTCAGCGCGTCGAGCGCGTACAGGTGGCCGTCGTTGACCGGCAGATAGATACGACGCGAGCAGGCGCCCGTCACCGGAGCGGCAGCGGCGGTCGCCGCGTCGCTGGCCGGTGCAGCAGCCGTTGCGGCGCTTGCAGCCGCATCGCTGGCAGCCGCTTGCGGTGCCGAAGCGGCAGCGTCCGAAGCCGCCGCCGTAGCAGCCGTAGCAGCCGTAGCAGCCGTTGCCGCATCGCTAGCCGCAGCAGCGGGAGCCGCCGTCGACAGATCGACGTACGACACACCGCGGCAGGTCACGTGCTGGAACGACGGATCGGCCTTGAGCTTCGGATCGAAGGTCCACTTGAGCGTGCCGCTCTGCGCGTCGAGCGCGAAGAGTTTCTGGTGCGGCGAGCACAGGTAGAGCAGATTGCCGATCTTGATCGGCGTGACTTCGTTGGTGATTTCGACCGGATCATTCGGGCCTTTCAGGTCGCCCGTGCGGAACGTCCAGGCCACCTGCAGGTTCTTCACGTTATCCGGCGTGATCTGCTGCAGCGGCGCGTAGCGCGTGCCTTCCTGGGTACGGCCGTATGCGGGCCAGTCCGAGGCATCGACGCCATTCGGGTTAGCCGCGAGCGAACCCGTCGACGCATTGAGCGTGCCGTTGACCGATTGCGGATCGTTGAAGCAGGCGTACACGAGCACGCCGGCCCAGATCACGAGCGCGCCAACCAGCGTCTGCACGCCCAGCTTGCGTGGCGCTTCGAGGCGCCAGCTCACGAGCAGCAGCAGCCACACGCCGAACACGACCAGAACGCCCGAGCGCGGTGCGAGCGCCCAGAAGTCGGGACCCGACTCCCACAGCGACCAGATCGCGGTTCCCACGAGCACGAGCGCGTAGAGCACGAGCGCGGTGGGACGACGGCGATACAGCAGCCACGTCACGGCCAGCAGCAGCACGCCGGCCACGACGTAATACGCCGAACCGCCGAGCGACAGCAGGTACGCACCGCCTATCAGCAGATAGAGCGAGGTGAGCGCGATAAATAGTAAGGTGATGACGCCGATGAACCCCGGCGATGTTGATTCTCTGGATCTTGACATGATGATCTCAACCTTCTTTTGAGGACGCCGCCAACATCGCCTGTCACACGATGCCTGCGGCGAGGCGCGCCAGCGCGAACGCCGGCGAGTCGTCCAGCCACTCCGCTACGCCCGGAGTGGCCAGCTGTGCGGAAAACGCTCCGCGAAAAGCCTGATGCTTTTAGAAGACGTGCATCATCCCGACGTAGGCGCCGGTCTGCGACTCGCCCACATTCGGGCTGGTCGGCGAGCTCGAGTCACGCGAGGTCGCGAACACCGAGAAGTTGCCGTTCTTGCTGTTGTCCACATAAGCGACCGTGCCGTACAGGAAGGTGCGCTTGCTGATGTTATAGGTCGTGCCGAGCGCGTAGAGCATGGCGTGGCTGCCCGGATCATGCGATGCGTCGCCGCTGCCTTCGCCCACGTGGATGTAGAAACCCGCCGCGGTGACGGCCCACTTCGGCGTCGCCTGGTAGGTCGCGCCCATCCAGTAGTGATCGGCGCTGTCGGCCACGCCTACCGGCGAATCCGGTGCCGCGTAGTGCGTGTAGGCCGCCTGGAACTTCCACTTGTCCATGCGCAGGTTGCCACCCACGAAGTATTCGCGCGACGAGCTGAAGATGTTCGAGAAGCGGCCGTTGGAGTCGCGCAGTTCGTCGTAGATGCCGCGCACGTCGAACAGTTGCGAGTGGTACGTCAGCATGACGCCGTCCGAGCGGCCAAAGTCGCCATCGGCGCCATTGTTGAAGCCGCTCGTCTGGTTGCCGAAAGCGTACTGGCCTTGCACGTCGAAACCGTGCCACACGGGGCTGTGATATTCGACGTTATTGCTGGTCTGCTGCCAGTTGCGGCCGCGCACGAGCGAAGCCGACGACACCGCCTGCTGCACGAACGGGTCGAATTCCCAGACACCGTCGCTGTCGATGAAGAGATTGCGCCCGGCCTGGATTTGCCCCCACGTATCATTCTTCAGACCGACATACGCGCGACGCGAGAACAGCTTGCCGCCGCCCGACGTGCCGTTCATGATCTGCAGCGCGGTTTCGAGGTCGAACAGCGCGGTGGTGCCGCCGCCCAGATCCTCGGTGCCCTTCATGCCGAGCATGCTGGTGCCCCAGTCGCCGCCTTCCGCGCTCCAGCGGCTCGACGTGCCGCCGTTGCCATTGGCAATGTGATTCAGATATTCGATACCGCCGTCGACGCGGCCGTACAGTGTCACGCTCGATTGCGCCGAGGCAGCCGTGCTGGCTGCGAGCAGGACGATGGCGCCCAGTTGATTTTTCACGTCAGCTCCCAGGTGGATTTCTTTCTTTCGTTGTCCGTGCCAGCCGGGCCGCCTGGGACCCCTTGCCGGGTCCCGTCGCGCGCAAGAGCGCTGCGCAGTCCGTCGATGGCCAGTTGCGGGTGTCCTGTCGGGCCATCCCGAAAATAGCCGAGCCGAAAGCAAATTCACGGGGCGATGATCCCGCTCCGCTGGGGATGCTCCGCGCTATGCCCGGCGGCAACGCATTTTTCGATACTTCGATGCGAACCGGCCGAGCACATGACGCCTGAAAAATATAGCGCGTCATCTGGAATGGTGCTTTTTGACTGGTCGCAGCGGGGGCGGACTATAGCAGTCCGGAGCGAAATCTGCATCCAACTTTGCGCAATCCGGCAAAACCCGCACGGGGTAAAGCCGAATTACATTAGTGGCACTAGATAAGGTGACTCGATCGTGCTATTAGGCGCGATTTCCAGCCCTCCATCAGCGGCCGGAACAGGCGGCGAGCACGTTCCGTACCTTATTTATATTTCACTGTGCCGAGGGACGTGGCGCGCGTTCCGGCATCGATCAGGCGCATCGATCAAGCGTGTCGATCAAGTTGTACCGGCAACGATAAGGCGGGAAACACATGGGACAGTCAACTTCCTTCGCGGCGATCAAATGCCCATCAAGACCGTACCGCCCAAACCGTTGCGGGCGCGCTCGGCTGCCACCGCCAGGATGCAATCGACAAAATATTCGGCCGGCCGCGTGATCTGCGCTTCGGGCGGCGAGAACAGATACAACTGCAAGGAAGGCGGCCGCACCGGCAGTTTCAATTCGACGAACGCGCGACCCAGTTCCGCCGCCTCCAGCGTGTGGCGCGTCCAGGCGAACACGGCGTCGTTGTTGAGCGCCAGCCCGTAAAGCAGACCATACGAGGTGCAGCGCGTGATGCGCTGCGGCGGCTCCAGCCCTGCCTGCGTAAACATCGCGCGGATATTGGCGGGATAACTGTCGGTGACGTCGGTGTGAATCCACTCGGCGTCCTGCAGTTGCGCGAGCGATGTCGCGCTGGCGAACGCGCCATTGGCGCGCGTGACGAACACCGAATCGAAGGCGAACAGCGGCCGGATCGTGACCGCATCGTCGCCGGGACTGGTGGGAAAGGCCGCGAACGCCAGATCGAGCGTGCGGTTACTGAGGTTTTCGCGCAACTGGTTAAAGCCCAGTTCGCGAAACTCGACGGCCACCTGCGGCCAGTGCCGGCGGAAATTGCTGAAGGCTTCAGCCAGCCCCGCCGTGCCCGCGATCGGCGTCACGCCAATCACCAGTTTGCCGGTGCGCTGGCCTTTGAGATGCGCGAGGTCTTCTTCCGCGCGTTCGAGTTCGCGCACCACCGTGCGGGCGCGCTGCAGCAGCGCGGCGCCCTCGGCGGTCGGCACGACGCCCCAGGGATTACGCTCAAGCAGGCGCACGCCGCATTCGTCCTCGAGATCGCGCACCGCCTTGGTGATGGCGGGCTGGGTCACGTGCAGCCGCCGCGCCGCGCCGTTGATGCTGCCAGTCGCGGCGATTTCGACCAGCGCGCGCAGTTGATGGATTTTCATAATGCGGGAGATATTACCAGTGGTTATCGACATACGGATTTTTGCTTTTTTATTTTGACCGATCGTCCTTAGTCTGTTTCTCCAGAAGCCGTCGCCCGTACGGCCAGTCAAGAGAAACCAGACATGACGCAAGCCAACGCCATTCCGCACAGCCCTTCCCCCGCAACGGACGCCCCGCGCGCCGATCTCATCGAACGCCTGCGCGCGCAGCGCGCGCCTTTTGTGCAGATTCGCCACGACATCCACGCCCACCCCGAACTGGGTTTCGCCGAGACGCGCACTGCCACGCTGGTCGCCGAAAAGCTCGCCGAATGGGGCTATGAAGTGACGACGGGCGTGGGCGGCACGGGCGTGGTCGGGCGTATCAAGCGCGGGACGTCGGCGCTCGCCATCGGCCTGCGTGCCGACATGGACGCGCTGCCGATCCAGGAAAGCACCGGCCTGCCCTACGCCAGCACGGTCGCGCAGACCATGCACGCCTGCGGCCACGACGGCCACACGGCGACGCTGCTGGCCGCCGCGCATCACCTCGCCACCGAAGCCGATTTCGACGGCACGCTCAACGTGATCTTCCAGCCCGCCGAAGAAGGTCTGGGCGGCGCCTCGCGCATGATCGCCGAAGGCCTGTTCGAGCGCTTTCCCTGCGATCAGGTGTTCGCGCTGCACAACGCGCCGGGCCTGCCGGTCGGTCATTTCGCGGTGCGCCACGGCTGCATGCTGGCGTCGTCGGATACGGTGACGATCACCGTGACCGGACGCGGCGCGCACGGCGCGATGCCGCAACTGGGCTGCGACCCGGTCGTTGCGTCCGCAAGCATCGTGATGGCGCTGCAAAGCATCGTCGCGCGCAACGTGGAGCCGACGCGCGCCGCCGTGGTGACGGTCGGTGCGATCAACGCGGGCAAAGCCGGCAACGTGATTCCCGAAAGCGCCACGCTGCAGCTTTCCGTGCGCGCGCTCGACAGCGAAACGCGCAATCTGCTGGAAGCGCGTATTCGCAGCATCGCCGAACTTCAGGCGCAGTCTTACGGCGCGAGCGCCACCGTCGATTACAAGGCGATTTCGCGCCCGCTCGTCAACGAACAGAAGGCGACCGATCTGGCCATCGACGTCATGCACTCGCTGGTCGGCAAAAGCGGACTGACGATGATGCCCGACGCCGTGATGGGCAGCGAAGACTTCTCGTGGATGACCGAGAAGCTGCCCGGCTGCTACGTGCTGCTCGGCAACGGCGTGGGCAGCGTGGGCGGCTGCTCCGTCCACAACCCCGGCTACGACTTCAACGACGATGCGCTGCCTTATGGCGCGGCGTGGTTCGTCGCACTCGTGGAGCGCTACCTCCGCCAGGGCTGATCCACACGCTGCGCGCCCACTTCTCGCCTCGCGCGCCGCGCTCCCCGCAGTTTCTGACCAACCTAAAGAGTCTATAAATGTCAGCAAGCAGCATCACGCCTCACACTATTGCGCGAGCCGCGCGTCTGGTTGCGTGCGCAACCGTCATGGGCGGCGCTTCGATCGGCGCGCAGGCGCAGACTTCGAATCTGTTCCTCGAAGACTATTTTCAGGGCGTGCCTTACGCGACGACCGGCGCCTACTCGCCGGGCGTGCGTCTGTATGGCGCGATCGACCAGTCGATCGGCTTCACCAAGGGCGCGCAGACGGCGTTTGTGCAGCAAAGCGGCGGGGAATGGACGTCGAAGATCGGTCTGTACGGCGTGGAAGATCTGGGCGGCGGCTATCGCGTGCGCTTCGACCTGGAAAACGGTTTCAATGCGGCCAATGGTCAATTGGGCACGTCGAATACGATGTTTAATCGCGAGGCGTGGGTGAGCATCGGTTCGCAGAAAACCGGCGAACTGAAGTTCGGCTTGCAGGACGATGTGGGCGTGCCGCTCTTTATCGACGTGTTCGGCCAGGTGGGCACGGTCTCGACGGTCGCGTATCTGACGGCGTGGACCTACGACCTCGGCCCGGGCGCGAGCTTCGAAGCGAGCCGTCTGTCGAATGCGATCAGCTATTCGTCGCCGTGGTTCGGGCCGCTCAATGCGCAGGTGGCCCTGGCGCTGCACGACAACAGTTCCAGTGCGCCGACCATCGTCACACGCGCGGCCGCGCTGAATTACTTCGACGGCCATCTGTTCGGCACGCTCAGTTATATCGGCAATTACGGGCTCAATGCGCTGACTACCTCGCAGTATGTGCGCACCGATAACTTCGCCGCCGGTCTGCTTTATGACGCCGGACATTACGTGCTTTCGGCGGGCTACAGTTTTCTCGCGCCGCGCCTGGATGGCGACCGCGTGGCCTCGCTCTATACGCTGGGCGGGCTCTATCGCTATCAGCAGCGCAACGATTTTCGCGTGGAACTCGCGTATCGCGACGTGGCGGGCGCGGGTAGCCATTCGTATGGCGTGACGCTCGGCTATGACTACAACCTCTCGAAACGCACGGCTCTTTATGTGCGCGGAGCGCTGATTCACAACACGGGCACGACGCCCACGTATGGCCGCTATCCGACCCAGCAACCGACCGTCGACAGCATCAGCAACAGCTATACGGGCGCGAACGGCACCGAGATGTATCAGTCGCCGCATCTCGTGCTCGTGGGCATGTACCACAAGTTCTGACCAGTTCTGAACAACAGACCGAGGAGAGACAGGATGAGGATCACCGTGAATTCGCCCAAAACGTTGCGCTTTCTGGTTGCCGCGTTTTGCGTGGCTGGCGGCGCGGCCGGGCATGCGCAAGGCGGCAGCGATGCCAGCGCCGGGCCGGGCGCGCAACACGCCACGCCCGCCGTGGCGGCATCGTCCGGCGCGGATCGCGCGCTGGCCGCCAACGTGCGCCACGCGCTCAAGGCGGCGCGCAAACACGGCCTGAAATCGAGCTTTATTCGCGTGCGCGCGCATGACGGCGTGGTCACGCTTGCGGGCGTAATCGCCAGCGCGCAGCAGATCGAGCTGGCCACGTCGGTCGCGCAAGGCGTCAACGGCGTGCGCTCGGTCAACGCGGCCAAACTCGTGATTCGCGACGACGAAGGCATCAAGGGCAGTCAGTAAGTCTGCATTGCGCCGTGTTGTGTCGCGCGCGCAAGGCGGTACACGCCGCCTTGCGAACGCGTGGGCGCATCAAAAGCTCTATGGAAACCGGGGTATCCGCATGAACGTCGTACACGAACGCGCAGCAGCACAGGGCGCACCGCTCGCACGCACGAGCCGCACGAGCCGCACGAGCCGCACGATGGTGCTGGCCGCCGCGCTCGGCAACGGTCTGGAGTTCTTCGACTTCACCGTTTATAGCTTCTTTTCGGCGCTGATCGGCCAGTTGTTCTTTCCGGCGCACGATGCGCTTGCGTCGCTGATGATGTCGCTGGCGACCTTCGGCGTGGGCTTCGTGGTGCGTCCGCTGGGCGGCGTGCTGATCGGCGCTTATGCGGATCGTGCGGGACGCAAGCCCGCGTTGATTCTCACGGTGTTGCTGATGGCGCTGGGCACCGGCTTGATCGGGCTTGCGCCTACGTATGCGCAGATCGGCATGATTGCGCCCGCGTTGATCGTGCTCGGGCGTCTGCTGCAAGGGTTTTCGGCGGGCGGCGAAGTGGGCGCGGCCACTACGCTGCTGATGGAAGCGGGCCGCGAAGGCAAGCGTGGCGCGCTGGTGAGCTGGCAGATGGCGAGCCAGGGCGGCGCGGCGCTGGCGGGCGCGCTGATCGCGTTGCTGTTGTCGAAATCGCTTTCGCACGAGCAACTGGTTTCGTGGGGCTGGCGCGTGCCGTTTCTGATCGGCCTGGCCATCGGTCCGGTGGGATTCTTCCTGCGTGCGCGGCTGGACGATACCTTGCCTGCGCCTGTGCATTCACCGGCTCAGGCCGCGCATCACGCCAGGCCTGTGCAACGCAGGTTGCCGCTGCGCCTGATCGTGGCGGGCACGATGCTGGTGATCGGCGGCACGGGCACGATGTACACGATTGTGTTCTTTCTGCCGGCGTTTCTCGCGCTTACGCTGCATATGCCCCCTGCGGCTGCATCGGCAAGCGGTTGTGCTGCAGGGCTCGTGCTGCTGATTGGTTCGCCGTTCGCGGGCAAGCTGGCGGACCGTTTGCCGCGTCGCAAGCCGTTGCTGGCGATGGCTTCCGTGGTGTCGCTTGCCCTGCTCTTTCCTGCGTTCGCAGCGATTGCCGCGTGGCCGACGGTGGGCACCGTGCTGATCGTGGCGATCGTGTTGATCGGCTTGATGACGCTGACAAGCCCGGCGGGTTTCCTGATGATTCTCGAAGCGCTGCGCCCCGAAGTGCGCGCGACGTCGCTCGGCATTATCTATGCCGTTGGCGTGACGTTGTTTGGCGGCTTTGCGCAGCTTGCGGTGGGCGCGTTGTGGCGCGCGACCGGGAGTTTCTATGCGCCTGCGTGGTATGTGCTGGGGTGCGGGGTGGTGAGTTTGATTGGACTTGCGCTGTTTCAGGAAAAGGCGAACGACGCCCGCGAGTGAAACCGCTTTGCCGCGCCGCTCAACGCACCGTTCGCGCGCGGCTCGATGCCGAAACGGGACTGAGTTGCCTCACAGTCCCGGCTTCCTGATTGCGGAACAGTTCCAGCAGGTGCGCGACCGACACGCCCAGTACCGAGGCAATATCCCCCAAGGTCACGAGCGATGGATAAGCGCATCCGCGCTCGACCTTCGATAGAAATCCACTGGAAATACCGGCCGCGCACGCCGTTTCGCCCAGAGTGCGACCCAGCCGGTTCCGCAGGGCGCGGATTTCCCGACCTACTTCAAGCATTGACATAATTACCGTGCCCTCGAATGCATTTGTGCATGGGCGGGCAATGTAGGGCATGAAACTTATGTCGCGCTTAAGCGCCTGGTTTTTACGCGATCTGGAAAAGAAGAATGTTGCGTCAGCAACCGATCAGCCTTGGGAGCAAGACAGCCAGAAAAAGGGGCACTAATCAAAGCCTCAGGAACACGAAATGCGCCAATAAGCGGGTTTCAACCACCGGAGCGCATGACCATGTCTCATCGACTCAAAACAGGCGACCGCGTTACATGGAACACCCCGCAAGGGATGACGACAGGCACCGTAGTGCGCCGGATTATCCGCGATACGGAACTGGACGGTCATGCTGTCGCCGCATCGAAGGAAGACCCGCATTACGAGGTAGAGAGCGAAAAAAGCGGTGACCATGCTGTCCATCGCGGCGAGGCACTGGAAAAGGTGCACAAGCACTGACTTTCGCATGCATCTGGCGCGCCTGATCAGGCGCGCTGCTGCCGCTGCGCGAGTCACGATCAACTGCCCTACGCCGCCCTTCGCCGCCCTTCACCGCGCGTCGTGACGCGCATCCTGCTGGCTGGCCCGCGCGGCCTCTTCCATCGCGCGTGCGTTCTTTTTACTCTCGCGCGTATGAAATACCGGCAAACGCCAGCCGAAATACAGCGAAGCCAGCCGCAGCGTCACGCACCCCACCGTCGCCACCCACGGCGTCCAGAACGTCGACCAGTCCATGTAGGTCAGCCCGACCTGCAGCGCCGCGCCCAGCAGCGCCGCCGACGCATAAATCTCGCGTTCCAGAATAGCAGGCACGCGCGACAGCAGAATATCGCGCAGCACGCCACCGCCCACCGCGCTCACCATGCCGAGCACGATGGCGGTTTCCGCGCTATCGGTCCAGATCCACGCCTTCTGCGCGCCCGCCACGGCGAATAGCCCGAGGCCGATCGCATCGAAGAAAAGCACCGGATGGCGCAGCCGCCGTACCTGCGGATAAGCGAAGATCGTCATCACCGCCGCCACCACGGTCACGGCCATATACGCCCAGTTCGACAGCCCCGCCGGCGGAATCGCGCCGATGGAAACATCGCGCAGAATGCCGCCGCCGCACGCCACCATAAACGTGACGACGAGGATGCCGAACAGGTCCAGCCGACGCTGCCGCGCCGCCACTGCGCCCGAAATCGCAAACGCAAACGTGCCGATCAGATCGAGCGCCGTGTACGCCGTATGGGCGTTCATATGCGCGCTGACGTGCGCGCCCAAAGCCATGCTCACGCTGCCTCGCTGATGGGTTCGTCGAGCGCCGCGCCGAGGCTCAGCCATGCGCCCGCGGCACAGAGCATCGCTTCGAGACCGGTGCGCAACGTCGGGTCGATAACCGGCGCGAACAGCGGCGAATGATTGCTCGGCAATTGATTGATTTTCTTTTCCGCGCGCGCTTTTTCAAACACGGCACGTTCCGTCCCGCCAATAAACCAGAACGCGTACGGCACGCCCCATTCGCGGCCGAACACGCTGAAATCCTCGCTGGCTGCGGCTGGCTGCGTTTCATAGGCCTGGTCGCCGAAGCGCGCTTCGAATGCGGCACGCAGACGTTCCGTTGTGGCGTCGTCGTTGACGGTCAGCGGATAGCTGGAAAGCGTGGTGAATTCCGGTTCGCGCGGCGCGTTGGAGGCCGTGCATTCCGCGCAGCAGATGCGGCGGATCGCACCGAGCATGTATTCGCGCACGTCTTCGTCGTAGGTGCGCACGTTGAGCTTGAGCGTGGCATCGTCGGGAATGATGTTTTCCTTGGTGCCCGCCTGCAGGCTGCCGATCGTCAGCACGGCGCTGTCGCGAGGCGAAATCTCGCGCGAGACGATGGTCTGCAGACGCAGCGTCGTGGAAGCCGCCATGATGACCGGATCGATCGAGGTCTGCGGTTGCGAGCCGTGCGAACCGCGCCCGAACAGTTTGACCTTGAGGCTGTCGCCGGCCGAAAGAATCGTGCCGCTGCGATAGCCCACCGTGCCCGCCGCGCCCACCATCACGTGCTGGCCGAGAATCACGTCCGGCTTCGGAAAGCGCGTGATCATGCCGTCGTCGACCATGCTGCGCGCGCCGCGCCCCACTTCCTCGCCGGGCTGAAATACGGCCATCAGCGTGCCGCCCCATGCGCCGCGATGTTCGGCCATCAGACGCGCGGCGCCCAGCAGCCAGGTTACGTGCATATCGTGGCCGCAGCTATGCGCGACGCCCACCTGCACGCCGTCCTCGTCCTTCGCGACAACCTTGCTCGCATACGGCAGGCCAGTGGCTTCGGCCATCGGCAGCGCGTCCATGTCGGCGCGCAGCATCACGACCGGACCTTCGCCATTGCGCAGGATCGCCACCACGCCGGTCACGCCCACTTCTCGCGTGACTTCGTAGCCGAGCTTTTCCATATAGTCGGCGACGATTTTCGCGGTGCGGAATTCCTGCATCGAAAGTTCGGGATGCTCGTGCAGATCCTTATAGATCGTTTCGAGTTCGGGCAGCAGCGCGCCGACAAAAGGCGCAAGTGTTTCGATCAGATTAGCCATCGATAACTCCTGGAAAATGGGGGAACGCGCGAAGGCGCGATTCAGGTCGTGCGTTCAGGTCAGGCAGCGCCATCGAGCAAGCTGTCCGAAAGCTTTTCGAGCAGGCGGTCGAGCGTCTTGCGTTCGTTCGCGCTCAACGCGGCGGCCAGTTCGACTTCCAGCGCTTCGCCAACTCGCGCAGATGCCCGGGCGATCTCGACGCCTTCCGGCGTGCCGCTCAAGGCGATACTGCGACGGTCATCGGCATGGGTATCGCGAGCGATCAAACCGCGCGATTCCAGTTCGGCGAGCGTTTTCGACAGTAACGTTTTTTCGATCAGCGCGCGCTGAGAAACGGCTTTGGGCGTAATGCCCGCTTCCGCGCAGACGAGCCGCAACACGCGCAGCGCACGCACATCCAGGCTCCAGCGCTCGCGGTAAATCGCGTTGGCGCGCTCGCTGAGCAGCGCGCTCGCGAGATCGAGCCTGAAGGTGAGAAAACCGGGACGCCCTGGATGAGAACCTGAAGCCAAGCGCAAACTCCTGACGGTGATGCCGGGCGGCAGTCATGCACAACGCGTGCTGAACCCGGCGACGCATCGGAGTATAGACAACTAGTTGAAAATTTCAACTATTATTGGGATGGATGGCGGTGTTGGCGGAACGGCGCTCGGCATGCCTGCCAGGTATAATGAGATGCCGTTTTGGCACCCTTTCTCCACAGATCGATATCTCAGAGGTTGGAACATGGAGTTGCGCCATCTTCGCTATTTTGTAGCGGTCGCCGAAGAACGCAGCTTCACGCGCGCCGCGCAGCGCCTGCATATTGCGCAGCCGCCTTTGAGCCGGCAGATCCAGCAACTCGAAGAGATTCTGGGCGTGCAGCTTTTCGAGCGCAATTCGCGCCCGCTCAAGCTCACCGATACCGGGCGCTTTTTCTATCAGCACGCTTCGCAACTGCTTGCGCAAACCGCCGAGCTTGAATCGATGACGCGCCGCGTCGGCAAGATCGAGCGCAATCTTTCGGTGGGTTTTGTGGGCTCGACGCTTTACGGCATGCTGCCCAAGATCATCCGCCGCTATCGTCAGCAGCATGCCGAAGTCGAATTGAGCCTCAATGAAATGTCCACGATGGACCAGATCAAGGCGCTCAAGGAAGGCCGTATCGATGTGGGCTTCGGACGTATCCGGCTGGACGATCCGAGTGTGCGCCGCGTCGTGCTGCGCGAGGAACGCATGATCGTGGCGCTGCCGCAAGGCCACGTGCTGGGCGATAGCAAGACCGTGCTGTCGCTGCACGATCTGCTCAATGAAACGCTGATTATTTTCCCGAAGTCGCCACGCCCGAGTTACGCGGACCAGGTACTGGCCGCCTTTCACGACCGCGCGCTCAAACCCGCCCGCGTGCTGGAAACGCGTGAATTGCAGGTTGCGCTGGGGCTCGTCGCCGCGGGCGAAGGCATTTCGATCGTGCCGAAAAGCGTCTACGGCCTTAAACGCGACGATGTGGTCTACAAGGATCTGGACGACGCCAATCTGGTTTCGCCGATCATCATGAGCATGCGCATGCTCGACGAATCCGAGGATCTTCAGCGCATGCTGCAACTGATTTACGACCTCTACGACGAGCAAGGCATGGAATATCTCACGCCGACCGATCGGGAACCGCGTGCAAATAAAGGTTGATTGGGCGATTCAACCGACGATTCAACCCGTATCGCCGCCTGCGACCGGCAAGACCGATCCGGTGATATAGCTCGCTTCGTCGGAGGCGAGGAACAGGATCGGTGCAACCTGCTCGTCGATACTGCCATAGCGCTTGAAAAAGGTTGATTCGGTAACCTGATTAACCGCCTCGTTCATCCACGCCTTTTCCTGATCGGTATCGCCCGCGGCATTGCGCGGCACGCGGCGCGCCGGTGCACTGGTGCCGCCCGGCGCGGTCGCCACCACGCGGATATTCTGGTCCGCGTATTCCATCGCCAGCGCCTGCGTAATAGCGTTCACGCCGCCTTTTGCCGCCGAATACGGCACGCGTCGAATGCCGCGCGTGGCATTCGACGAGATATTGACGATCGTGCCGCCGCCGCGCTTGAGCAAATGCGGCAACACAGCATGGCAGGTATAGAGAGTCGGCATGAGCGAGCGGCGAATTTCCGCATCGATCTGCGCGGGCTCGAATTCCGCGAACGGACGCATGCGGATCGCGCCGCCCACACCGTTGATCAGAATATCGATGCCGCCGAATTTTTCCGCCGCGAAAGCCATCGTATCGCGCGCGCCTTCGTAGGTTTCGAGATCCGCGACAAAACCCGCCGTGTGATCACCGTCTGCTTCCGCCGCGACTTCAGCAACGAAATCCGCGCGATCGACGAATACCACCTTGCCGCCCTCCGCGGCGGCGCGCAGCGCCACGCCGCGCCCGATGCCCTGGGCCGCGCCCGTCACGACCACGACCTTGCCTGAGAAACGTTGCATGTTCATGCCGCCTTCGGAAGGACGTTGGGAGTGAACTTCTCGTAGTGGAAGCTATTGGGCTTCACGCCGTTATCGTCGAAATGCTTGCGCACTGCGTCGACCATCGGCGGCGGGCCGCACAGATAGACATCCACGTTGCCGTCATTGAGTGCATCGGCGGGAATATGCTGCGTGACCCAGCCTTTACGCGGATGATTCGACGCTTCGTCCGCCACGACGGTGCTGAAACTGAAATTCGCCAGTTTCGACGTATAGACTTCGATCGCTTCGACCTGCACGAGATCGAGATCGCGCGTCACGCCGTAAATCAGATGAATCTTCTGCTGCGAATTCGCACGCGCGAGTACTTCGAGCATCGAAAGGAACGGCGCGAGGCCCGTGCCGCCCGCGAGGAACAACAGCGGACGCTGCACATCGCGCAGATAGAAGCTGCCGAGCGGCCCGATCAGTTCGAGCTTGTCGCCGGGCTTGGCGGCTTGGAGCCACGTGCTCATCACGCCGCCGGGAATCTTCTTGATCAGGAAGCTGAGCTTCGAATCGCCCGGTGCCGAAGAAAACGAATACGAGCGATGCTGACCGCTGCCCGGCACGTTGATATTCACATACTGGCCAGGCAGAAACACCGGCGCATTCGCATCGACATCCAGTTCGAGCACGACGGCTGCATCGTTATGCAATTCGATCTTCGTCACGGTTGCGGCGCATTGGCTCTGCCCCGTCTTGCACACCGCCGACGATGCCGGCACCGCAATCACGCAATCGCTTTGCGGCACCATCTGGCACGTGAGCACGAGGCCGCCTTCTTTTTCGTCGTCGCTCAGCGCATCTTCGATATAGTCGTCGCCAAGGTCATAGCTGCCGCTTTCGGCCTTGCATTTGCAGGTTCCGCACACGCCGTCGGAGCAATCCATCGGCAGATTGATGCGGGCGCGAAATGCCGCGTCGAGAACTTTCTCGCCGGCCTTGCATTCGATGAAGCGCGTCACGCCGTCTTCGAAATTCAGCGCAATATTGAAACTGGACATGGGGACCTCCTCCAACTACCTGATATTGATGCGTTCGACTTTCGGCACGCCTTACACGTGATAAACGTCGAGTACCTGCCGGATATAGTCGTTCTTCAGCACGATCTTCTTATAGGCAATCAACCACTGACCTTCGACCAGACGCAGCGTGACGAACATCGTGCCGTAGAAGAAGTCGGTCGTACGGTAACGATGGTTGAGCGTCTGGAAGTTGTAGCGCAGATCGACTTCGTTATCGCGCTCGGCCAGCACTTCGACGTTGTTGACGTTGTGGCTCGTGCGTGGCTCCGGCGTGGAAGCGCCGCTACGTTCGGTCTTGATGCGGAACACGCGGTCTTCCAGGCCGCCGCGATCCGGGTAATACATCAGCGAGATCTGGCTTTCGTGGTCGTCGGTGATCTGATCGTCGTCGTCCCAGGCCGGCATCCAGTAGGTGACGTCTTCCGCATAGCAGGTGAGCCATTCGTCCCACTGCCGATCGTCGAGCAGACGCGCCTCGCGATAAAGCACCGCGCAAAGGGTTTGGTAATCGAAGCTCATGCCACGGACTCCTTACGTTCTTTCTTCAGTGCGTCGCGCATGACTTCCACCCAGTATTCGTGCTGGCACACGAACAGGCCTTCGTCTTCGCTGCGCTCGCCCGAAATCAGCGGCTTCAGGCCCATCTTCTTCGCGTTGTCATCGGCGCCTTCGACCCACAGCGGTGCGCCGCGCGAGAGGTCGTTCCACATCGCCGTGATACCGGCGTAGCCGTTCTGGCAGGCGCGGAATTCTTCCAGATCGTCGGCCGTGCCCATGCCCGAGACGTTAAAGAAGTCTTCGTACTGGCGAATGCGCGTGGCGCGATCGGTTGCGCTCTCGCCCTTCGGCGCGAAGCAGAAAATCGACACTTCGGTTTTATCGACGCTGATCGGACGCACCACGCGAATCTGCGTGCTGAACTGGTCCATCAGGAAGACGTTCGGGTACACGCACAGGTTGCGTGTCTGGTTCACGATGAAGTCGGCTGCCACCTCGCCCACGCGCGCCTTGATTTCGTCGCGCTGCTGATAGACGGGGCGCACTTCCGGGTTCATGGTCTGGGTCCAGAGCAGAATATGGCCGTGTTCGAAGCCATAAACGCCCGCCACCGACTTGCTCCAGCTATTCGCGTCAACGGCCTTGGTGCCCTCTTCCTTGCGGCGGCCCATCGTGGCGGCGTAATTCCAGTGCACGGTGCTGACGTGATAGCCGTCGCAACCGTTTTCCATCTGCATTTTCCAGTTGCCCTCGTACACATACGAGGAGTTGCCGCGCAACACTTCGAGGCCGCCGGGCGCCTGATCGACGATCTGGTCGATAATCACGCGCGCTTCGCCCAGATACTCTTCGAGCGGCATGACATCCGCATTCAGGCTGCCGAACAGAAAGCCGCGATAGTTCTGAAAACGCGCGACTTTCTTCAGATCGTGCGAGCCGTGCGTATTGAACTGCACCGGATATTCAGTGGTCTTCTCGTCCTTCACCTTGAGCAGCTTGCCGGTGTTCGAGAAAGTCCAACCGTGGAACGGGCACGTAAAACTGCCTTTATTGCCGTGCTTGCGGCGACAGAGCATTGCACCTTTGTGCGCGCAGGCATTGATGACGGCATTCAGTTCGCCAGTCTTGTCACGCGTAATGACGATGGGCTGACGACCAATCCACGTGGTGTAGTAATCGTTGTTATTCGGAATCTGGCTTTCGTGTGCCAGATAAACCCAATTGCTCTCAAAGATGTGTTTCATCTCGAGATCGAACAATTCGGTATTGGTGAAGATATCGCGACGGCAACGGAAAATACCGGCTTGCCTGTCGTCCTGCACGGCGGTAGCCAGCAGGTTATCGAGGTCGTTGGATTGGTCGATGATGGCGGACATGTTTCCTCTCCCTATGCGTACACCGATCCCTGCACGGGAAGCATGCATCGGTGGCGAATGGGTTCTCGCGGGGGAATCGGTGGGCGGCAGCGCGGTGCGGCTGCCGCCGTACTGGACGCTTAGGCTTCTACGGTGGCGCTTGCCGCAGCGCGCGGGCGCTGGACGATCTGGTTGTCGCGGCCTTGCAGCAGCGGCGTCAGAACGACATCGAATTCGATGTGCTTGTACGCGTCGGCTTTCAGGCCCAATGCTGCACCGCCGGTTTTCTCGACGACGTGCGGAATGAGTTCTTCGCGCGTGGCATAAGCGAAGTCATCCCAGATCAGCGGATCGCCTTCGATATTGAATTGCGTGGTGAGTTTGCGGTGATCGCCGCTCGAGATAAAGAAGTGTACGTGCGCCGGACGGTTGCCGTGGCGGCCCAGACCGTCGAGCAGCTGCTGCGTGGCGCCGTGCGGCGGGCAGCCATAACCCACGGGCATGAGCGTGCGGAATTCGTACACGCCGTCTGCGCCCGTTTTCACTGCGCCGCGCAGATTGAAATCTGTTTGCGCGCCGGTCGGGTCGAAGTGCGAATAGAAGCCATTGGAGTTGGCGTGCCAGCATTCGACTACGGCGTTGGCGATAGCCTTGCCGTCCGTGCCTTTGACCGTGCCGCGAATGATCAGCGGGCCTGCGTTTGCATCTTCGTCGAAGTCGATCTTCGCCACGCCGTCGCGCACCGGCGCGCCGGCCACATAGAGCGGGCCTTCGATCGTGCGCGGCGTGCCGCCGTCCAGGCCGGTTGCCTTGTCTTCCGCATCCATGCGCACGTCGAGGTATTTTTCCAGACCGAGACCTGCTGCAAGCAGCGCCGCTTCGCCGTCCTGACCGAGCTTGTTCAGATAGTTCACACCGGCCCACACTTCATCGGGCGTAATGTCGAGCTCGTCGATGGCCTTGAACAGATCGCCCAGCAGACGATGAATGATTTGCTGGAAACGCGCGTTGCCGGTATTGCCGTTGAGATTCGCAGCGGCTTTCAGCAGCTCCTGCACTTCCTTCGTATCAAATACTTTGACGCTCATGATTAGTGTCTCCACACTTGTATTTTGGGGAACAGCGGCCTGAATGACTCTGCTGCAATCAGGCGTCGTCGTCGCGGATCGACGACGGGTGGCGACACAGCGGCGTCACCGAAATCTTCATATACGGGAACAGCGGCAAGGCAGTGAGAATGTCGTGCAGTTCCGCGTTGCCTTCCACATCGAAAATACTGTAATTCGCGTACTCGCCGACCACGCGCCAGATATGGCGCCACTTGCCGCTGCGTTGCAGTTCCTGCGAATAGGCCTTTTCACGTGCCTTGATTTCATTGGCGACCTCGGCGGGCAGATCGGCCGGGATGTTCACATCCATACGTACCTGGAAAAGCATCGTCTCCGTCCTTCTAATAACCTGAAATTAGCGGGTAGTCTTGATGAGTCCGTTGCGGGTGAAGCGCTCGACTTTCGCTTCGTCGAGTTCGATCCCCAGACCCGGACCGGATGGCACGGTCAGTGCAAAATCGCTGTAATCGAGCGGCTTCGTCAGAATCTCTTCGGTGATCAGCAGCGGACCGAACAATTCGGTGCCCCATTGCAGATTGGCGAAACTCGCAAACAGATGCGCCGAAGCCACCGTGCTGAACGCGCCTTCCAGCATCGTGCCGCCATAGAGTTCGATACCCGCGGCGTCTGCGATTGCGGCCACGCGTTGCGCGGCAAACAGGCCGCCGCTCTGCTCGATCTTGATGGCAAAGACATCGGCGCCATTGTTCTTTGCAATGTCGAATGCGCTTTCCGGGCCCTGGAGGATTTCGTCGGCCATCAGCGCGACCGGGAAGCGGCGCATCAAACGCGCCAGCGCAGCAGCGGAGGCAACCGGTTGCTCGACCAGTTCGCAGCCCGCATCGGCCAGTGCGGGAATCGCCCACGCGGCCTGCGTTTCGCTCCACGCCATATTCACGTCGACGCGCACGGCAGCGCGATCGCCCACGGCCTTCTTGATTTCGGCCACGTGTTTGATATCGGTTTCAAGCGGCTTCGCGCCAATCTTCAGCTTGAAGACGTTGTGGCGGCGCACTTCGAGCATATGTTCGGCTTCGGCGATGTCCTTTGCCGTGTCTCCCGACGCAAGCGTCCAGGCAACCAGCACGCGATCGCGGCGGCGACCGCCCAGCAACTCGCTCACGGGCACGCCAAGGCGCTTGCCTTGTGCATCAAGCAGCGCGGTTTCAATCGCGCTCTTCGAAAAATGATTGACCTTCACCAGCTTGCCCAGATGCGCCATCAACGCCTGAATGCGCGTGGCGTCCTGGCCGATCATGGCCGGCGCGAAGTACGTGTCGATCGCCACCTTCATCGCTTCCGGGCTTTCGGGGCCGTAGGCCATGCCCGCGATCGTGGTGCCTTCGCCGATGCCGATCACGCCATCGCTGCAAAATACCTTCACGAGCATCAAGGTTTGCCCATACATCGTTGCAACCGAAAGCTTGTGAGGACGGATCGTGGGCAGATCGACCAGGCGGGTTTCGATGCGTTCAATCGTCACTGGGGTCATGGCTGGCGTGGCGTGCGTGGAGTTCATGGAATGGATTTATACGCCCCGCCTGGATAGAGCGTCCAATACTTTTAAACACCGGTTTCCATACCTTTAGGGTATGGAGTTCCCGTGACGAGGCGCGAATACTGCGATGCACCATACCTCGCTGGAATTATTTTCGGTGCCAGGCGCAAACGAAAAACGCCGCTCGTTTGGGGAGCGGCGTCATCGGAAAATGCGCTTCTAAAGGATTGGGAAATTCACCGCAAAGCAGCGCTTGCCCCTGCTTCGACGCGGCGGCGATAAGCCGTATCGCGCGTGGCCAGCCAGTAATAGAGCGGCGACGTCAGCAGCAATCCAATCAGCCAGGAAAGATCGGCGCCGTCCAGATATTTGGGTACTGGCCCCGTGTACATCGGCGTATTCATGAACGGGATCTGCACTGCAATACCGACGGCATAGGCGATCAGCGCCTGCGGATTGAATCGGCCGTAAATGCCGCCATCGGCTTTGAATATCGATGCGATGTCGTATTTGCCTTTGTGCACGACATAAAAATCGATCAAGTTGATTGCCGTCCACGGCACCAGCACTACAAGCAAAGCCAGCACGAGATCGACGAGATTGCCGACGAAATTCGTCGATGCGCCAATCGCTGCGTAGCAGCACGATGCTAGAATCACCACCGAAAATACCGCGCGGGCATTAGCCGTGGGAATCCAGCGGCTCGCAAAGGTCTGCACGGACGTGATGGTCGCGAGCACAGCGCCATAGAGATTCAGCGCGTTATGGCTGATCACGCTGAGCAGAAACAGCACCAGCATCGGCAGCCCGAGCGGGCCGGTCGCCAGTTTGACGGCGTCCATTGCGTCGGCACCCGGCGGCACGGCGAGCACCGCCACGGCGCCAAACACGAACGCGAGCGTGGAGCCGATCGTGCAACCGAGCCACGTCGCCCAGAACGTGGACGACACGCGCACGTTTTCCGGCAGATAGCGCGAATAGTCAGAAACATAAGGCGCGAATGCAATTTGCCACAGCGCCGAAAGCGATACCGTTGCGAGCCAGCCCGCGAAATTGAAGCCGCCGCGCGTGAGGAAATCGTCCGTGGACACGTGCGTGAAGATATAGCCAAAGCCGATGGCAATACCGATACCCAATACCCACGTGCCAATGCGGTTCAGAAAGTGGATGAAGCGATAACCAATAATGCCGATGAGCCCCGACCCCACTGCCCCAATCACAATCCCGACCGGTACAGAAATCGATGCCTGGATGCCGTGCAAGGACTTGCCGGCCAGCACGATATTCGATGCAAAAAAGCCCACGTACATCACGCCCGCAATCACCGTCACGAGCAGCGCGCCCCATGAACCGAACTGCGCACGGCTTTGAATCATCTGCGGAATGCCCATTTGCGGGCCCTGGGCCGAATGCAGCGCCATCAGCACGCCGCCCAACGCCTGCCCCAAGACGATCGCCACGATTCCCCAGAACAGATTCAGATGGAACATCTGCACGCCCAGCGCGCCGGTGACGATTGGCAGCGGCGCGATATTGCCGCCGAACCAGAGCGTAAAAAGATCGCGGACCTTGCCGTGACGATCTGCGGGCGGCACATAGCCAATAGTGTGTTTCTCGATCAATTGCGCGTTGCTGCTATCCGTACTGGCCACGATACTGTCTCCTGCCTGGTTTCAAGAACTAATTATTTCGGATTACTGATTCAATGCATCGCTTGCACTGCCTCTTTCCATCGAGCAGACTGGCCGCGTGCTCCGGTTGCGGCCAGTCCGATACGCCTTATCCGCGCAATTGAATCCAGGTGGTCTTCAATTGCGTGTACTTGTCGAACGAATGCAGCGAGAGATCGCGGCCGAAGCCCGATTGCCTGCCGCCGCCGAACGGCACCGTCACGTCCAGCGCATCGACGGTATTCACCGACACCGTGCCAGCCTTTAGCGCACGCGCCACGCGATGCGCGCGATTCAGGTTATCGGTCCACAGCGAAGCCGCCAAACCATACACGCTGTCGTTCGCGAGACGCAGCGCTTCTTCTTCGGTGTCGAACGTGCTGATCGCCAGCACGGGGCCGAATACTTCCTCGCGTGCGATCGGCATGTCGTTGTTCACACCGGCGAAGACGGTCGGCTCGACGAAATTGTCCGAGCCGTTGATGTTCAGACGCTTGCCGCCCTTGAGCAGGCGCGCGCCGTCAAGCTGGGCCTGATCGATGGCGCGCATGATGCGCGCGGTCTGCCCCGCATCGACGATGGCACCCGCGCGGCTGGCCGGATCGAGCGGATCGCCTGGCATCCAGTCGCGCGCCTTTGCAAGCAGGCGCTCGACAAACTCCTCCTGAATCGAGCGCTGCACATAAAGCCGCGAATTGGCCGAGCACACTTCGCCCTGATTGAAGAAGATGCCGAACGCGGCTTTTTCCGCGGCCAGATCGAGATCGGCGCAATCTTCGAAGATCAGATTCGGGCTCTTGCCGCCGCATTCGAGCCAGACCTGCTTGAGATTCGAATCGGCCGAATAGCGCATGAAGTATTTGCCGACTTCGGTCGAGCCGGTAAACACGAGGCAATCAACATCCGGATGCAGACCGAGCGCACGCCCGGCCTGCTCGCCCAGCCCCGGCACGACATTGAGCACGCCTTCGGGCAGGCCCGCTTCCAGCGCGAGTTCGGCGAGGCGCAGCGCGGAAAACGGCGATTGCTCCGCGGGCTTGAGCACCACGCTATTGCCTGCGGCCAGCGCGGGTGCGAGTTTCCACGCGGCCATGTCGAGCGGGAAATTCCACGGCACGACTGCCGCGACCACGCCCAGCGCTTCGCGCGTGATCGTCGCGAACGCATTCGGCGCGGTGGGCGCGACCTGGTCATAGAGTTTGTCGAGTGATTCGCCGTACCACGCAAACACATGGGCCGCGCCCGGCACATCGATATTCCACGCATCGGCGACTGGCTTGCCCATATTGAGCGAATCGAGCAATGCCAGTTCCTCGCGATTGGCGAGCATCAATTCGGCCAGGCGCAGCAGCACTTTCTTGCGCTCGACCGCTGGCGCGCGCGACCACGTGCCCTTGTCGAAGGCTTCGCGTGCGGCACGCACGGCCAGATTGACATCTGCCGTATCGCAGGCGGCCACGCGCGCCAACAGGCGGTTCGTGGCCGGATTGACGGCGTCGAACGTCGCACCGGACAGCGCGGCCACGCGCCGCCCGCCAATCAGGGCCTGGTCGATGAACACCTGCTCCGCAGCGCGACGCTGCCAGTAGCCGAGATCAAACATGCGGGTCTCCAGAGGGGCCGCCCGGGCAGCCCATGTTGATAGTGAAAAGCAAGGGTTTGAGTCGATGGTGCGATATTTCGCGTCAAAGACAAATTAATAAAAATATTTTCGAGTCATACGATAAAACTATGCAATGCAGTTTTCTTCCGCACGCGCTTCCAGGGTAAGGTAATGTCGAAAAACGCCTGAAAAACCGGTAAAACGTGCCGCGCACCTCCGTGCCTGCGGCCCTGCATCAGAGGTGCAAGTGGCTTTCTATACATTGCGACAACTCAAGTACTTCGTGACAACCGTTGAAGCCGGCAGCGTGGCCGAGGCGTCGCGCCAGCTTCATATTGCCCAGCCGTCCATTTCCAGCGCCATCAAGGCACTGGAAGAAAGCTTCAACGTCAAGCTGTTCATCCGGCACCACGCCCAGGGCGTGTCGCTCACGCCGGGCGGCACGCGCTTCTATCGCAAGGCGCAGGAACTGCTGCGCATGGCGCACGAATTCGAACAGAACGCGCTGGCCGACAATGACGTCATCACCGGCCAGATCGATATCGGCTGCTTCGAAACGGTGGCGCCGCTCTATCTGCCGCAACTGATTGCGGGTTTCCGCGAACGCTATCCCGGCGTCAATATCCGCATTCGCGACGGCGAACAGCAGGAACTGGTTCAGGGACTCACTGCAGGCACCTTCGACGTCGCCTTTCTCTACGATCACGAACTCGACGGCACCATCGCCACCGAGCCGCTGATGCCGCCGCAAAAGCCTTATGTGCTGCTGCCGGAAAACCACCGCTTCGCGAGTCAATCGCACGTATCGCTGCGCGATCTTTGCGCCGAGCCGATGATTCTGCTCGACGTGCAGCCCAGCCGTACCTATTTCGTGAGCCTCTTTCACGATCTTGGCCTCACGCCCAATATCGTGTTCGGCTCGCCTTCGATCGAAATGGTGCGCGGCATGGTGGGCCAGGGCTTCGGCTTTTCGCTGCTGGTCACGCGCCCGCATTCCGAATGCACTTACGACGGCAAAAAGGTGGTCACGATCGATATCACCGAACCCGTGGCCACCTCCGGTCTCGTGAGCGCGCGGCTCAAACGCGGTCAACTGACCAAGCCCGCGCAACTGTTCGTGGACTTCTGCCGCGAACACCTCGCGAATCTGCACGAGGCGTCGATTTGAAACTCACTCCGCTCGCGCGAGATATTGCGCGAGACGCACGAGCATGGCATCGCAATCCGCAAGCTGTGCTTCGCTCACGAATTCGTCGGGCTTGTGGCCCTGGTCCATGCTGCCGGGGCCGCACACCACGGTCGGTATGCCTGCCTGTTCGTACAGGCCGCCTTCCGTGCCGAACGCCACCGTACCGAAATCCGTCGATCCGCTGATATGCGCGAGCAGGCGCGCCGCTTCGCTTTCGGGCGGCGTCGCCAGTCCCGGATAGGCACCGAGCGATTGCCATTGGATATCGGTATCGGGCTGCACGGCGCGCATGGCGGGCAGCAATTGCGCCTGCGCGTATTGCGCGAGTTCGTCGGCTACCGACTGAGCCTCGAAACCCGGTAATGCACGCACTTCGAAATCGAATTCGCATTCCGCCGGCACGATATTGAGCGCGCGCCCGCCTTTGACGACACCGGTTTGCACTGTGGAATAAGGCGGATCGAAACGTTCGTCGCGATGTTCCGGGCTGGCCAGACGCGCGCCGATTTCGTCGAGTTGACCAATCAGACGCGCTGCATATTGAATCGCGTTGACGCCATAAGGTGCATAAGCGGAATGACACGCCGCGCCTTTCACGCAGCAACGCATTGCCAGCTTGCCCTTGTGACCGAGCACCGGCTTGAGCTCCGTAGGTTCGCCGATCAGGCAAAGGAGCGGCTTGTGCGGGCGTTTCGCCAGTTCTTCGAGCATCGGGCGCACACCCAGACAACCCACTTCTTCGTCATAGGAAAACGCCAGATGGATGGGCGTTTTCAGATCGGCGGCAATGAATTCCGGCACGGCTGCCAGCACCGAGGCGATAAAGCCTTTCATATCCGCCGTGCCGCGTCCATACAGACGCCCGTCGCGCTCCGTGAGGCGGAACGGTTCGACCGTCCACGCCTGGCCGTCCACGGGAACCACGTCCGTATGCCCGGAGAGCACCACGCCGCCGCGATCGCACGGACCAATCGTCGCGAACAGATTTGCCTTGGTGCGCTCCGCGTTATAGAAAAGCTCGCTGCGAATGCCGAATTCCGCCAGATAGCGCTCGATAAACGCAATCAGTTCGAGATTCGATTCGCGGCTGACGGTTGCGAAACCGATCAACCGCTCCAGCAGCTTGCGACTGCTGCGTTCATTCATCGCCTGGGACTCCATAGCTTGGCGCGGCAGTCGGATTCAGCGCGCGGGTCAGATAGTCCTGCATCTGCGGACGATACGCCTGCCAAAGACCGTCCAGCTCGCCGAGCGGATCGTTATCGGCCCAATCGACGCGCAGATCGACCACCGGCCAGGTATGGTCGTCGACGATTTTCAGCGCCGCCGAATGCACCGGTCCGGCTTCCCCGCCCGCCGCCATCGCAGCGTGCATGGCAGCCAGCAAACGATCGGCGAGCGCGCCCGGCGTGTTTTCGAACGCCTGCACCATCGTATCGATCACGTGTTGTCCCGCGAGCATATTGCCCGCGGCCACGCACTGCTCGCCTGCCGCCGCGTGATAAATGCCCAGCGCTTCCTTGCCGCTGAAAAACGCCGTGCGCCCCTGCGCGTCGATCACCGTCACCTGGCGATACTGACTCCAGCCATTCGAATTCAATGCGCGGTCCAGCGCGGCTGCGGGTTCGAGCTGATCGTGCTCCAGCAGATCCAGCACCTGCGGGCCGAGTGCGGGCAGCGTGACGTTTTGCGTCGCCACGACGCCCACGCCTGCGCGTGCCCAGGGACAACGCGCCCCCACTGCAATGCTCGACGAACTGATGGCAATGCCGAGCTGACCGGTTTCGGCGCAGCGGCCGACAATCGAGAATGTCATGGCACGTTTCTCCCTTGTTTTCAGGCTTGCGGCGGCGTCCGGCCGTCCGGCACCACGGCGATCACGTCGATTTCCATCAACCATTGCGGCTGACCGAGCGCCGAGACCACGAGGCCCGTCGAAATCGGAAACACGCCCTTGAGCCATTTGCCCACTTCCTGATAAACCGGCTCGCGATAACGCGGGTCGATCAGATACGTCGTGGTCTTGACGATATGGCTCAGGTCGCTGCCCGCTTCTTCGAGCAGTTGCTTGACGTTCTTCATGGCCTGCTCGGCCTGCGCACGCGGGTCGCCCAGCCCCACGAGCTTGCCGTCGAAATCCGTACCTACCTGGCCGCGCACGTACACCGTATTGCCGGCGCGAACGGCCTGGCAAAGATCGTTGTCGAGCGTCTGGTTCGGATAAGTATCCTTGGTATTGAACATGCGGATGCGGGTATGCGTGGGCATTTAAATGACTCCGATTGCGTTATTCGATTCGTTACGGGTTTCTTCGCGAGCGTCGATGTTCGCTTCCACACTGGCGGATTGAGTGCTTTGCGCGCGTTGCGTCGCGTCGCGATAGTCGAGGTATTGAGCCTGCGTGGCGATATGGCCGGCGACATGCTTCGCGTCGTGCCACACGCCCCAGATGAAGGACGAGCCACGGCGCGAGAGCCACGGCAGGCCCACGAAATAGACGCCCGGCTCGCTCGATACGCCGCGCTGATGCTTCGGCTTGCCTTTCTCGTCGAAGGCGTTGACCTGCAGCCAGCCATAGTCGTTTGCGTAACCGGTGGCCCAGACGATCGAACTCACACCGGCCTTTTTCAGGTCGAGTTCGAGGAGCGGTTGCGTGACGCACTCCGGGTCGGGCACGACCGCGCGCGCTTCGGGTTCTTCGGGCAGATCGAGACCGTTGCCCACGACATAGGCGTCAGCGGCGTCGAGCAGCGAGAGATAGTTGGCGTCGCCATTCGCGAGATTGGTCGCGAGATCGCTTTCGAATTTCACCACGCCGTCGTTGAACGACTGGGTCAGCCCCACCAGCGTCATGCCCGCATGCGCGAGTTTGCGGAAATTGACGGTATGGCCACCACGCGCGCCGCTCACAGCAATCGTCACGTGTTCGCGGCCCGGCACGGCAGTTTCCAGATCCCAGAGACCGAGCACGCCCAACCACCAGCAGAAGTCGCGATTGCGATACGCGCGCGGCGGGCGATCGTGCGGACCCACGGAGAGATAAACACGCTTGCCCGCACGCATCAATTCTTCGGCAATCTGCACGCCCGACGAACCCGCGCCCACCACCAGCACGGCGCCTTCGGGCAATTGCTGCGGATTGCGATAATCGGCCGAGTGAATCTGCACGAGACCGGCGGCATTTTTGGGCGCGATCGGCGGAATCACCGGGCGCTGGAACGGGCCGGTGGCGACCACCACACGTTGCGCTTCGATCACGCCGCGGCTCGTTTCGACCGTGAAGCCGGGGCGGCCTGCATTGCGCACCACTTTTGTGACGTCCACACCCGTGCGGATCGGCGCATTGAACTGCTTTGCGTAGGCTTCGAAATAATCGGCCACGCGATCTTTCGAGGCAAAAGCGTCAGGGTCGAGATCGTCGAATTCCAGGCCCGGAAAACGGTCGTGCCATGCAGGACCGTTCGCGACCAGCGAATCCCAGCGGCCGGTTCTCCAGCGCTCGGCGATGCGCTCGCGCTCCAGCACGAGATGCGGCACACCCAGCTTGCCCAGGTGCTCGCTCATTGCCACGCCGGCCTGCCCGGCGCCGACGACGAGCGTATCAACGGTTTCGATTGTCATTGCGGTTTCCTTATGCAAGGCGGCCTGAGTTGGCAACAAACCAGAAAACGCACCGCCTGTGCGACCCTGTGTGGGGGTTCGGTTGGGTTTGGTTGTGTCTATTCTGTTCAGAGTCGAGGAATTGCGAAACGATGATTTTTGTCGTTCCTGCCTAGCAAAAAAATTCCTCTGCGCTTTTTTGGCTGTATTGCGGTCAATAAAAAAACGCCCGCTCGCTCCCGAATGGGAACGAAGCGGGCGTTGTAGTTCCAACGCTTTACAGCAGGGTTCCAGCGGTCGCGTCTACCGCCTGGCGCATCTTGTCCACCAATTCGTCGATTTGCGCGTGGTCGATCACGAGCGGCGGCGCGACGATCAAACGACCGTTGGTCGAACGCACGATCACGCCTAGATCGAAACCCACGGAACGGCTATGCCACGTCAATTCCGCTTCGTTGGCGAAGCGCTCGCGCGTGCTCTTGTTCTTCGCAAGCTGGATCGCGGCAACGGCCCCCACGCCCTGCACTTCGCCGATTAACGGATGGCCGGCAAAGGCTTCGCGTAGCGCTTTCTGCAGATACGGGCCGATATCTGTCTTCGTGCGCTCGACCAGCCCGCCGCGATCGAGCACATCCAGATTCGCCAGCGCCACCGCTGCGGCAACCGGGTGCCCCGAATACGTGAGACCGTGTGCATAAACGCCGCCGCGTTCGACCAGCGCCTCGCCAACGCGGCGGCTCATGATGAGCCCGCCCATCGGCACGTAGCCCGATGTCAAACCCTTGGCGATACAGATCAAATCCGGTTCGAAGCCAAAGTGCCGATGCGCGAACCATTCGCCGGTGCGGCCAAAGCCGCCGATCACTTCATCGACACACAGCAGCACATCGTATTTGCGGCAGATGCGCTCGATCTCTTGCCAATAACCGTCGGGCGGGAAAATCATGCCGCCCGCGCCCTGGAACGGTTCGGCAACGAAGGCGCCAACGCGGTCCGCGCCCAGTTCGAGAATCTTGCACTCGAGCGATTGTGCGGCTTTCAGGCCGAATGCTTCCGGCGTGAGATCGCCGCCATTGGCGTACCAGTACGGTTCATCGACATGCGTGATATTGGGGATCGGCAGATCGCCCATTTCGTGCATGAACGCCATACCGCCCAGCGACGCACTGCCGACCGTCGAGCCGTGATAGCCATTCACGCGGCCAATCAGCACCTTCTTTTCCGGCTTGCCCATTACGTCCCAGAAGCGGCGCACCGTGCGGATCAGCACTTCATTCGATTCGGAACCGGAGTTCGTATAAACGACATGGCTGAAATGGCCGCCCAGCAGCGAAAACAGCCTCTCGGACAGTTCGATCACCGAAGGATGCGTGGTGTGAAAGAACATGTTGTAGTAAGACAGTTCTTTCATCTGCCGCGCGGCGGCATCGACCAGTTCCTTGCGTCCATAACCGACGTTCGTGCACCACAAGCCCGACATGCCGTCGAGGTAGCGATTGCCGTCGTTGTCCCAGAGATGCACACCCTCGCCGCGCACCATAACGCGTGGCCCTTCCGCGTTCAGCGCCTTCTGGTCGACGAACGCATGCAGATGATGCGCGGCATCGCTCTGTTGATAGTCACGGGTACTGCGCTGGGGGAGATCGCGTGTATTCATGGTTCTGGTTCCAGAATCGGACTTCTATTGAGCACCGTTACGCCTGGTGAATACCCTCGGTGTCCGCGACAAAAACGAACACCAGTTCGGCTCACTCTCCCTCGACAAAATAACAAGGTAAAGAATGCAATTTCTGGCTATTGCATAGAATTTGTCGATGCCAGTTCCATGGCGCATCGCATAGAAAAAACCTGTACATGACCTAGATAAACTATTTTTTTCTCCCGCTCTTCGCGTGCCAGGATTCAGCCGTCGTTCGTCGCAGCCCTTATGGCCAATCCTCATTCATAGAGAGACATTCATGCGCATCGATCGTATCCGGCAGTTTGTGCGTCCTTCGATTGCCCTGGCTTCGCTTGCGGCGCTCGCCAGCACGGGAAGTCTGACCAGCGCGCCCGCCAGGGCGGCTGAAACGCAGTTGAACGTCTATAACTGGTCCGACTATATTGGCAAGGACACCATTCCCGATTTCGAAAAACAAACGGGCATCAAGGTCAAATACGATAACTACGACGGCGACGATACCTTGCAGGCCAAGCTGCTTGCCGGCAGCTCCGGCTACGATATCGTTGTGCCAACATCTAATTACATGGCGCGGCAGATTCCAGCGGGCATCTACCAGAAGCTCGACAAATCGAAATTGCCCAATCTGGCGAATCTCGATCCTGCACTCATGAAAATCATTGCGCAGGCCGATCCCGGCAATCAGTACGGCGCGCCGTATGCCTACGGCACGGATGGCATGGGCTACAACGTGCAGGCCGTGCAGAAGGCGCTCGGCGGCAACGCGCCCGTCGACAGTTGGGCGCTGGTGTTCGACCCGGAAAATATGTCGAAACTGAAGAGTTGCGGCGTGTCATTCCTGGACCAGGCCGTCGATGTGTTCGCGGCCACGCTGCAATATATGCACAAAGACCCCAACAGCACCAACCCCGGCGATTATCAGGCGGCGTATGAAACGCTCAAGAAAGTCCGCCCGTATATCACGCAATTCAATTCGTCCGGATATATCAACGACCTTGCGAATAACGATATCTGCGTGGCGTTTGGCTGGTCCGGCGATATCGGCATTGCGCATCGCCGCGCCGTGGATGCCAAACGCAGCTATGAAATCAGGTTCTCGAATGCGAAGGAAGGCGGGCTGATCTGGTTCGACATCATGGGCATTCCCAAGGACGCTCCGCATCCCGAAGCCGCGCTCGCCTGGATCAACTATATCGAGGACCCGAAAGTGAACGCGGGAATCACGAACGAGGTGTTCTACCCCACGCCGAACAAGGCCGCGCGTTCGTTCGTGACCGCCTCCGTGGCCAATGACGCCGGCGTCTATCCCGCGCCGGATGTGCTCGCGAAAATGACCATGATGAAAGCCTTGCCCGCCGATATCCTGCGTCTGGAAAACCGCCTCTGGGCGCAGCTCAAGACCGGTCACTAGGATTCGTCAGGGCCGCGCGTACTGCCGTTTGATCAATTCCTCGGCGAATGCAGCGAACCGCTGCACCACCACGCGCGGCTTCATGGTGCGCGACTGCGCAATACCCAGCGTAGTCGCAACCACTTTCTCCTTGAAGCGCTTCACCACGAAATCTTCGCCATCGACCGTCTGGGTCGATTTGAGCGGGAAGTTCAGGATGCTGAAGCCCAGACCGTTCGCCACCATGCCGCGCACCACTTCCGGTTGCGAAGAGCGGAACACCGGCACCGGCCGCTGCCCGACCGTATCGAACAGTGAAGAAAAATATTCGCGGCTATGGGGCAGATCGAGCATCACATAAGGTTCGTCGATGAGATTCGACAGCGATACCGCCCGATGCTGCGCAAGCGGATGGCGGCTAGGAAGGATCACATAAGGCGGCAAATGCACCAGCGGCCGAAAGTCGATGTCATCGGTGAGATCGATATCGTACGTGAGTGCGATATCCAGCGAGCCGTCGTGCAGCCCTTCGAACAAACCATCCTGATGCGCTTCCATCGTCTTGAAGGCGATGCCCGCATGATCGGCCAGAAAGCGGCTGATCAAGCCGGATAACAACGGCGGCGCCAGCGAAACCAGGCAGCCGAGCGCAATCGTGCCCGTCATGCCGGTATCGAGCCCGCGCGCAACGGCCTGGAGTTCTTCGGCGTTCTTCAATAGATCGCGTGTTTTGCCGAGCAATTCGCGCCCTGCCTGCGTGAGCGACAGACCGGCGGCATGATGGCGAATGAACAGTTGAATGCCGAATGCGTCTTCGAGTTCGGAGATCGCACTGGAAATGGAAGGCTGCGAGATATGCATCAGCCGCGCCGCCAGCGTGAACGACAGCGTTTCCGCCGCCGTCACGAAGTAGCGTAGTTGACGCAAGGAGAAGTTGAGTCGGGGGCTTTCCATATCAAGCGAGATGGGACGAAGTTGGCAATGACGATGTGTTATCACGCCAGAATTCCGCGTGCAGGACAAGTCATGGAAACGACACTTGCCCTGCACATCGGAATGCTTTTCCGCCTCGCTCGACGGACGCCCTTAGTGAACGGCGCTCTCTTTCGATTGCGACGTCTGCATCGCCGTGCTGTCCGAATCGGCGTTGCGCGGTTTATCGCCGGTATTGGCGATCCAGCCGCCGCCCAGGTATTGGTACAGATCGACGAGGTTCGTCAGCCGGTCCAGATTCGCGCTGATCAGCGACTGCTGCGCCGTGTACAGATCATCCTGCGCGCTCAGCACCGTGAGATAGCTGTCCACGCCGTTGCGATAGCGCAGATCGGACAGCGTATAGCGGCGCTGCTGGCTCTCGGTGTAGGCGCGCAGATCGGTGATCTGCGTGTCATACGTGCCGCGCGCGGCCAGCCCGTCCGCCACTTCGCGGAAGGCCGTTTGAATGGCCTTTTCGTACGCGGCCACATCTTCGTCCTTTTCGAGCTTCGCCACGTCGAGGCTGGCCTTATTCGCGCCGCCTTCGAAGATCGGCATCGTGATCGTCGGGCCGAAGTCCCACGCAAGCTGCCCCGGCTTGAAGAGCGAGCCGAGGCTTGCGCTCGCATAGCCGAATTGCCCCGTCAGGCTGATGCTCGGGAAAAACGCCGCGCGCGCCGCGCCAATATTGGCGTTGGCGGCCTTGAGCGTTTCCTCGGCTTCGAGGATGTCGGGGCGGCGCGTGAGCAGCGTGCTAGGCAGATCGGCGGGAATATCGGCGAGCAGATCCTGCGAATCCAGCGGCAGGCCGGCCGGCAGGTCCGCCGGCAACGGCGCGCCCACCAGCAGCACGAGCGCGTTTTCAGCCTGCGCACGCAGACGCAACTGGCTTTCGTAGTTCGCATGCGCCTGCTGCATGACGCCTTGTGCTTCGCGCAGATCAAGCTCCGAACCCGTGCCGGTATCGAACTCGGTCTTGGTCAGAGCGTACGACTTCTGCGCGGCATCCAACGTCGCCTTCGTGACCTTGAGCGAGTCGTCGTAGGCGATCATCGTCAGGTACTGGTCGGCGACTTCGGAAACCAGCGTGATTTCCGCAGCCTTGCGCGCCTGCGCCGTTGACAGATAGGTATGCAGCGCCTGATTAGACAGGCTACGCACCTTGCCGAAGAAGTCCAGTTCCCACGACGCGCCGGCTGCCGCCTCGTAGTCGCTCGACACTGTCGCGCGGCCCGAGTAAGACAGATCGGCAGGCGTGCGCGTGCGGGTGCCCGTGCCGCTGACGTCAAGCGTCGGCAGCAGGTTCGCGCGCTCGATGCGGTACTGCGCGCGCGCCTGCGCCACCTTCAACACGGAGACGCGCAGATCGCGGTTGTTCTGCAGCGACAGCTCGATGAGCTTTTGCAGACGCGGATCCTTGAAGAAGTCGCGCCAGCCGATATCGGCCGCCGCGTGTCCCTGCGCGCTGCGCGCGCCGTCCGTGGGCTGGCTGTCGTAAGCCGGACCGGTCGGATACGCCGCAGAAACCGGCGCGGCAGGCTGCGTGTAATGCGGCTCCAGCGTACACGCCGAAGTGAAGCAAACCACTGCCGCAGCCAGTGCGCTCAACGTGAGCTTATTCATGGCTGTCCTCCTGCACGTGCGCCGTATCGGCGCTGTCTTGTTCGTCCGGCTTCGACGAGCCGAATTTCGAACGAATAACTACGTAGAACATCGGAATCATGAAAATGGCGAGGAACGTGGCCGTGAACATACCGCCGATCACACCCGTACCAATCGCATGCTGCGACGCCGAACCCGCGCCGTTGCTGATCGACAGCGGTAGCACGCCCAGCACGAAGGCCATCGACGTCATCAAGATCGGACGCAGTCGCAAACGCGCCGCTTCCAGCGCCGCCGCAACAGCGGTCATGCCATGCTGCTCCTGCAATTCACGCGCGAATTCCACAATCAGAATCGCGTTCTTCGCGGACAGACCCACGGTCGTCAACAGACCCACCTGGAAGAACACATCGTTTTCGAGCCCTCGCATCGTCACGGCCAGCAGCGCGCCGATCACACCGAGCGGCACCACCAGAATCACCGCGAACGGAATCGACCAGCTTTCATACAGTGCGGCGAGACACAGGAACACCACGATGATCGAAATCGCGTAGAGGAACGGCGCCTGGCTGCCCGACTGGATTTCCTGGAACGACAGACCCGTCCACGAATAACCGATCCCTGCCGGCAGTTTCGAAGCGATCTGTTCCATTGCGCTCATGGCCTGACCGGTCGATTTACCCGCTGCGGCCTGCCCCTGGATTTCCAGCGACGAAATACCGTTGTAGCGTTCGAGCTTGGGCGAACCGAACGTCCACTTGCCCTTTGCGAAGGCGGTGAACGGCACCATCGTGCCCGACGAGCCACGCACATACCAGCGGCCCAGATCGTCCGGGTTCATACGGAACGGGCCATCGGCCTGCACGTAGACGCGTTTGATACGGCCATCGGTATCGAGGAAGTTGTTGATGTACTTCGAACCCCACGCGATCGAGAACGTATCGTCGATGTCGGAAGCGGCCACGCCCATGGCTTCGGCCTTCTCGCGATCGATATCGACCTTGTATTGCGGCGTGTCGCTCAGACCGTTCGGGCGCACCAGCGCAAGATCCGGATTCTTCGCGGCCATCGCCAGCAGCTGGTTCCGCGCGGCCATCAGCTTCTCGTGGCCAAGCGAAGCGTTGTCGGTCAGTTCGAAGTCGAAGCCCGAAGCCGTACCCAGTTCAGGAATCGACGGCGGGTTGATCGGAATGACCGTGGCGTCCTTGTCGTTCGCGAAGTGCTTGAACACGCGGCCCACCAGCGCCTGGACCTTTTCGTCCGACGAGCGGCGCTTCGAGAAGTCCTTCATCTGCACGAAGACCATCCCCGAGTTCTGGCCGCGGCCCGCGAAGTTGAAGCCGTTCACCGTGAACACGGATTCGACGATGTTCTTCTCGTCCGTGAGCAGATAGTCGGTCACCGCCTTGAGCGAGCGTGCCGTGGTTTCCTGGGTCGAGCCCGGCGGCGTCTGCACCTGCACGAACATCGTGCCCTGGTCCTCATCGGGCAGGAACGACTTCGGCAGACGCACGAACAGGAAGCCCACGCCGACGATCACCGCAAGATAGATCACCAGCCAGCGGCCCGAGCGGCGAATCACATGCTGGACGCCGCCGTGGTACTTGTCGCGGCTCTTGTCGAAGGTGCGATTGAACCAGCCGAAGAAACCCTTCTTCTCTTCGTGATGACCCTTGGGAATCGGCTTCAGAAGGGTCGCGCACAGCGCCGGCGTGAGAATCAGCGCGACCAGCACGGACAGCACCATCGCCGCCACGATCGTCAGCGAGAACTGACGATAGATGGCGCCGACCGAGCCGCCCGAGAAGGCCACCGGCACGAACACCGCCGAGAGCACCAGCGCCACACCCACCAGCGCGCCGGTAATCTGGCCCATCGCCTTGCGTGTGGCTTCCTTCGGCGACAAGCCTTCTTCCACCATCACGCGTTCGACGTTCTCCACCACCACGATCGCATCGTCCACCAGCAGACCGATCGCCAGCACGAGCCCGAACATCGACAGCGTGTTGATCGAGAAGCCCACCGCGCTCATGATCGCGAACGTGCCCAGCAGCACCACCGGCACTGCGATCGTCGGGATCAGCGTGGCGCGCAGGTTCTGCAGGAACAGATACATCACGAGGAACACCAGCACAATGCCTTCCAGCAGCGTCTTGACCACTTCCTCGATCGACAGACGCACGAACGGCGTGGTGTCGTACGGATACTTCACGACCAGACCGTGCGGGAAGTTCTTCGACAGCTCGGCGAGCTTGGCCTGCACCAGCTTTTCCGTCTGCAGCGCATTGGCGCCCGTCGCAAGCTGAATACCGAAGCCGGCTGCCGGCGCACCGTTGTACTTGGTGTCGAAGTTATAGTTTTCGCCGCCCAGTTCGATACGCGCCACATCCCTCAGACGCACCTGCGAGCCGTCCTGGTTCACCTTCAGCAACACATTGCCGAATTCTTCCGGGGTCCGAAGGAACGACGCTTCCGTGATGGTCGCCTGCATCGCCTGGCCCTTCACAGCCGGCGTGCCGCCGATCGAACCGGCCGCCACCTGGACGTTCTGGTTCGTGATCGCCGTTTCGACATCGACAGGCGTGAGTGCGTATTGATTCAGCTTGTTGGCGTCGAGCCACACGCGCATCGAGAACTGCGTGCCGAACAGCGTCACCGTGCCCACACCATCCACGCGGCTAAGCGGGTCCTCGATATGCGAGGCCACGTAGTTCGCGAGATCGTAGCGGTCCATGCTGCCGTCGGCGGACACGAAGGCCATCACCATCAGGAAGCTGCTGCTGGACTTCGTAACCTTGATACCGGCTTCCTGCACCACGGTCGGCAGCACCGGCGTCGCCAGTTGCAGCTTGTTCTGCACCTGCACCTGCGCGATGTCGGGATTGGTGCCCGCCGCGAAGGTCAGCGTGATCGTCGCCGCGCCCGAATCGTCGGAAGTCGACGACATGTACAGCAGATGGTCGAGACCGCTCATCTGCTGCTCGATCACCTGCGTTACGGTGTCTTCGACGGTCTTTGCCGAAGCGCCCGAATAGCTCGCGCTGATCTGGATGGAAGGCGGCGCGATCGTCGGATACTGCGCCACCGGCAAGTTGAAAATAGAAGCCGCGCCCGTCATCATCAGGATGATCGCGATCACCCAGGCGAAGATCGGCCGGTCAATAAAGAATCGTGCCATTCAGTCCACCCTCACGCTGCGCCGGCGGATGCGGCAGACGCGGCCACGGGTGCCGAAGCCGATGCGGGCGTTGCGCCCTGATCGACGGTCTTGACGGTCTCGCCAGGCTGCACCTTCATGCCGCCTGCCACCACCACGCGATCGCCTGCCTGAAGGCCTTTTTCGATAATCCAGTTATCGTTGGTCACACCGCCCGTGGTGAGCTGGCGCGATTCGATCTTGTTCTGCGCGTTGACGACGTAAGCCGTCGCATTGCCCTTCTGGTCGTGCTGAACGGCGGCTTCGGGCAGCAGCACGGCCTGCTCGTTATAGCCTTCGTCGATACGCGCGCGCACGTACATGCCAGGCAGCAGCACGTTCTGCGGATTGTCGAACGTCGCACGCACCGTGACCGAACCGGTGGTCTGATCGACGGTGACATCGGAGAATTCGAGGTTGCCTTCGCCTTGATACGGCTGGCCGTCTTCCAGAATCAGTTGCACCTTCGCGGCGTGCGGGCCGGTCAGCGTGACCTTGCCTTCGGCGGCGGCGCGGCGCAGTTTCAGACCATCGACGCTCGATTGCGTGAGGTCCACATACACGTGATCGAGCTGCTGCACGGTGGCGAGTTCGGTCGCGCCGCTCGACTGCACATACGCGCCTGGCGTCACCGACGACTTGCCGATGCGGCCCGTGATCGGTGAATACACCGAGGTATAGCCGAGGTTGATCTTCGCGGTTTCGACGCTGGCGGCGTCGGCTTCCACATCGGCCTGCGCTTCGCCCGCCGATGCCACGGCGTTGTCGTAGTCCTGCTTGCTGACCGCGTTGGCCGCGACCAGCACCTTGTAACGATCGGCTTGCGCCTGCGCGGCGATCAGCGTGGCGCGCGCCTTGGCGAGTGTCGCCTTGGCGTTGTCGAGCGTGGCCTGATACGGCGCGGGATCGATCTGATAAAGCAGTTGCCCGGCCTTCACCTGGCTGCCTTCGACGAAGGTGCGCTTGAGCACGATGCCCGTCGCACGCGCCTGCACTTCGGCGACCAGATGCGCGCTCACGCGGCCCGGCAGTTCGACGGAAACAGGTACGGCGGTGGTCTGCACGCGCATCACGTTGACTTCGGGCGTGGCGGCGGCCGTGGATTGCGGCTTGTCCGAACAGGCGGCAAGACCGATGGTGGCGCACACGAGTGCGATGGCGCGGATGATGGGCGTTCCCGGTGTGATGGCGTGAATTCCTGAATGTCTTGTCATATTCGCTTGAGGCGCGGCGGGCTTGCGGCCCTGCTGGCTTACCAATCCCTTAAACATTGCTTCACGCGCAATGTACGCGGCAAAACAAAGCGCCGGGTTACGGTACAAACGCTCCGTAAGATTCACTAAGCAAACGCCGAAAACGGACTGATAAGATCGGCCCGACTTGATGCCCGGCATGCGTGTACGCCTTGTCAAAAGGGCTACGCGGCGGGGTCGGATTCCGGTTGCGTGCGCAGTTCAGGCACGTCACACGGACGATTTGAAGGGTTGTTTGATATGAGAAGGACGAGAGAGCAGTCGCTGGCATTGCGTAAAACGCTACTCGATTGCGCGGAGCAGATTTTCGCGCGCAAGGGCTTTGCGCAGACCACGCTCGACGAAATCGCCGCGAAAGCCGGCGTGACGCGTGGCGCGATTTACGTGCACTTCAAGAGCAAGGCCGAAGTGTTCGAAGCGCTGTTCGAGCGGCCCGATCTCACGCTCGCGCCCTTCGATCTGGGCTTGCGTCCCGCTTCTATCCGGCCGATGGCGTGGCTCGCGCAGGAGCTGCGCAGCAAGCTCAAACGCATGCTGGGCAACCGCTCGGCGCGCCGTCTTTACGGCATCGCGCTCGCCGATGCCGAATCGGTGCGTCGCAATGCCGCACTCGCCAAACGCATGGAAGCCGCGGTAGCGGTTGCCGAACTGAAAATCGCCGATGTGCTCGGCGATGCCGCGCGCTGCGGCGAGATCGACATGTCGCTGGATATGCCGGCGTCAGCGCGATTCATCTATGCAGCGCTCACCGGTTTCTTCTGCCGCCAGCTTGCGGGCGGCCAGCCCGGCGCCGACGATCTGCTCGTCGCGCGCGTGGTGGAAACGGTGCTCTGCTGCGTACAGCTCAGCACTCCCGATCATCTTTCCCAGCAGCCCGTGTACCGCCCGGGCATGACCGTTCAAGCCGCCTTGCGCGGATAGGGAAAACTCATCGTTACGACGAGGCCGCCTTGCGCGGCGTTGGACACGTCCATCGTGCCGTCGTGCTGACGCACGAGCCGGCGCACGATCGCAAGACCCAGCCCGCAATGCGCTTCGCCGCTGCGCGCCGCGTCGAGACGCACGAACGGCCGCTGCACGCGATGCAAGTCGTCTTCGGGCACGCCCGCGCCGTGATCGCGCACGCGCAGCACGTAACGGCCCTCTTCTTTTGACGTCGATACTTCCACGGGCGGCTCGCCATAAGTGAGCGCGTTTTCGATCAGATTCGACAGCATGCGGTCGAGATCGACGGCGGGCAACTGGAAGCCTTCGCCTGCACGCAGATCGAGTTTCACCAGCGCATCGTCGTCCTGTTGCGCGCCGTAATCGCGGCGGCAATGCTCGTCCACTCCCACGAAAGCCGACTGATTCACGCTCTCGCGCGCGAAGTCCAGAAACTGCGTGACGATGCGCGACATCGATTCGGTTTCGCGCAGCAAGGCGGCGCGGTCGGTGTCGGTGGTGAGCAGATCAGCGCGTAACTGCATGCGCGTAATAGGCGTGCGCAGATCGTGCGCGATGCCCGCCAGCATGACCGAGCGCTCGCGCTCCGCTTCCGCCAGTTCGCTCACCATATCGTTGAAATCGCTGGCGAGTTCGCGCAATTCGCGCGGCCCCGCTTCAGCCACACGATGCACGCCCCGGCCGATGCGATATTCGCGCGCCGCCCGCGCAAGCGAACGCACAGGCCGCTGCACCTGCCAGGCAAAAATCACCGCGACGATCACGGCGGCAATCAGTGTGAGCGCCGAAAAGCCCATGAAATGGCTGAGCGGCGGCATGAAGCCCGGCATCATGATCCAGTACGGCGCGTTCTGCCTGCGTATCCAGACGTTGCCGTTATCCGGCTCGACCACCACATGGCCGCCCGGCCCGAGTCGCGGCCGCAACGTCTCTTCCAGCGGCCCCGACGAATCCGTGCACGGCGCGGGGCAACCTTCGGCCACGGCATGCTCCGCGCTGACATAGCGGATGCCCAGCGTTTGCGCGACCTGGTCGGCGAGCACGGGATCACGCTCGCGCACCTGCGCGGCCACCATCATATTGTTGAGCGAGCGCTGCGCATCGATCTTCGCGCGCGCCTGATCGATCAGCAGCAGCGCCATGAAATGCACGGCCACGATCAGGCCCACCGTCATCAGCGAAAGACGGATGAACAGCGTGTCAAAGGTCCGCTTCATCGGCGTCGTCTTCGTCGGGAACAAACATGTAGCCGACGCCGCGCATGGTCTGCAGGCGGCGCGGGTTGGACGGATCGACTTCGATCAGACGACGCAGACGCCAGACCGGCACATCGATGCCGCGCTCGGTCACTTCGGCGCCCGGGCCGTGCAGCAGATCGAGCAGACGCGCGCGCGAGAGCGTTTCCATCGGGTGCTGGGCGAACACTTCGAGCATGGCGTATTCGGCGCCGGTCAGTTTGACCGGCTCGCCCTCGCGCAGCAGCGTGCGCGTGGCGAAGTTCAGCTCGAACGGACCAAAGCGGCACGGCGCGCGCCGCTCGGCGGGCGCGCCGCGGTCGGGATCGCCCTGGCGGCGCAGCACCGCGCGGATGCGCGCGAGCAGTTCCTGCGGCATAAACGGCTTGCCGAGGTAATCGTCTGCGCCCAGTTCGAGGCCGACCACGCGATCGGTGCCATCGGCGCGCGCCGTGAGCATGATGACGGGAATGCGGTCGCCGCGCCCGCGCAGTTCCTTGAGAGCCGTGAGGCCGTCGACGCCCGGCATCATCACGTCGAGAACGATGACCGAAGGCCGCTCGCGTTCGAGCCGGCGTTCGAGCTGCATTGCATCGTGCAGCACGGAAAATTCGATATTGCGTTGCTGGAAGAAGGCGCGCAGAAGATCGCGCAGCGCTTCGTCGTCGTCGACCAGCAGGACCTGGAATTCAGGATCGGACATCGGGTGCGCCTCCGGGGACGGCAAGGCAACGATCAACGTGCCGGCAAACGGGTTTCTGCTGAAAATTCAATGGCAAAGCGTGTCAGGCAAAAAGATGCGGCGCGTATGAAAACGACTATTTTGCCCTGGTCACGCCGATCACGACGCAATGAGCCGTTGCGCGCTCAAACGCAGCCCGTCGAACAGCCGTTCGGCCACGCGTGCGGGAAAGCCTTCGGGCAGGTTCGCGCCGACGGTTTCGATCACCTGGGGCGTGCGCGCCACGAGACGCTCGATGATCGGCGCGGCATCGGGGCCATAGTGGCAAAGCTGCGCGGTGGCGTCGAAATGGGCGCGCTTCACGTCGCGCATGCGGTAATGGCGGCTCTTGCCCCACACCGCCATCGCCAGCGTGGCCTTGTGCCACGACCACTGATTGCCGCCATCGCCTTCCACGGGCCAGATCGACATGACGTCGTAGAGCGGCGCGAGTTGAAACCGCCCGCCCGGCAGCAGACGCAGGCTGAAATTCTTCGCGTGGCCGTCGGGCGCGGCCATCATCCAGAAGGCGATCTGCGCGGCGAGAAAGGTTTCGATGTCCTCGCGCGCCGATTGCGACTGACGCAGCAGATCCGCAATCTCGCGCACGCCGGGGCCGCCCTGCGCTTCGTACTTGAAATGCGGCGCAACGCCCAGCGCCTGGCAAAAATCCTCCTGCGGCAGACGCAGCAGCGCGCCGCTGCGCGACACGGCGCGGTCGAAGCGCTCCACCGCCAGCACCTTCTGCGCGCCGAACGTGACGATGCGCGCGTTAGACACCGGCAATCCATACGCCTTGAGCACGGCCAGGCACAGCCACTCGTTTTCCACCGACGTATTGAAATCGACCTTGCGATGGCCGATAAAACCCAGCGGCAGCTTGAGAATGTGCGTGGTGGGCGTGGCGCCGTGCGGCAGCAGCCAGCGGCCGTCGTGATAAAGCAGCGCGGTCTTTTCCTGCGCGCCGGCCAGCGAAATGCGCAGCTCTTCTTCAGCGTCGCCTGCGCCTGGCAGCACCGCGCCGGATGTCTCCAGCAGCAGCCTTTCGATGGCGGCATCGTCGAGCGGCGTGCCGTCGATACGCGCGAGCGGCGCGGGCGTTTCGTCCTCGTCGAGCAGTTGGACCGCGCCCACGCAATCGCGCCCGATCGCCTTGAGCAGATCGAAGGCGTCGATGGATTCGGTGCGAAAGCGCGCGGCGATGCGCCGGCGGATCACCGCGCTATCGGGCAGCAGATTGTCGAAATAGTGATAGACGCGCGTGCCGCGCAAGGGCCGCTCGCCCAGGCCAAACGGCAGCGAAAGCGACAACGGGCGCCCTGCGTCCGAGGCTTTCCAGCCCGCGTCGTAGCGCAGTTCGGCGTCGCCGGAACCCGTTAGCGTCCACGTGCCGACGCGCTCGCCATTGGCCCAGATCGACAGGGTGCGCGAATGCGACTTGCGGCCCATCGCTTACCACTCCACGCGTTTTTCGCGCAGCTCGTATTCCGGGTCTTCGTCGTCGCGCGGCTGCACGCAGAGTTCGAGCTCGTAGAGCGCGAACAGCGCGAGCATCTGCTCCAGCGAGATGCTGGCCGTGCCAGTGGTTTCCAGCGCGGAAAGCCGCGGCTGGCCGATGCCGAGCGAAGCGGCGGCCTGCGTCTGGGTCAGGCCGCGTTCTTTTCTCGCCGATTGCAGAATCTCGGCAAGCCCGGCCGGCGTGTGGACGATGATCTTCATGCGATATTCCTGTGAAGCATAAAATTATTATATGCCTGTGGGCGATATTCACGCAATATCGCTGACACGCATAAACAGGAAATATCGCTATCGATGATATCGGAAAAAGCTGCCCGATCAGGCCAGCACCGCGGCCTCCCGGCGGAACGACGCGCCCGCATGGCGCTGCGGCAGCGTATCGCCTTCCTTGAACAGCTTCTGGCGCAGCGTGCCCTCTTCGTACGCCGTCTTGTAGATACCGCGATTCTGCAATTCGGGCACGATCAGATCGACGAAATCCTCGTAACTCTCGGGAGCCACCGTGCGGCTCAGATTGAAACCGTCCACATCGGCTTCGTCGACCCAGGCCTGAAGCTCGTCCGCGACCTGCGCCGGACTGCCGACGATGGCCGGATAGCGCCCGCCCAGCTCGAACATCTCCAGCAGCGCGCGACGCGTCCAGCCGTGCTGCTTCGCCGTGCGCGTGGCCGATTCGATCGCATTGCCGGGCGTGTAATCGACCGGCTCGTCCAGATCGTATTGCGCGTAGTCGATGCCCGTGCTCGCCGCGAAATGCGCGAGCCCCGCCTCGCGGCTCACGTAGCGCTGGTAATCCGCGAACTTTTCCTGCGCCTCGCGCTCAGTTGCGCCCGTGACCACCGCCGCGCCCACGAACACCTTCACATCGTCGGGACGCCGCCCTGCGCGCACCAGTTGCTCGCGCAGCGCGCGCACCGTCTCGCGCCCCACCGCGCGGTTGGGCGGCGAGATGAACACGCATTCGGCGTGACGCGCGGCAAAACGCTGCCCGCGCCCGGAACTGCCCGCCTGGAACAGCACCGGCGTGCGTTGCGGCGACGGCTCGGCCAGATGATAGCCATCGACCTTGTAATAGCGCCCCGCATGCTGCACGCGATGCACCTTCGCCGGGTCCGCATAGACGCGCGCGGCCTTGTCGCGCCGCACGGCATCGGCTTCCCAACTGCCTTCCCAGAGCTTGTAGAGCACGTCGAGATATTCGTCGGCGCGCTCGTAGCGCTCGTCGTGCGGCAACTGTCCGGCCACGCCCATCGCACGCGCCGCGCTGTCGAGATAGCCCGTGACGATATTCCAGCCGATGCGCCCTTGCGTCAGATGATCGAGCGTGGAAAAACGCCGCGCCAGCAGATACGGCGCCTCATAAGTGAGATTGACCGTCACGCCGAAACCCAGATGCTGCGTGACCGCCGCCATCGCCGGCACGAGCAGCGTGGGATCGTTCACAGGCAACTGGATCGACTCGCGCAGCGTCACATCGACATTGCGCTGATACACATCGTAGACACCGACGATATCGGCCAGAAACAGCCCGTCGAACAGACCGCGTTCGAGCGTGCGCGCGAGATCGGTCCAGTAAGCGATCTTGCGGTAATCCGCCGAACGGTCGCGCGGATGCGTCCACAAACCGTGATTGATATGGCTCACGCAATTCATGTTGAACGCGTTGAGCAGAATGGGCTTCTTGCGGGTTTGCGGCATTACAAGGCTCCGTGGCGCGGCGGCAGCGCATCGTTCAGATAGAAATTGCCGATCGCGTGATACTTCCAGCGCACCGGATCATGCAGCGTGTGCGTGCGCGCGTTGCGCCAGAAACGGTCGAGCCCGAGGCCGTCGAGCGTGGCCGCCGTGCCCGCGAGTTCGAACAGACGCGAACCGGCGTCGAGCGCAATCGTCGTGGTGAGCGCACGGGCTTCGGCGACGGCGATCGAGGCTTCGGCGACCGATTGCTCGCCCGGCGCGGCCTGGGCCGCATCCACATAGCGGCCCGCGCGACGCACCAGCGCCTCGGCGGCACTCAGGCGCGCGTAAAGATCGCCGAATTGCGCAATCGTGAGCGGATCATCCGCGGCGCGCTCGACCCTGGCGTCGATCCACGGGCGCGAGCGTTCGCGCACGAAACGCAGCGCCGCGTCGAACGCGCCGCGCGCCTGACCGAGATCGATGGCCGCATGAATGATCTGCGCAAGCGGGCCGATGGTGGTCGCACGCTCGAACGACGTCTGGAATGGCACAATCCATTGCGGCTCCACGCGCACGCCGTCGAACTGCACCGAGCCGCTGCCGGTAACACGCTGGCCGAAACCGTCCCAGTCGTCGGTAATCGTCACGCCTTGAGCGGAGCGCGGCACGAACACGAGATAGGTCACATCGCGTCCGTCCTCTTCGCGCACGACGAGCGTGGGAATCCAGTGCGCGTAGAGCGCGCCGGTGCAATAGAACTTGCGGCCATCGATACGCCAGCCCTGCGCGTCGCGCGAAAGCCGCGTGCGGCGCAGAAAATCCTTATGACCGATTTCGGCGAGTGCATTGCCAAAGCGCTCGCCTGCGAGTACGCGCCCGTAGAAGAACCGCTGTTGCTCCACGCTGCCGCCCACGCGCAGCACTTCGAGCGCGTAGAAATGATTCTGCGGAATCTGGCCGAGCGAACCGTCCGCTGCGGCGATGGTGGCCGTGACTTCGGCCAGCGTGCCGTTTCGCACGCCAGGGCCGCCGAATTCGCGCGGCACCGTAATCGTCCAGAGACCGCTGGCCACGAAGGCATCGAGTTCGGCCCAGGGCAGACGGCGTTGGCGATCGCGTAGCGCGGCTTCCTGCGCAAAGGCATTCGCCAGGCGCTGCGCCGCCTCGATCGCCTGCGCATCGCTTTCGATGCGTGCGGGCGTTTGCGCAGCGTGTTCGTCATCGCGCTCCAGGAGCGCGGCAGAGATATCGACATTCATGCGTCTATTCCCGATCTATTCCCGATCTTTCGCCGCTCAATTCCACGAATGTCGCGCAGGCAGCGCGTCATTCAGGTGATAGTTGCCCAGCAGATGCAGTTTCCAGCGCACAGGGTCGTGCAGCGTATGAGTGCGCGCGTTGCGCCAATGGCGGTCGAGGTTGTGCGCCGCACGCGTGGCCGATGATCCCGCGAGTTCGAAGAGCTTTTCGCTCGCTTCCAGCGCGATGCGCGTAGTCAGCACTTTCGCCGCGGCAACCGCCACCGAAGCACGCGCGCTGCCTTGCTCGCTCAGGCCATTGCCAAACGCTTCCACGGCCAGCGCATCAAGCGTGCGGCCCGCATCGAGCAGCACTTCGCGTGCGGCGTGCAGGTCGATCTGCAGACGGCCGATATCGGCGATGATGTAGGGATCGTCGGCCGCGCGGGCGACGCCCGAATCCATCCACGGCCGCGCGCGATCACGCACGAATGCAATGGCATCGGCCACGGCGGCTTCGGCGATACCTTGATCGATCGCCGCCTGAATGATCTGAGAAGTCGGGCCGAACAGGCCGGGTTTGTCGGCGAGTTGCCAGAGCGGCAACACGTCCTGTGGATCGATCGCGACATTGTCGAAACGTACCGTGCCGCTCGCAGTCGTTCGCTGTCCGAAGGAACTCCAGTCGTCAATGACGGTGAGACCAGCTGCATCGTGCGGCACCCAGACCTGCACGGCGCGACCTTCATCGTCGATGGCGCGCGTGGGGACGCGATGCGCGAACAGCGCGCCCGTCGAATAGAAACGCTCGCCGTTCAGGCGCAGGCCGTCCGGCGTCGATGAGAGACGCGTCGCGCCTTGCAGGATGGTGGGCGAAGCGGCCGAGCGGCGTTCGGGTCCGGCATTGCCGAATCGATGCCCCGCCAGCGCCTGCGCATAGAAGCGCGCTTTCTGCGCAGGCGAGCCGCTTTCGCGCAACAGGCCCAGCACGCCAAAGTGATTCTGCGGAATCTGGCCGAAAGCGGGATCGGCAGCGCAAAGCAGCACGAACACTTCGGCAAGCGTGGCATACGAGACTTCCGCACCGCCATATTCACGCGGCACGGTCATCGCACCCAGCCCGCTTTCGGACCAGCGCTCGAGTTCGTCCCACGGCAGCGCACGCTCGCGGTCGCGTTGCGAAGCGCCTGGCGCGGCGAATCGCGCAAGTTCGCGAGCCGCTTCGAGTGCTTCGGCATCGTTCGCAATACGCCGCACGCGGCGCGGATCGGGAAGCCGCGGCACACGCGCTGCGGCATTGGAAAATTCACTAGTGGGCATGGCGAATCGACTGATTTTGAATGGCGTCCCGCCTGCATGTTGCGCGGGTCATGCCAAACATTTGAACAGCGCGAACGCCAATCCCCTACCAGTTTTTCCGCGATTGCATATGACGAAACCGGCTATGCGCGCGCGTGGCGCCGCAAGCATGGGGAACAAAAACAGGGATATCGTCGATGCGGAGCGCACCCGCCTTAGCACGCCACGTAAAGTGCTTATCACGATCCCTGCGATAAACAACGCGCGCGAAATTGTTTGGTAATGATGCACTTGCACCCTAGCATCGCCCCATCATTCACCACGTCACGGTCGCACAATCATGAACAAGAACAAGAGAACACTGCTGGCAACGGGGCTGGCTTCGATCGCGCTGATCGCGGGCGCCGCGCTCGTGCCGTTCGGCCAGACGGCTGCAGCCGCTCAACATACGGTGCGCGTGGGCATCATGTCGGGCGAGGATGAAGACGTGTGGCGCGTGGTTGCCGCCAATGCCGCGCAGCATGGCATCGACGTCAAGGTGACGACGTTCTCCGATTACACCCAGCCCAACGAAGCGCTTTCGCAGCACGATCTGGACGCCAATTCGTTCCAGCACAAGCCGTATCTGGACGCGCAGATTGCCGCGCGCCACTACACGATCGTGCCTGTGGGCTTCACCTATGTGCAGCCTATCGGTCTGTATTCGCGCAAGCATCCTTCGGTCGCGGCATTGCCGACAGGCGCGTCGATCGGCGTGCCGAACGACCCGAGCAATGAAGGCCGCGCGCTGTTGCTGCTGCAATCGTATGGACTGATCAAACTGCGCGACAACGTCGGCCTTCTGCCGACCGCGCGCGATATCGCAAGCAATCCGAAACAACTGAAGATCAAGGAACTCGATGCGGGCATCGTCGGCCGTGCGATTGGCGATCTGGACGCCGCCGTGGTCAATACCGACTGGGCGGTCAAGGCGGGTATCCGCATTCCGCAGGAACGTATTGCGCAGGAGAAAGTGGACGGCAGCCCGTATCGCAACTTTATCGCCGTGAACGAGAAAGACGCCAATGCGCCCTGGGTGCGCGATCTCGTGGCCAGCTATCAGCAGGCTAACGTGGCGGCAAAGATCAACGCGGTGTATCACGGCACCACGTTGCCCGCCTGGAACGGCGCGCCGCAGCAGTAAAGCAAACTTTGGCGGCGGGGTCCGGCCGCTTAAAACCGTTTCATGACCAACGCGGTGTTGGCGCGGCTCGAGCCCGCCAACACCCGCATCACCTCCCCGCGCATCACGCCCTCCTTTCCTCGTGTCGCCTCCCAAGCCGGTATCGGTTTTTCGTCCTACACTACGGAGTCGCCACCGCAACCGACAGGAAAGGAGTACCGCCATGAGCGCGAAACCCGTCAAGATTCCCGGCCCGGATCATCCGATCACAATCGAGCGCAATCCGGCGCGGATCGTCGTGAAAGTGGCGGGCCAGACCATCGCGGATACGCGCCACGCCCTGACGCTGCGCGAAGCGAACTACCCGGGCGTGCTCTACATCCCGCGCGACGACGCCGATATGACGCTGCTCTCGCGTACCGATCACACCACCTACTGCCCTTATAAGGGCGACTGTTCTTATTACACGATCAATCCGGGCGGCGACCGCTCGATCAACGCGGTCTGGACTTACGAAACGCCGTACGAAGCTGTCGCGCAGATCAAGGATCATCTGGCGTTCTATCCGGATCGCGTGGATTCGATCGAGGAACTTTAGGGCGTCTGGCCGCTTCCATTGTCCTGCAAGGTCTTCCGGAGAAATTCATGCAAGCCATCAAGCTGATCGCGCCCGCCGGGCTCGACAACCTCAAGCTCGTCGACATTGCCGCGCCCGGCGAACCCAGATCTGGCGAAATTCGTGTGCGCGTGCACGCCAGTTCGCTCAACTATCACGATCTGGGCGTGGTGCTCGGCCGCATGGGCGCCGCCGGTGGCCGGATTCCGATGTCGGATGGCGCGGGAGTCGTGGAAGCGGTCGGCCCGTGCGTAAGCGAATTCGCCGTGGGCGATCACGTGGTATCGACCTTCTTCCCGACCTGGATCGACGGCGCGCCCACGATTCCCGACTTTTCCACCACGCCCGGCGACGGCGTGGACGGCTATGCGCGCGAAGCCGTGGTCGCGCCAGCCACGGCCTTCACGCGCAGCCCGCGCGGCTACACCCATGCCGAAGCGGCCACGCTCACGACCGCGGGTTTGACCGCCTGGCGCGCGCTGGTGGTGGACGGCGCGATCAAGGCGGGCGCAACTGTGCTGGTGCTCGGCACGGGCGGCGTGTCGATCTTCGCGCTGCAGTTCGCCAAGGCGATGGGCGCGACGGTCATCGCCACCTCTTCCTCCGACGACAAGCTCGAACGCGCGAAGCAACTGGGCGCGGACCACGTGATCAACTACAAGCGCGAGCCGCAATGGTCGCGCCAGGTGCTGGAGTACACGAACGGTCTGGGTGTCGATCATGTCGTGGAAGTGGGTGGCCCTGGCACGCTCGAGCAATCGATTCTGGCGACGCGCGTGGGCGGTCATATTGCGTTGATCGGCGTGCTCACCGGCATCGAAGGCCAGGTGCCGACGGGCACGATGATGCGCCGCCAGCAGCGCCTGCAAGGCTTGATCGTCGGCAGCCGCCAGCACCAGATCGATCTCGTGCGCGCCATCGACGCGACGGGCGTCAAGCCCGTGATCGACCGCTCGTTCCCGCTCGAAGGGATTGGCGACGCGTTCCGCCTGCAACAGGCTGGCGGACACTTCGGCAAAATCGTTCTGGAATACTGATCGATCAATCGCACGCGTGCGAACGATACGAACCCTCCGAACCATCCGAACCGCGCGCGAATTGTTCACGATAGGCGGCCGGGCTTGTCAGCGCGATACGGCGGAAGTGCCGCCGCAACGACTCTTCCGAGCCGAAGCCCGATAGATCCGCCACGCGCTCCATCGGCAGATCGGGCCGCGATTCGAGCAGATCGCGCGCGATACTCACGCGCTCGCGCACAACCCACGCATACGGACCCATACCGGTTGCATCGAGGAATTGCCGCTGCAGCGTGCGCGCGCTCATCGCGGCCTGCGCCGCCAGCGAGGCGACGCTATGGTCCAGACGCGGATTCGCCCGCACCCAGTCCATCAGTCTGGCCAGCGGACTGGCTTCGTCACGCGGCATCGGCCGGGGGACGAATTGCGCCTGCCCGCCCTCGCGATGCGGCGGCACGACCAGGCGCTGCGCGACACGGTTAGCGACCGCGCCGCCGTGGTCGCGGCGCACCAGATGCAGCAGCATGTCGATACCGGCCGCCGAACCGGCTGAAGTCAGCAACTGGCCTTCGTCGATATAAAGCGCGTCGGGCTCCACGTGCAGCGCGGGATAACGCTGCTGCAAACACTCGGCGTAACGCCAGTGCGTGGTCACGCGTTTGCCGTCCAGCACACCGGCGGCCGCCAGCACGAACACGCCCGAACAGATCGAACACAGCCGCGCGCCGCGCGCATAAGCGCTGCGTATCTTCTTGAGCAGCGCTTCGGGCGGCCGTTCGTCCGGGTCGCGCCAGCCCGGTATCACGATGGTTTGCGCGCGGTCGAGCATCGCCAGCGTGTAAGGCGCGGACACGGTGATGCCGCCCGCCGCGCGCAGCGGACCGCGTTCGGCAGCGCAAACGGCGAATCGATACCAGTCGACGTCAAGCTCGGGACGTTCGAGCGCGAACAACTCCGTCACGCAGCCGAATTCGAACGTGCAAAGACGGTCGTAGGCAAGCGCGACAACAAGATGAGCGGATGAGCGGGAAAAATCGGCCATGGCGCGATGTTACCGGAGATTGGCAATCGCGCCACTGTCGCCGGCCATGCGGGAAAGCGAAAATGACAGTCATCGACACCCCAACAAGGAAGCGCGCATGTCATCCGTATCCGAAGTCCCCGCCGCCGCCAGCCCAGAGGCTCTCGCCCATTTCAGCGCCTCGCTGGCCTACGAAACCGATTGCTCCGACGTCCACGCGGCGCTCACCGGCAGCGCGCCGCCCGATTTCGTGCTGCTCGACGTGCGCGGCCCGGCACTGTTCGAACGCGGCCATGTCCCCGGCGCGGTCAACCTGCCGCACGGGAAGATCGTCGAATCGAAGCTCGCCGCTTATCCACCCGAAACGCTTTTCGTCACCTACTGCGCAGGGCCGCATTGCAATGGCGCCGCGCGTGGCGCGATCCGGCTTGCGCGGCTCGGGCGCCCGGTCAAGATCATGACGGGCGGCATCACGGGCTGGCTGGATGAGGCATTTGAGTTGAGCGGGAATGCGCAGGCGGCCAGGTCCGGCGCTACCAATTCAGCCACGGCAACCACTGGCTAGTCGCGGGAAAATCGCCCTGCTTTGCCAGCAAACCCGCGATGCGACCAGGGCGCCTGTTGATGCAGCGGCGCCTTTGCCAAGAACCGGCACGCGCGCCATCGCTCGCGATATCAGACCATACCGTGACGACGCTTCACCACTCCGGCTTCGTCCGAGCGCAGTGACGAAAGCCATGAGAGCACCGCGGGAGCGCTGGCAGATTGGCTGCAGATTCCTGCGGCAAAAACCGTTTCCCGCTGGATTTCGGCAGGAAGCTCACCGACGATGCTAATGCCATCGACGTTGATCAGCTCGCTGAGTTGCTGAAACCCGAGTTCGACCTCGCCCGTGGTCAAAAGACTGGCGACCGGCACCCCTGCGGGCGCACGAACAAGCCGCGGCGTGACTTGCTCTGCGATACCCCAGCGCTCGAGTAGCGTCATCAGATGGGTGCCGCTCGGCCCCGTCGAATAGCCAATCGCCCTGGCGTTCTCAACGGCCCGTCGCACCGCGTCCTCGCTACCGAGTTCGGGACGGATCGCACCAGCAACAACCGCGATGGCGACGCCGGACTGTGCAACGTCAACGAGCGTAGCCGCGTCGATAAAGCCAGCGTCCGCCAGGCGCAGCATGGCATCTTTTGCCAGCACCGCGAAGTCGAACGACTCGCCGTTTTCCAGTCGCCGGGCCGCTTCGACACCGCCGACCGATTCGATCGACACCACCTGGCCCGTTCGCGCGCGATAGCTCGCGGCGAGTTCACCCAGGACATGTCTCGTCGCCATGGACGAAATCCCGGCAATCCCGCTTGTGTCGTTCGCTAGCGTCATGTTTGCGGCCCTCGGCTTTCTAGTCGATATAGCGCAAACCGAGCTTTTCGAGCGGTTCGCGCATTTTGTACATATCGAGACCGAGCACGCCCGATGCCAGCTTCAAGCGCTTCTCTTCCTCGAACGATTCCCGCGCAGCGGCCTTATCGAGCGTCTCCACTGCTTTCTGCGAGGGAACGACAACCACGCCATCGTTATCCGCGACGATCACGTCGCCCGGATTCACGAGCGCGCCCGCGCACACCACGGGAATATTGACCGAGCCGAGCGTCGCCTTGATGCAGCCTTTCGCGGACACAGCCTTACTCCACACCGGAAAGCCCATTTCCTGCAGCACGCTGATATCGCGCACGCCGCCGTCGATGATCAGCGCACGCGCGCCGCGCGCCTTGAAGCTTGTGGCAAGCAGATCGCCGAAGTAACCGTCGGTGCATTCGGCCGTGATGGCCGCAACCACGATGTCGCCGGGCTGAATCTGTTCGGCGGCCACGTGCATCATCCAGTTGTCGCCGGGATGCAGCAGCACCGTCACGGCAGTGCCGCTCACCGGCGCACCCGCGTAGATCGGACGCATATACGGCTTCATCAGGCCGACACGGCCCATGGCTTCGTGCACCGTCGCGCTGCCGAGCGCGCCGAGTTCGTCGGCCGCGCGGCGGTCTGCGCGCGCAATGTTGCGATAAACCACTCCGAGTTCAGTCATGATCAACGTCCTTGTGCCTTGAGGGTGGCGTCGAGGCGCGAATACACGCGACGCGCATTGCCTTCGTAAATCTTGTAGCGCTGGTCCGGGTTCATGTCCGCGGCTTCCACGTAGCGCTTCGTATCGTCGAAATAGTGGCCGGTTTGCGGATCGATGCCGCGCACCGCGCCGATCATTTCGCTCGCGAACAGAATGTTGTCGACCGGAATCACCTTCGTGAGCAGATCGATGCCCGGCTGGTGATACACGCAGGTGTCGAAGAAAATGTTCTTGAGCAGATGCTCTTCGAGCAGCGGCTTCTTCATTTCCTGCGCAAGACCGCGGAAACGGCCCCAGTGATACGGCACCGCGCCGCCGCCGTGCGGAATCACGAACTTCAGCGTGGGGAAGTCGCGGAACAGATCCGACGTGAGGCATTGCATGAACGCCGTGGTGTCGGCGTTCAGATAGTGCGCGCCCGTGGTGTGGAAGCACGCATTGCAGCTCGTGCTCACGTGCACCATCGCCGGAATGTCGTACTCGACCATCTTTTCGTAGATCGGATACCACGAGCGGTCGGAGAGCGGCGGGCTCGTCCAGTGGCCGCCCGACGGATCGGGATTCAGATTGATCGCGACATTGCCGTACTGCTCCACGCACTTCACGAGTTCAGGAATGCAGGTGGCGACATCCACGCCGGGGCTTTGCGGCAGCATTGCAGCCGGAATGAAATGCTCCGGGAACAGCTCGCTCACGCGGTAGCAAAGCTCGTTGCAGATCGCGGCCCACGTGGCGGACACTTCGAAATCGCCGATGTGGTGCGCCATGAAGCTGGCGCGCGGGCTGAACACCGTGAGGTCGAGACCGCGCTCGCGCATCAGGCGCAGCTGGTTCTGCTCGATCGACTCGCGCAGCTCGTCGTCGCTGATCTTCAGCTCGGACACAGCGGGCATTTCCGCAGGGCTATTGATACCTGCAATCTGACGGTTGCGCCACGCTTCGAGTGCCTTGGGGGCGGTCGTGTAGTGGCCGTGGATGTCGATGATCATCGTTACCTTCCGGGTGCGCGGATTCGACGTGGTGCACGGACTTCAGCCGTTGCACGGCGCCGATCGGGAATGAGAGTGGGCAAAGCTTTCGGTACATGCGTCATAACCGGTACCGCAAGTATCGCTAAAACACGCCTGAAAATACGTGTCAATAAACTGATTCGATACCTTAATAAGCTTTTCGAATCGCCCGCGCGCTGTGGCAATCCGCTCCCCCAACACCGCCAGCCTCGCCCGCCAGCAAGGCCCGGCCACATCGGCCTGCGCATCCATGAACATAAACGAAACCGATTGGCTTGCGCCCTTCCCTCACTCGCGCTCTTCGCGCACCGCAAGTCACCGGACGCAAAGCTTGCCGACCTCGAGAAGACACTGGCCCATTGCTGCACCGCTGTTGCCGCTGCTCAACCAATTCCGCAGAACGTAAGGCATCGCGCGTAGCAATCGCTGTCCTTCGGAGAAAACGAACGCGTTGCTCGGGCGGCACCCCATGCGGGATTGCCGCCCGGACAGTTGCATCCGGCGTCGGGTTCCAGTTCTGCTCTCCGTGGCGGTTCATCTGGTCCCCACCCGCGATCGTCAATGCAAGAAGTGAACGCTGCTGATCTCCTCCTCATCGGCATCCTCGGACGAGGCGTGGTCAAGTATTGCGCACCGGAAGTCGAACTTGACGCGAAGGATCGCAGATTCAATGCGATCGTCTCCACGATAGGCCATCAGGCGAGTATTGATCGCTTCCTCGACGGCGAGAATCGCCTGCTCGACGCTCTCCGGATCGTCGCTATCGAAGCCGACCTCAATCTCAACGCTCTCCAGCAAATTCAGCGCTGTTCCAATGTCCTCGGAAGCGACAAATAATGTGGTGGCATCTTCTCTCATCTATCCTCCCCGTTCGGCTATCTAAAACCTGCAGACCGTTGCGAGTTGCACGGCTATCGTTGCACAACCGGAACAAAGCTGCCGGACAACGTACATGGGGTTTGCGTTCGAAACAACGGATGCCTTGCTGTACGCAGAGAAGCGAATAGAATCGAAGGTTCCAGCGCATCGTTGCGGTTATCGCCGCGTCCTTGAAAGCTGCCATTAAGGAAAATGGAGCGACGAAATCGGCACAAGCACCCTGCTGCTTCCGACGCCGTGCTCCCAGACATTTCCTATGCAAATCCCTCCGTCGCAGAACGTCCGCTTCCTGGCGCCGCGCGGACCTGCGGGCAACCACACGCGAGTTCCGATTTAGGTCAGCGCACTCACACGCTACCGGGCCGTGACCCGAATGCTAGTCAACGCGAAGCAAGCGGCCCGATTCCGGGCACACGGCGGCTGGTGAGCCGTTAGACCAGACTTGCTCATTCTCGAGTTGCAGCGATGTCGAGGGAGCAACATCGAAAGCGATCTTCAGCGCGCTAGCAATATTGGCGTCTTCGATGGGAAGTTCCCACGTCAGGAAAATCTGGGCAAAGTCCTGGCCCGGGGCGAAATCGGCCGCCGAGAAACTGTCGCTGCTGCGCTGAATGACCCCGTGCGGCTGAACCGGATCGAAAATCACGGCTGTTCCCCGCTTGATGGGAATGCGTTGGTCCGTCAAGGGAAAGTGCAAGTCCAGACCCTTATCTTCAGTCAGGAAGAGATTGCAGAAAGCGTTACCGCCGTATTGTTCGCCGTCATGGTGATACCTCGCGCCACGACAGCCCATCAGCGCCATGTCGCAATCTGCAATCAGTGCGGGCAGCCCGAGGGTGCCGGTCCACTCAGACGTCGCCTGCACGCAGCGCTTGTAGTCCGGCCAGCGCATTTGCGTGCGCGCCAGCGGCATCACCTCGACGTCTCCAGGCTCCAGAGCGAGCCGCACATCTATCTCTCTTTGCCAATCCGCAAGCACGGCCGCAGAAGGCGCCGGCAGATCGAGCGTTCCGGATAAAACGATGTCACTGACGCGGCGACTGCGGATGGCGTCGCCGCTCCAGAAAAAGGAGGTCAAGGTATTTCGCATTCGATTCTGTCGCAGAGAACTCAGCGAGACATTGTAACGATTCATCGTGGTCATCCCGGCAGGCGCGCCGGCGTATCGCTAAACGTCGACGGCACAAGGCGCGGCCAAACGGCGAGTTCTGTCCCCAATCGATATGCAGACCGTGGCACACCGAAAAATCTTTTCGTTCTGAACCCAATGCCATCGACTTCAATGCCGGCACGCGCTCCTGCATATTCTCGACACGGATCGTAAGCCGCTGAACGCAGTACCTGGTCAGCGAGATACGAACATCAACAATGCAGGCGAACGCCTCCGCTCACGAGGGGCGGCATGCCGACGTCGCGTGCCCATCACGACGATAAATCAGGAGACAACGATGTCCTCACATCCAGCCATACCTGCGGATGCCACGCGCACATCCGCGGATGCTACGTTTCGAAAAGCAGCGTGGCGCTTCATGCCGCTTCTGTTCGTCTGTTACGTGGTCGCCTACCTTGATCGGGTGAATGTGGGGTTTGCCAAACTCCAGATGTTGAACGACCTCAACTTCAGCGAGGCAGTCTACGGTCTTGGAGCAGGCCTGTTTTTCGTCGGCTATTTTTTGTTCGAAGTCCCTAGCAATCTGCTGCTTCATCGTGTGGGTGCGCGCCGCTGGATCGCGCGCATCATGGTGACCTGGGCAATCCTCTCGCTCGCTACCGCGTGGGTTACCACGCCGACCATGTTTTACATCGTCCGCTTCCTTCTAGGCGTTGCAGAAGCTGGGTTTTATCCCGGCATGATTCTGTACCTGACCTACTGGTTTCCTTCCCATCGGCGCGGGAAGATGATGGCCGTGCTTACGGCCGGCAATCCGGTCTCCGGCATGCTCGGCGGTCCCCTCTCGGGATTCATCATGCACTCTTTCGCGGGAGTCGCAGGTCATAGCGGCTGGCAGTGGCTTTTCATTATCGAGGCCATGCCGGCAATCGCGCTTGGCATCATCGTCTTCTTCTTTCTCGACGACCGCGTGAAAGACGCGAACTGGCTCAGTGGCGAAGAGAAAGCGCAAATCACACGGGAGATCGATGGTGACGCGGTCAGTCGCACTCATGGCTCGGTCAAGGATGCATTCTCGTCCGGTTGGGTTTGGCTACTCTGCCTTATCCTTTTCGGCATCATCATGGGATCGTACGCAATCGGCTTCTGGCAGCCGACCATTATCAAGGCGTCCGGCGTCAATGACCCGCTGACGGTCGGCTTGCTCACGATGATTCCTTACACCTGCGCGCTTATTTCAATGATTCTGGTTGCGCGCAGTGCCGACCGCATGCGCGAGCGTCGTTGGCATGTTAGCGCTCCCGCGCTCGTCGCTGCGATGGGATTCTGTCTCTGTGCGCTCAGCGACCATCAGCTTGTGCCCGCGATGATTGGCCTGTCACTCGCTGCAGCGGGCATCGTTTCCGCCCTGCCGATGTTTTGGGCGCTTCCCACCTCGTTCCTCGGTGGCACCGCTGCAGCAGCCGGTATCGCGCTCATCAATTCGACCGGCAATCTCGCCGGATTCGTCAGCCCATCGGTCATGGGCTGGCTAAAAACCGAGACGCATTCCTTGACCTCCGGCTTATACCTTGTCGCGGGAAGCCTGACGCTCTCTGCGGTATTGATTCTGGTATTCCTTCCGGCCAAGGTGGTGAACCGATGACGCGTGCAGGTTCGCAGAAAGCGGCCGAGGCTGCATATCGGAATGCAGGCATAGCCACCTCATCGACATGAGTCAACCGCCCTCTACGTCTGACTGAGTTCGTTTCACTGACGGGACGGATCGAAAGATTAAGCGGCAGATAGCAAGTGCAAATTTTGGAGAAAGTCATGGCTGACAAAAAAGATAGTCCGCAAACACCCGCCGATGTTACTGGCATGAAGCGCGGATTGACCTCCTACGGTGACCAGGGATTCTCGCTGTTCCTTCGCAAAGCGTTTATCAAAGGTGCCGGTTATACGGATCAGGCGCTTGACCGTCCGGTCATCGGAATCGTCAACACCGGCAGCGGCTTCAATGCATGCCATGGAAACATGCCGCAACTCGTTGAGGCGGTGAAGCGGGGTGTCATGCTCGCAGGCGGTTTGCCGATTGACTTTCCGACCATCTCGATTCACGAGAGCTTCTCGTCACCGACGTCGATGTATCTGCGCAATCTGATGTCGATGGACACGGAAGAAATGATTCGCGCGCAGCCGATGGATGCGGTCGTACTGATCGGCGGTTGCGACAAAACGGTGCCTGCCCAATTGATGGGTGCCGCCTCGGCCGGTATGCCCGCCATTCAACTTATCACCGGCTCCATGCTCACGGGCTCGCATCGGAGCGAACGTGTGGGGGCATGTACGGACTGCCGCCGGTACTGGGGCAAGTTCCGTGCGAACGAAATCGACCAGGAAGAGGTCGACGATGTCAATAACCAACTCGTTGCGAGCGTGGGCACTTGCTCCGTCATGGGTACGGCGAGCACCATGGCATGTATCGCCGAAGCCCTGGGCATGACGGTGCCTGGCGGCGCAACGCCTCCCGCGGTAACGGCAGACCGCATCCGCGTGGCAGAGCAAACCGGCACGACCGCCGTCACGCTGGCAAAAGAACGATTGACCATCGACAAGATCCTCACGCCAAAGGCGTTCGAGAACGCAATGCGCGTGCTGCTCGCTATCGGCGGCTCCACCAACGCGATAGTTCACCTTAGCGCGATCGCCGGCCGCCTTGGTCACAAGATTGACCTCGATACGCTCGACCAGATGGGCAAGGAAACGCCCGTCCTGCTCGACCTCAAGCCGACGGGGCAGCACTATATGGAGGATTTTCATAAGGCAGGTGGCGTCGCCACCCTGCTTCGCGAGCTGAAGCCGCTGCTGCATCTCGATGCATTAACGGTAAGCGGTCACACGCTGGGTGAGCAGATTGAGGCAAGTGGCCCGGGGTTCCAGCAGGATGTGGTGCGGTCTTTTTCGCAACCGATCTACCCACAAGGTGGCCTGGCCGTTCTCCGCGGCAATCTCGCTCCGGGCGGCGCAATCATTAAACAGTCTGCTGCCGACCCGAAACTGATGGAACACGAGGGCCGCGCTGTCGTGTTCGAAAACGTCGAAGACCTGATCAATCGCATCGACGACGAATCCTTGGACGTGAATGCCGACGACATCCTCGTGCTCAAGAACATCGGACCGGTGGGTGCGCCTGGCATGCCGGAAGCCGGCTACATCCCCATCCCACGAAAGCTTGCGCGTACCGGAGTGAAAGACATGGTCCGAATTTCCGACGGTCGGATGAGCGGAACCGCATTTGGCACGATCGTCTTGCACGTTACGCCCGAAGCAGCCGCCGGGGGAACGTTGGCCTATGTTCGCAACGGGGACCGCATTCGCCTCAGCGTCTTGAATCGAGAGGTATCGCTTCTCGTCGCCGATGAAGCGTTGAAACAGCGCGCAGTGGAAACGCCCATTACCCGACCGACGGCGGATCGTGGCTACCGCAAGCTCTTCCTGCAGACCGTAACGCAGGCGGACGAAGGGGTAGACTTCGACTTCCTGCGAGCAGCCAGCCTTCAGAAAGACACTCCAACCGATTGAACATGCCGGTCCGGGGCAACACACGATGCCTCGGACCGCGCCAGCTTACGAAGCGAGTCGATCAACCACCGGCGCGTGCCCTGCCGTGATGTTTGCGGCTTCTCCGCGCAGGCTCGCTTCACGCCAGTGCGTCGTCATGAGGCCGGTTGAAAGTACTCGCGGCTGCCTGCGCGAACAACTTCACCAACGCGAATCGAGGTGAATGTCGTGCGATCACAAGTCCGATCCGACGTACCGGTGCGCGTTCGGGGAGCACAATACGCGTGATCGCAAGCCCGCTCGTCCATAACGAGGGCCAGTCGGGCACCAACGATACGCCCAGCCCTTTGGCCACGAGCGTCGCAATGGCGAGCAATCCGTCAATTTCAAGTCTCTGCCTCGGGTGTAAATCGTTGTCTCGCAAGTAGCGATCGGCCAATTGACCGCCGAGGACAGAACGAGCGTAACGAACGAATGGCTCGGAAGTCAGAAGTTCGTGGGCATCACGCCCTCTCATCGATTCGTGCGCTACCACGATTAGTGGCTCTTCAGTCAGCGGATGCCATTCGCACGTTTTGGGCATGGCGAATTGTGGTTCGACAACGATGGCGACATCGAGCTCACCCGCGCAGACCTTCTTGCAAAGGTCGACCGAACTTCCCGTATCGACAAAGATCTTCAGATCGGGATACGTGGCATACACACCCTGCAGGACCGACGGCAGTATGCTGACCATCGCCGACTGGAACACGCCCACCCTCAGTTCGCCAATTTGCATCTGGCCATCTTGTGCAATGGCCTGCATATCCCTCACAGCGCGAAGAAGTGCATGCGCGCTGTCCAACACCTTTACGCCTTCGGCAGTGGGTCCAACGTTGCGTCCTGAGCGTTGAATCAGCGTGGTTCCCAGGCTTTCTTCGAGTGAACGAATTCGCGCGGCAACCGCAGTTGCCGTCAGCCCAAGGCGTCGCGCTGCTTCGGCGATAGACCCACTCTCCACCACGGCGACAAAACTCTGCACATAACGAATGTCCATAACCGATTCTATGACAGAGAAGGGAATCGTTGAAAGATCATGACGGTCAGCATCACGCGCTGGTCCGAGCAAAATTTTGCGCGGATCGAACTAGAATCGCAGATCACCCAAACCACCGAGGCCATCGCCCGATCATGATCACCTGCACGCTGCGCTACGTCATCGACCCGTATCGACTCGCCGAATTCGAAGCCTACGCAAAGATGTGGATTCCTTTGGTCGAGCGCTTCGGCGGCCAGCATCACGGCTATTTTCTGCCCAGCGAAGGCGCGAACAATATCGCGCTCGCGCTGTTCTCGTTCCCGAGCCTCGCCGCCTACGAAACCTATCGCCAGCAATCGCAGCATGACGCCGACTGCCAGGCAGCGTTCCAGTATGCAAACGACACACGCTGCATCGTGAGTTATGAACGCAGTTTCATGCGTCCGGTATTCGGGTAGGATTCGGGTAGTGCGCGCGGCGCGTTCCGTGCCGCGCCTCAACCTCTTTCTGCGCAAACGACATGCAACAAGGCACTCCGGCCACCGCCGCCAGCTTTGCCAGTATGGGCGTCGATCTGCTCGACTTCTTCGACGTCACCCCCACTTCGCTGTGGCTTGAGGACTATAGCCAGCTACGCGCCCTGTTCGAGCGCTGGCGCGAAGCTGGCGTCACGAATATCCGTGCGTGGCTCGAAGAAGATCCGCGCCGCGTTGCCGAATGCTCGGCCTGCATCCGCGTACTCAAGGTCAACCGCCATACGCTCGCGCTCTACGGCGCGCGCAGCCACGACGAACTGACCGAACATCTGGCCGAAGTCCTGCGCGACGACATGTTCCAGGCGCACGTGGGCGAGCTCGAACAGATGTGGCAAGGCAGCAGCACCTTCGAAAGCAAGAGCGTGAATTACACGCTCGGCGGCCGGCGCATGGACATCCTCCTGCGCGGCGTGATCCTGCCGGGCCACGAAAACGACTGGAGCCGCGTGCTGGTGTCGATCGAAGATGTTTCGGCGCTCGAAGAAGCCCGTCATCGCGCGACGGCCAGCGAACAATACGCGCTGGGTGTTTTCGAACACGCGCCGGTGTCGCTCTGGGTCGAGAATTTCTCGGCGATCCGCGAGTTGCTGGACGAAGTGCGCATGCAGGGTATCGTCGATTTCCGCACTTTTACCGACGTGCATCCCGAGTTCGTCGAGCGCTGCATGAGCGAAATCCAGGTGCTCGACGTCAATCACTACACGCTCGGGATGTATCGCGCGCCGGACAAAGCCACCCTGCTCGCGCGCCTGCCGCAGATTTTCCGCGACGAAATGCGCCCGCATTTTCGCGAGCAGTTGCTCGATCTATGGGAAGGCCGCCTGTTCCAGCAGCGCGAGGTGATCAACTACGCGCTCGACGGCAGCGAGCTCAACGTCCATCTGCAATTTTCGGTTTTTCCCGGCCACGAGGAGCGCTGGGATCTCGTGCTGCTCGCGCTCACCGACATCACGGCGCGCAAGAAAGCCGAAGCCTACCTCGAATTCCTCGGCAAACATGATGTGCTGACGAAGCTCAAGAACCGCTCGTTTTACGTCGATGAATTGAACCGTCTGCAACGCAAAGGGCCGTTCCCGGTCAGCGCGATCGTGCTGGACATGGACAACCTCAAGGCCGTCAACGACCAGTTGGGTCATGCGGCTGGCGACGCGCTGCTGCGCCGTGCAGGCGAAGTGCTCGCGAAAGCCATCCAGAAGCCGTATCACGCGGCGCGCATCGGTGGCGACGAATTCGCGGTGCTGATGCCGGGCGCGGACGCGCGCGACGCGGAAATTGTCGCGGATAGCCTCGGCAAGCTGGTCGAACTGAACAACCAGTTCTATGGCGGCCCGCGTTTGAGCTTTTCGCTCGGCTGGGACAGCTGTGCGGAAGGCGAAAGTGTGGAACTGATGTTGCGTGCCGCGGATGCGGCGATGTACGAGGCGAAGCGCCGGCGCAACGAACTCGCACGCAATGGTGCGGAGCCGGTGGATCTGCGCAACAAGCCGCGCAAGGGCGAGCTTTAAGCGCGGCTGCCGCGCCAATAGCAAGCGAATTCCGACGTAAACGGCAACCGGGAGCGCGACGCAAAGCGCCTCGCTCCCGGCTTGTGATACGTCATGCCGACGCACGTGCGCAGCTTGCGGCCACGCGAAAGGCGCACGTCAGATCACATGTAAGGACGGCGCGAAGCCGCCCCTGTCATGCCATCCAGCGTGCGCGCCGTGCGACGGCTGCCGGCATCACGACGCGTTGACTGCGTCCTTGAAGGCCTTACCAGCCGTGAACTTCACGGTCTTGGCAGCGGCGATCTGGATTTCAGCGCCGGTGGCCGGGTTGCGGCCGACGCGTGCTGCACGTTGACCGGTCGAGAACGAACCGAAGCCGACGAGCTGCACGGAATCGCCCGACGTGACCGCCTTGGTGACCACTTCGAGGATCGCGTCGATTGCCGCGCCCGTGGCTGCCTTGGTCTCGCCCGTGCTTGCGGCGACTGCGTCAATGAGTTCCTGTTTGTTCATCTGCTACCTGTGTTGAGTTGAGAAAACCTGCATACCCTACCTCACGCGGGCAAAACAGGCAAATCGCGTTGCATATCGAAACGTAACACGCACGGGGCTTACAGACGGTTGCGAGCACCGGGAATGATTCATGCAAGGCGATTTTCTCGCCTATTTAGTGACTATTTCGCGTATTTTTACAAAAACCACCGGTATTCGCGTGCGGCAATCGCGTGCATAAAATCGAGATGGTCCTGACGTTTATTTTCGCAATAGACCATCACAAAGTCCTCGCCGAGCGCTTCGCGCACCCCTGCGTGGCCCCGCATCGCGCTGACGGCGGTCAGCATATCGCCGGGAAAATCGATGCCGCTTGCACGGTTTTCGTTGAGCGGCGCGATGGGTTCCCGGCCCGCGTCGAGGCCGGATTCGATGCCCGCGAGGATCGCCGCGAGCACCAGATAGGGGTTCGCGTCGGCGCCCGCCAGGCGATGTTCGATGCGCAGATTCGCCTCGTCCGACTCTGGAATGCGGATGCAGGCGTCGCGATCTTCGAAGCCCCAGCTCGCCCGGCTCGCCGCGTTGACCATCGCTCCGTAGCGGCGAAACGCGTTGTGATTCGCCGCGAAAATCGGCATGCAATGCGGCAGCAGCGCAAGACATCCGGCCACGGCATGACGCAAGCCGCGCCGCTCATTCGCCGCCAGCACGTTGCGCCCCGCCTCGTCGTAAAGACTGACGTGCACATGCATGCCGCTGCCCGGCGCGTCGAGCCAGGGTTTCGACATGAAACTCGCGCGATAGCCGTGCTGCATCGCTACGCCGCGCGTGCTGCGGCAGAAAAGCGCAGACCAGTCGGCGGCACGCAACGCATCGTCGCAATGGCCGAAATTGATCTCGAACTGCCCCGGCCCGAGTTCGGCGGTGATGACCGTTGCGTCGACACCCTGTTCGCGCGCCGCCTCCACCATCTCGTGCAGCACCGGCGAAAAACGCGCAAGCCGTTCGATATGCATGTTCGGCTGATCGTCGGCGTCGTTGCTCAGCGTGTCGCGCGCGTGTTGCGGCAAACCTTCGCGCAGCTTCGCATCGAAGAGATAGAACTCCAGCTCGAACGCGACGACCGGCTTGAGCCCGCGCCGCGCGAAACGCTTCAGCACGCGCGCGAGCACCTCGCGTGGCTCGAAGCCGATGGGCGCCGCCGTGCCGTCCGACGTGATGAGCATCTGCGCGAGCGGTTGCGGCTCCCAGCGTACCCGTTTGAGCGTGCCCGGCACGAGCCGGCGCGCCGCGTCTGGATCGCCGTCGTGAAAGCAATAATCGCCGATCGGATACACGCCGCCCTGCGCGCCGAGCAGGATCGTGTTCTGCGGCAGCTTGAGCATCGCGCCCGCGGCCACTTTTTCGAGCATGCCGATGGGATAGCGCTTGCCGTAGAAATGGCCCGGCAGATCGAGGCTGATCAGATCGACGTATTGCACGTCGGGATGCGCCGCTCGAAAGGCGCGTACTTCGCTCAGGAGATCGGAGGCGATGGCTGTCACGTCAGGGTCCTTGTTGGCGCGAGTGAATTTTTTTAATCAGGAATGCAGATCATCAAGAAAAAACGCATGCAGTGCGATGCGCGCTGAAACGGCTAGATCAGGTGAAAACCCAGAGCACGCGCGCAGGCTGCTCCGAAAGATTCGCGTAGCTGAAGCGGCAGCGCGAAGGTAGCTGGAAGCTGTCGCCGGTCTTGAGCGTGACGGCTTCGCCATCGGCGTCGAGCCAAATGGTCAGTTCGCCGTCGAGCACGAAACCGCCCTGTTCGTCGCTATCGTCCACCGGGCGCTCGCCGCTGGTCGCGCCCGGTTCCAGCAGGCTTTCCAGCATCGAAAAGCCCGACGACATGCTCGGCGACACCAGCACGTCCGTAATGCCGCCGCCGTAATAAAGCGTGCGCCGCTCAGCCGGTCGCGTCACCCACGGCAACGCGCGCGGCTTGCTGACGCTGTAAAAATACGTGGTGGGCGTCTGCAGCGCCTCGCCGATCGCGGTGAGATCCGCCACGGTCGGCCGCGACAGCCCGCGCTCGACCTGCGAAAGAAAACCCACCGAGCGCCCGATGCGCTCCGCCAGTTCCGCCAGCGTGACCTTCTTGTGCTTGCGCAGATCGCGAATCAGGATCGCGAGCCCTTCGATCTCTTCCTGCCTGTCCATGCCGGTTTTACTCCATCAAACGACGTCGCGCAGGCGATACCAGAGCTTGCCCAGCGCCTCCAGCGGCGCGGCCAGCGCGTCGCCGCCCGGAAAACGCGGATTATGGATGGCCTCGTAGTGCGAGAGCAAGCGCGTATCGCCGAGGATCGCGTCGGAGACCGCGCGCGCCGCTGCAAGCGTCGGCAATACGCCGTGCCCGGAAAACCCCTGCAACCAATAGCGCCCGCGCGCGTGACCGAGATCGGGCGTGCGTCGAATGCTGATATCGATATGGCCGCCCCACGCGAACTCGAGCGCGACATCGCGCAGTAGCGGAAACGCCCGGTCCAGGCTCGGGCGAATCGCCGCGCGGATATCCTTCGGGATGCCGCCCAGATACGTACATGCGCCGCCAAACAGCAGCCGATGATCAGGGCTCAGGCGGAAGTAGTCGGGTACAAACTGATTGTCGATCACGCAACTATTACGCGGCAGCAGCGACTGCGCGAGCGCCGGATCGAGCGGCGCGGTCGCCACCTGATACGTGCCGACCGGCAGCACGCGACGCGCGAGTTCGCGATCGAGGCGATCGATATAGGCGTTGCAGGCGAGTACGAGCGTATCGGCGCGAATCGTGCCTTGCGCGGTGGTCGCGATAAACCCGGACGGCGCTTCGCGCCACGACTGCACACGCGTCTGCTCGAAAATCTTGCCGCCAGCCTGTTCGATGGCAGCCGAGATGCCGAGCGCGAGTTTGAGCGGATTCAGATGCCCTGCCTCGGGATCGTAGAGCGCGGCGCGATAGCGCGGGCTACCGATCCACTCTGGCATATCGCGTTGTTCAATCACGCGCAGCGCGTCGTAGCCCCACTTCTGCGCGGCTTCGTCGCGTGCTTCGTCGAGCAGGGCAACACGGCTGGGTTTCACGGCGGCCCAGAGACTTCCCGGCCGGTAATCGATATCGAAACCATGACGCGCGGGCAACTCGCGCACTTCGCGCGCAGCCCAGCGCATGCTGTCCCATAGCTCGCGGGCACGCTCGACGCCCAGCGAATGCTCGAGCGGCGCCATATCGCACGACCAGCCGAGCAGCGCCTGCCCGCCGTTGCGGCCAGATGCGGCCCACGCCACGCGGCTGGCTTCCACCACGGCGACGCGCTTGCCCGCCTGCGCCAGCCGCAGCGCCGTATGCAAGCCGCTAAACCCCGCGCCGACGATCAGGACATCGACATCGCAATCCTCTTCCAGCGCCGGGCGCGCAGGCGCGGCGGCTGGCAGGGTTTGGGCGTAGTAGCTCTCAACATGCTGGGTCGACTCGACGAACATGGCGGCATCCGTGAAATTTTATCGTGCAAATTTCATGAAAAATTAGCACGGCAATTTCACGGGTGCAAGTCGGGCGTGCCTACGCGTTATCCCGCAGATCGGGGAAGCAGGCAGCCGGTTGCGGGCACTGGAGACCCGCCAGGATTGGTGAACAGCACCGTTTCTACGGCTGCACGTTCTGCGGTTCGGACGAGGCCACGGGCGCCTGCGCAGCGCCGGACGCACCCGCGGCAGCGGACGCAGACTGAACCTGTGCCGCGTTGGCCTGAGCCGTCAGTTGCTCGCCGGCCAGATTCTGAACCGCCTGGGAGCAGTCATCCGAGGGGACGACATGGGCGCGAGCCAGCAGCGTCTGAAGCCCGCCGATCTTGCGCTGATCCTCCGCCAACAAAGACTGGCATTCGGCCTGCACGCGGTCCAGGCCCTCGCGATCCAGCATCGACTGGAGATGCTGGGCCATCCGCTCACGGTCTTCCACATTCGGCGCCTGGACACCGAGAACGCGAAGACTTTCCAGCACCGCTGGCTGACACGCGCCGGTGTAGTTCACGACCTGCTCGCAGACGGGAGGGAGAACCCACGTGGGAGCGTGTGTGGTCTGGGTGGGCCACATTTCCTGCTCGGATCGCGCCCGATGAATATGGTGAACCGCGCGGGGCGCCCATGGACCGTGGTGAATCGGGTGCTGGTGAAAGCGCACGCGATGCGTATATCGGCGTGCCTCTGGATGGGCCATCAACCCACGCGTATGTTTCGCCCGTTCCTCGTGTTTCGAGTGCCCAACGTGCTGGAAGCGCTCAGGCAGGTGATGTTCGTGCGACGACGCCGCGACTTTCGAATGATGCGTTTGCTGGACGTGATGGACCTTGGTCTGCGCGATCGCATGGGCTGCCTGAGTTGCCAGCGAACACCCCATGATCATGACTATCGCGTTAATTCCCGTTTTTTTCGTTCTATTGCTATTGCTATTGCAACCCACTCCCCCGACCTCTCATTTCTTGCGAACAATAAGCAGTTAACGGCAATAAACGGATGAGCTTTAGCCCACCCGACTGGGCACGGACCGCAGCAACTGATCGCGTATCCATTGATGCGCGGGCGTCCCCGCGTGCCGCCTGTGTTGATAGATCTTCAGCGTATAACGCGGCGGCGCGAACGGCGTGGGATAGATCGTCACCGGCGCGGCATCGCGCAACACGCGCGCGGCGTGACGCGGCACCGTCATCAGCAGGCTGGAATTCGCGACGATAAAAGGCGCGACGAGCACGGACGGCAATTGCACCGCCACGTCGCGCGCCACGCCCAGGCGGTCGAGCACGAGATCGATCGAGCCGCGCGACTCGTCCCACGGCGTCACGACCACATGCTGCGCGGCGAGATATTGCGCCATGCTCAGCTTGCGACGAATCGACGGATGCTGACGGCTGGCGATCACCACGTATTCATCGGAAAACCAGTCCGCGCTTTCGACACCGGCGGGCAACGGCAACGCCTCTTCGTCATAGCCGAGCGCAAAATCGATGCGCCCGGAAGCGAGTTCGTCGGCAGACTCCCGCCCGCGCGAATACACCACCTTGAAACGCAAACTCGGCGCGGCCTGCTGCATCCGCGCGATAAAGGCAGGAAGGATGGCGAACGCCGTGTAGTCGGTCGCGGCGAACACAAATGTGCGCTCGCTCGCGGCGGGATCGAACTGACGCACCGGCGCGAGCCCTGCGTGCAGCAGATCGAGCGCCTCGCCAACCGGTCGCATGATGCGTTCGGCGGCCGCCGTCGGGCGCATTTCATTGCCGACGCGCACGAACAGTTCGTCCGCGAGCGCATCGCGCAGACGCGCCAGCGCATGGCTCAACGCCGATGCGCTCATGGACAACTCGTCGGCCGCCAGCGTCACCGAGCGGTGCCGCACGAGCGCGTCGAATACCAGCAGCAGGTTCAGGTCGAGACGACGCAGGTCATGATGCATAACGTTCATTCGGCAATGAGGAAAATGCAGTATACGCAGATTGCATTTCGACTAACATCGTCAGCCTGCTACTCCCTTGCTTCCCTGGAACCGAATCATCATCATGGCACTGACTATCCGACCCGCCGTCGCTGACGACGCGGCGCTCATCCTCCATTTCATTACCGAACTCGCCATCTACGAGAAGGCCGAAGACCAGGTTGCCGCGACGACGCAAAGCATCGTCGCTTCGCTATTCGGTGCGGAATCGCCTTCGAAGGCCTTGATCTGCGAACTCGACGGCAAGGCAATCGGCTACGCGGTGTACTTTTTCTCGTATTCGACGTGGCAGGCCAAAGCCGGTCTGTATCTGGAAGATCTGTACGTTTCTCCCGACGCGCGCGGACTTGGCGCAGGCAAACGCCTGCTGCAGCATCTCGCGGCGATTGCGTGGGAAAAAGGCTGCGGACGCTTCGAATGGAGCGTGCTGGACTGGAACGAACCGGCGATCCAGTTCTACGAATCGCTCGGCGCGAAGGCGCAAAGCGAGTGGATTCGCTATCGCGTCGAAGGCGATGCGATCCGGGAGATGGCGTTCGCGCCGCAGCCTGCTAAATCGACTTCGGCGATCACGCAATGAGATTCTGCGCCGCCGGGCAACCCGGCGGCGCGGCCGAAAACCATCAGCTTGCGGCGCGTTTCGCCCATTCGCTCACGTAGGCGGGTTCGCCGCTTTCAGGCAACGCGCCGTCCCGTTCAGGCGCGAGCGGCTTGAGCGCCATCGGCAACACGCCTGCCCAGACCGGACGATCGAGATCTTCCTCGTCGTCTTCCGGGCCTTTCGCACGCACCTTGGCAACCGATTCGTCGAGCGGCAGACGCAGCACGGTCGTCGCGGCCAGTTCATTGCGATTGCCCGCGCGCGCTTCGTGCAGGCGCCCGGGTGCGATGTGCTCCATGAACGCGTCGAGCGCAGCCGCCTTGTGCTCGTTCGCGACCACTTCGAACGCGCCATAGATCATCGCCGAGCGATAGTTCATCGAGTGATTGAAGGCCGAGCGCGCGAGCACGAGGCCGTCGAGATGCGTGATCGTCACGCAGACCTGCGCGCCATCGGCGGCGAGTTTGAGCATGCGGCTGCCATTGGAGCCGTGGATGTAGAGATGATCGCCTTCGCGCCAGCATGCGGTAGGAATGCAATGCACGCCATGATCGTCCGCGAAGGCGACGTGGCAGACGTACGCGGCGTCGAGAATCGCGTACAGCGTGTCGCGATCGTATTGCGCGCGCTCGGCGATGCGGCGCACGCGCGTGCGCGGCGTCGGCACGCTTTGGCGGGCGACGGAATCGGTTTCGTTGTTGTTATTGTTGTTCTCGCTCTCGGACATCCTCGGCTTCTCCTGCTTTCTGGTGGGGGAAAGCCGATTACGTTAGCGAAGTCGTGGCCCCATGAGTAGATCCAGCATGGCAAGGATGTGTAGGGCCACGGGGCGCGTCGATGTCGATCAGTTTTGCACCGCTTTCTTGCGCGGCACGCGCAAAGGCTTCGCAGCGACTTCCACCGATCTTGCCGCACGCCGCGGCGTACGACGCGTGCCGGGCACGGCATTGGCCGCCGCCGCTGCGCTAGCCCTGGTGCGCAATGCTTCCACTTCCTGCGTCTGCGCTGCGTGCGCGATGCGCTGCGCTTCCAGACGGCCTTCGAGCATCCCGGCCTGATGGCGCAGATCGCCCAGTTGCGCCTGTAGTGCCTGCGCTTCGGCGCGGGCGGACTCTTCCGCTTGTGTCGCTCGCTTCGTGGCGGCGTCCAGATCGCGCTGCAGGCGCGTACTCGTCGCCCGCTCGCGCTCGATTTCCAGCAGCGCACGCTTTTCCGACGCCTGCAAACGCGTTTCCGCCAGTTCGGCGCCTGCGCGCAGTTTGTCGAGTTCGGCGGCGAAATCGGCACGCGCCTGGACGAGCGCCGCGTCACGCTCGCGGCCTTCCTGCTGCAAGCCCGTAACCTGCCCTTCGAGCGCCACGCGCGTGGCTTCGCCTGCGGCCTGTACCTGCTCCAGTTCGTGAATGCGCACCTGCGCGGCCAGCAAGGCTGTCGTGCGTTGCTCCAGCGCGGTTTCCGTACGCACCAGATCGTTCTGCAAGGTCGCGACGCGCGTTTCGGCTTCGTGGCGCACCGCTTCGACTTCCACGCGCAACGCTTCGAGCGAAGCCTGCGCAGCCGCCGTGGCGCGCGTCCACAACGCGGCGACCAGTTCGCCCGCCGCGCCCTGCAACTCTTCCGGCAGGTCAGCATGCTCGATGCGCACGCGGCTCTTTTCGCGCAATTCCGCCCAGAACTCGGACAGCACCGCCGTAGGCGTGCCCATGCTGCCGCGATGAACCAGTTGATAAAGACGGTTCGCGGTAGGCGTTATGCCGAAGCGGAAAAACAAGAGAGCGCACACCTCGCGATAGAGCTCGCGCGTCTTGGGGAACTCAGCCTTGAGACGCTCGATTTCAGCGCTGATGCGGACTTCTTCGGGGGCGACGTCTGACATGGTATTTGCGTGCATATTTGATTCGTTAATATTACAACGTAAACCGTCTATTTTCTACCTCGCAGAGTTCATATTTTGACATTACTTTTATAATGTTCGTATTTCAGCCGTGAAGCATCGCTGAGAACGTGCCGAGGTTGGAAAATCAGGAATTTTCGATGCTCGCGGAGCGCGAGCCGATATCAACGTGAAGCGCGGAAGAGAACAACGTGCGCTTTCGAATCCGGCGGCACGAACCGTTTCAATCGATCTCAGCCTTCTTCGCGCGCCAACCGCTCGGCCAGCGCTTCGATTTCCGAATCGGCGAATACTTCGATAGCGTTCGTGCGCAGCAAGGCCGCCGTCACCCCTGCCCCGGCGTGGCGCTGCCCGGAAAAACTGCCGTCGTAGATGAATCCGCTCCCACACGAGGGACTGCCATCGATCAGCAAGGCGAAGCGGCAGTCGTGCTCGCGCGCGGCAGCCAGCGCCGCCTGCGCACCAGCCACGAACAACGCCGAAACATCCGCACCGGAAAGATCGACCACCTGCGCGCCGCCCGCCAGCACATCGGCGCCTTGCCGCGCGAATGCGATCTCAGCCGCCGGCCGCGGCACGCCAAATCCGCCCATCAGCTCCGGGCACACCGAGACGATGCGCCCTTCGCGCTGCCATGCGTCGAGCAGCGGATGCGCCAGCGTCTTCGCCGCGCCGTTGTATCGAACCGGGCTGCCGAGCAGACACGCGCTGACTAGAATTTTGTGAATCATCGAAATGGAAGGAGACGGCGAGAAGACGATGAAAAAGCGCCAGCCGCGCGTTATTCGTCTTTCGCGGCGCGCAGAAACGCTTCGGAGAGTTTATCGAAGTGGCGCAGCGCGGCGGGCGTGAGTTCGACCTGTTTGCGGCGCGCGTCCTCGGTATCGCCCAGACGCACCCAGCCTTTCCCGCGCATCGAAGTCAGACGCGCATGCAGCGTGGCCGGCGAACCCAGTTCGCTTTTGGCCATGATGTCCCGCACCGAAAGACGCTCGTTCGTCTGCGCAACGCGCGCCACGCATTCGAGGATGCGTTGCTCGAGCGGATCGAGCGCCGGCAGCGTGGGCAGACCTCGCAGCGCGTCTGCCAATTGCAGAAAACGGAAGTAGATATCAGCAGGGCGCGTCATGGTGGGAAATTCGCCTATCGTCGACTGCTCGGACATTCCCAACACGTCGTGCGCAAGGGAATGCGATGCATTTTACCGCGCCGATAAACCCATAACCGCTTTCGCTCCGGCGATCTGGCGCCGATCTCCCGCAGGCTTTCTTCTAATTGTGTCTATTCGATGAAACCAGGCTCGCGCGCTTCACAACGATCGGCCGCGAGGCGCGAGTAAGGCGTTGCGGCCTGCTCGCCTTCGAGCATCCGCGCAATGCGTTCGTAAAGCGTGAACCAGTCGACGGCCAGCACGGGCACGGTGATATCGCCGCGCGCCCGATAGGCAAGAAAGCGCATCCAGCTATCGAGAAAAACGCCCTGCCCGGGCATCAGCAGACACGGTGGACGCGCCACGCGCGGATAGTGCAAACGGGTTTCGCCGATCGCGGCGTCCAGATTCTCGCCCTCACCGAGTTCGCAATGAGCGCGCACTGCCTCGTCGACGAGCGTCATGGGCAGTTCGACGTACGCCACGCGCACATCGCTTACAACGTGCCGGGCGGTGCTCCCGGCAATGTCTCCCGCAGCACCTCCCGCAAACACGCGCTGGGCGATGACCGCGCGCGCCTGGGGCGGCAGCGCGCCAAGCGGCATGGCGCCATGAAACAGCGCTTCACGGAATAACGGATAACGGACCAACCAGATATCGGATGAAGCCATACGACAATCCGGGCGATCGCGGCGCGCCAGAACGATACACAGGCGCGCCGCGTCGCTGCGGTGCTCTCTCAGGTTCTATTGTTATAAAAAATATAACGTCAAATTGTTAAATCTACAAGAGGCATAAAAGGAAATCGATTAGAGCGTCGATACGCCAGGTTTCGATGCCCCAAACGCCATCCCGCGCATGCGAATTTAACAAAACATCCAAGCTGAATATTTTTCGATTTTTTTTCGTCGCACGCGATTTATTTTCGGAACCATCCTATCGAAAGCTATTCGTAAACTCACTTCCCCCGCCGACCTGGAGTCTGAAACGATGAACCCTCCGAAACGCTTCCTGCTCGCCAACCTCGCGTGGTCCAGCGAAATAGCGGCCCGAGAACCGGACTTCTTTACCCAACTCGCACAGGGCCAGCAGCCGCGCGTACTCTGGATCGGTTGTTCGGACAGCCGCGTGCCCGCCGAGCGCATCATCAACGCCCGGCCGGGCGAACTGTTCGTACACCGTAATATTGCCAACCTGTTCGCCGCCGATGACGCCAACGCCTCCAGCGTGGTCGAATACGCCGTGCATGCACTCGAAGTCGAACACATCATCGTGTGCGGCCATCACCATTGCGGCGGCGTGCGCGCCGCGCTTTCGGCGCCCTCGCCCGCGCTGCCGCTCGTGAACCGCCGCATCGCCGGGCTGCGCGAACTGGCCGCGCGACATCGCGCGGAACTCGACGCCATCGGCGACATGGATGCACGCGTCGACCGTCTCGCCGAACTCAATGTGATCGAGCAGGTCGCGCGCCTCGAAGCCTCGCCGATCCTGCGCGACGCCAAACGCCGGCCGCAAGTGCACGGCTGGGTTTTCGGCCTGCGCGAAGGCCGGCTGCTGCAACTGCACGACGCGCACAACGCCGCCGTCGCCGCCTGAAAGACCTTTGGACCGAACTCCCCACTCTGGAATTTCCATGCCGAAATCTCGTTCCATCGACTTCGCGACCCTGCGCAGCGATCTGTTCGCTGGCATCGTGGTCTTTCTCGTCGCGCTGCCGCTGTGTCTCGGCATCGCCACGGCGTCCGGCGTCGAGCCGTTCGCCGGCCTGCTGTCCGGCATCGTCGGCGGCCTTGTGGTGGCGCTGCTCAGCGGTTCGCATCTGAGCGTGAGCGGCCCGGCCGCCGGTCTCGTCGTGATCGTGGTGTCCGCCATCGGCACGCTCGGCAGTTTTTCGGCGTTTCTGTGCGCGGTGCTGCTCGCGGGCTCGCTGCAAGTCGTGTTCGGTCTGCTGCGCGCCGGGCAACTGGCGAGCTTCGTGCCGGTGCCCGTCATCAAGGGCATGCTGGCATCGATTGGCTTGCTGCTGATCGTCAAACAGGTGCCGCTGGCGATGGGTGTCGGCGCGCACGCCGCTTCCACCACCGCTTCTACCACCCACGCTTCCGCCGCGATCGATACTGCGTTCGGCCCGGTGCTTGTGCCCGCACTCGTGCTCGCCGTCGTTTCCGTCGCCTTGCTGTTCGCATGGGAATCGCCGCGTGCGAAACGCTTTGCGCTGGTGCGCGCGGTGCCCGGACCGCTCGCCGTGGTCGCGCTGGGTATCGGCGTGACGGTTCTGCTCGACGCCTTCGCGCCCGCATTTGCGCTGCCGGTCGAGCAACGCGTCGCGCTGGATTCGCTCGCCTCGTTCGATGCGCTGGCAGGCGCACTCGCGCTGCCGGATTTCACCCAGTTCGTCGATGCCGATGTCTGGCGCGTTGCGCTCACGCTCGCCGTGGTCGCGAGCCTGGAAACGCTGCTGAGCCTCGAAGCCGTCGAGCAGATGGACCCGCAACGCCGCCGCGCCTCGCCCGACCGCGAACTCAAGGCGCAGGGCGTCGGCAATATGATCGCCGGCGCGCTGGGCGGCCTGCCGATCACAGCGGTGATCGTGCGTAGCTCCGCGAACCTCAACGCGGGCGCACGCACGCGGTTTTCCGCCTTCGTGCATGGAGTGCTGCTGCTCGTGAGCGTATTCGCGCTCACGAGCGTGCTGAACCTGATCCCGTTGGCCTGCCTCGCGGCGATCCTGATCCAGACCGGCTACAAGCTCGCGAAGCCCGCGCTGTTCGTGGCGATGATGCGCGAAGGCGTGGAGCGCCTGATTCCTTTCATCGCTACCATCGTGGGCGTGCTGATGACCGATCTGTTGATCGGCATCGGAATCGGCATTACCGTCAGCATGCTGCTGGCGATGCGCGCCAATCTCGACGATACCTTCGCGCTCGCCGAACATGACGACCACTACCTGCTGTCATTTCGTAAGGATGCCTCATTTCTTGCGAAGCCTATGCTGATGCGCTGCCTCGCACGCATTCCCGATCGCGCGACCGTATTGATCGACGCCGAGCGCGCCGATTTCGTCGACCGGGATATCCGCGAAACGCTCGACCGCTTTATCGCCGATGCGCCGCGTCGCCAGATCACCGTGGAGCGCATGCAGTGGCCGCGTCTCGATACGTCGGCGAAACGCCGCCTGCCGTGGGCACGCCAGGCGCGTCCGACTTAAGTCAAGTACGGACGAAAAAAAAGCGCGCCCAAGGCGCGCATGAACGATCGCTGCACTTCTCCGGCGCCACCGTGGCCTGCTACCGTGGCGCCGGAACCCTGCCGCTACATCAATTGAAATTCTCACGCAGCCATTTCTTGTTCAGTTTGCCCACGCTGGTTTTCTCCAGTGCGTCGACGAACTTCACCACTTCCGGCACCGCATACTTCGAGATCTTGCCGGTCTCGACGAATTGCATCACGTGCGTGCGAATATCCTCGGCGCTGACCGGTGCGTCGCGCTCCTCGCGCAGCACGATCACAGCAGCAGGACGCTCGCCCCATTTCTCGCTCTTGATGCCGATCACCGCCACTTCGGCCACGGCCGGATGCTGCGAAATCAGGCTTTCGATATCGAGCGACGACACCCATTCACCGCCGGTCTTGATCACGTCCTTGATACGATCCGTTATCTGCAGATAGCCGTCCGTGCCAATACGCGCCACGTCCTGCGTGTGCAGATAACCGCCTTCCCACAGCACCTTCGATGCTTCCGGATTGTGCAGATACCCTTGCGTGAGCCACGGCGCGCGCACCACCACTTCGCCGCTCGCCACGCCGTCATGCGGCACGTCGCGCATTTCGGTATCGACGATACGCAGATCGACAAGCGGAATCGGCAAGCCCGTACGGCAACGCAGACTCACTTCTTCGTCCAGGCTGCGCGGTTCGCGCGACGGCATCAACTGCGCGAGCGTGAGCACCGGGCACGTTTCGGACATGCCATAGCCCGTGAAAATGTCGATGCCGCGTTCGAGCGCCGCGCGCGCTAGACCATGCGGCAGCGCGCCGCCGCCGATCACCACCTTCCACTTGCTGAAATCAGCCGTTTTGGCCTGCGGGCAGCTCAGCAGCATATGCAGGATCGTGCCGACGCAATGCGAGTAAGTCACGCCTTCGTCGCGCAGCAACTCCACGATACGATCCGGCACATAACGGCCCGGATACACCTGCTTCACGCCCATCAACGTGGCGATATACGGCATGCCCCACGCGTGCACGTGGAACATCGGCGTAAGCGGCATATAGACGTCGCCGCGATGCACGCGCTGGCCGCTCTCCGGACTCGTGAGCGCCGCCATCACCGTGATGGTGTGCAAAACCAGTTGCCGATGCGAGAAATACACGCCCTTCGGCAGACCGGTCGTGCCGGTCGTGTAGAAAGTGGTGGCGCGCGTGTTTTCGTCGAAGTCGGGGAAATCGAAATGCGTGCCGCTGGATGCGAGCAAACGCTCGTATTCGTCGGCGAATTCGATACCCGGCTGCGGCGTCACGTTGCCTTCATCGTCGATCAGAATGAAGGTGTGCACACGCGGCAGCTTTTCGCGGATCGCATCCAGCACCGGCAGAAAATCTGCATGCACCAGCACGACTTCGGCACGAGCATGATCGATCGTATAGGCAATCTCGGCCTGCGAAAGACGGATGTTTACGGTCTGCAGCACCGCCCCCATCATTGGCACTGCGAAGTAACACTCCAGGTAACGGTGGCTGTCCCAATCCATCACCGCCACCGTCGTGCCCTTCTTCACGCCCAGCCCTTGCAGGCCATTCGCGAGGCGCGCGATACGCTCGAACATCTGCGCATAAGTGATGCGCACCTTGCCGCGATAGACGATCTCCTGGTCGCGCGCATGCGACAGCGGCGTCTGCAGGAGGCGTTTGATCAGCAGCGGATAGGCATAGGCCGACGACGCGTCCTCGTTCACATCATCCGCGTCGTTCGCTTGAATCGCCTCGTGTTGCATGTGTGTCTCCAGTCTCGTGCCGTACAACGCTAACCGATTTAGCGCAGATTCTCGAAAATCGCTGCAATACCCTGACCGCCGCCGATACACATCGCCACCAGCGCATAGCGACCATTCACGCGTTGCAGTTCATGCAGCGCCTTCACCGTGATGAGCGTACCCGTCGCGCCGATCGGATGGCCCAGCGAAATCCCCGAACCGTTCGGATTCACTTTGGCCGGATCGAGGCCGAGTTCCTGCGTCACGGCGCAGGCTTGCGCTGCGAACGCTTCGTTCGATTCGATCACGTCGAGGTCTTCGATACGCAGACCAGCACGCTCCAGCGCAATGCGCGTGGCCGGCACAGGGCCGATGCCCATATGCAGCGGATCGACGCCCGCATGCGCGTAGGCCACGAGGCGCGCCATCGGCGCAATGCCGCGCTGCTCGGCGGCTTCGCGCGACATCAGCAGCACAGCGGCGGCAGCGTCGTTGATACCCGACGCATTGCCCGCCGTGACCGTGCCGTTTTCCTTCGCGAACACCGGCTTGAGCTTCGAAAAATCTTCAATCGTTGCGTCGGTGCGCAGATGCTCGTCGGTATCGAAGACGACTTCGCGGCCTTTCACCGTGCGCTTGACCGGCACGATCTGGCCAGCAAAACGGCCTTCGGCAATCGCCTGCGCCGCGCGGCGATGCGATTCGAGCGCCAGCGCATCCTGACGCTCGCGCGAGATATCGAACTTGCGCGCGACGTTTTCGGCTGTCACGCCCATCGGCACCGTATGGAACGGATCGTTGAGCGCGCCGAGCATCATGTCGACCAGACGCACATCGCCCATGCGTGCACCAAAACGCGCATCGGGCGTGATATAGGGCGCGCGGCTCATGTTCTCGGCACCCGCGCCGATCGCGACACCGGCGTCGCCCAGCATGATGGTCTGCGCGGCCGATACGATCGCCTGCAGGCCCGAACCGCACAGACGGTTCACGTTGAAAGCGGGCGTCGATTCCGGGATGCCCGCGTCGATGGCCGCCACGCGCGAGAGATACAGATCCTTCGGCTCCGTCGCGATCACATTGCCGAACACCACATGGCCCACGTCTTCGGGCTTCACTTCGCTGCGTGCGAGCAGTTCGCGCAGCACCAGAGCGCCCAGTTCAGTCGGCGCCATGTCCTTCAGGCTGCCGCCGAACTTACCGATGGCGGTCCGTACACCGCCGACGACTACGACTTCCTTGCTCATATGCACTCCTCGTTCGATGGTCCCCGCGCCTGAGCGCGGCGGGCATTACATGTTCGGATAGTTGGGACCGCCGCCGCCTTCGGGCGTGACCCAGACAATGTTCTGCGTCGGATCTTTGATATCGCAGGTTTTGCAGTGCACGCAGTTCTGCGCGTTGATCTGCAAACGGTCTGCGTCCGCATCGTCCTTCACAAATTCATAAACGCCTGCCGGGCAGAAACGCGCTTCCGGTCCGGCGTAAGTCGTGAGATTGATGCCGACCGGCACATTCGCGTCTTTGAGCGTCAAATGCGCGGGCTGATTCTCTTCGTGATTCGTGTTCGAAATAAACACCGAAGAAAGCCGGTCGAATGTGAGCTTGCCGTCAGGTTTAGGATAGACGATCGGTTTGCATTGCGACGCGGGCTTGAGCGTCTCGTGGTCGCGATGCTGATGATGCAGCGTCCAGGGCACCTTGCCGCCCAGCACCTTCTGTTCGAGACCGACCATCAGCGTGCCAAGGTACAAGCCCTTGCTCAGCCACTGCTTAAAATTACGGGCCTTATGCAGTTCTTCATGCAGCCACGACTGCTTGAACGCTTGCGGGTAAGCAGTCAGTTCATCGCTTTGACGGCCCGCCTGCACTGCTTCGAATGCCGCTTCGGCTGCCAGCATGCCAGACTTGATTGCCGCGTGGCTGCCCTTGATACGCGAGACATTCAGGAAACCCGCATCGTCGCCCACCAGCGCGCCGCCGGGGAAAACCAGCTTCGGCAGCGACATCAGACCGCCCGCCGTAATCGCGCGCGCGCCATACGAAACACGCTTGCCGCCTTCCAGATACTTGCGGATCGCCGGATGCGTCTTGTAACGCTGGAATTCCTCGAACGGCGACAAATACGGATTTGTATACGCCAACCCGACGATAAAACCCACCATCACCTGGTTGTTTTCCGTGTGATAGAGATACGAGCCGCCATAGGTATCGTTTTCCAGCGGCCAACCGGCGGTATGCACGACGAGCCCCGGTTGATGCTTCGCAGGATCGATCTCCCAAAGCTCCTTGATGCCGATGCCATACACCTGCGGATCGGCGTCCTTGCCAAGCTTGAACGCCTCATTCAGTTGACGACCCAGATGCCCGCGCGCGCCTTCGCAAAACAGCGTGTATTTCGCGTGCAATTCCATGCCGAGCTGGAAATTCTCGGTCGGCTCGCCATCTTTGCCGATGCCCATATTGCCGGTGGCCACGCCTTTCACCGAGCCATCGTCGTGATAGAGAATTTCCGCGGCCGGAAAGCCCGGGAAAATCTCAACGCCCAGCGCTTCGGCCTGCTGACCCAGCCAGCGCGTCACATTCGCGAGGCTGATGACGTAATTGCCGTGATTCTTGAAGTTATCGGGCAGCGCCCAGTTCGGCACCGATTTCGCGCCGCTCTCCGAAAGGAACAAAAACTTGTCCTCGGCTACCGGCACATTCAGCGGCGCGCCCTGCTCTTTCCAGTCGGGAAAGAGTTCGGTGATCGCGCGCGGGTCCATGACAGCGCCCGACAGAATATGCGCGCCAATCTCCGAGCCTTTTTCCAGCACGCACACGCCGATTTCGGCGCCTTTTTCCGCGGCCAGTTGCTTCAGGCGAATCGCCGCCGACAAACCCGCAGGCCCGCCGCCGACGATCACCACGTCATATTCCATCGATTCGCGCGGACCGTACTGCGCAATCAATTCGTTTACGTTGTTCGCATTCATACTGCGTCTCCCCCATCTTCCGGCGCGGCGTCTGTGGCCGCCGCGCCGGGCAAATCAGAACATCAGAACTGGTCTTCGGCGAGTGCGAGGATGCCTTGATCGCCGCGCGCAGTCAGCACTGCCGTCGCGAGAGCGCCCGCCTGCGAGAGCACGTGTTCGCCGTAGAACTGCGCGATGGCGATCTTCGCGCCGTAGAACGCGGGATCGTCGGCGAGATTGCGCTGCGCCGCCAGCAAGGCGCGCGCCATCTGCCAGCCGCACAGCACGATGCCCGCGAGCTTCAGATACGGCACGCTGCCGCCGAACACCGCGTTCGGATCGCGCTTGACGTTTTCCAGCACGAAGTCGATCACGCGCGACAGCGCCTGCACGCCGAATTCCAGTTGCGCGCGCAACGATGCCGCGGCGGCACCTTCAGCCTGACCGAGCGCTTCGATGGTTTGCGCCACCTCGTCGAGCAGCGCCTTTGCCACCGCACCGCCGTCACGCGCCGTCTTGCGGCCGATCAGATCGTTCGCCTGAATCGCCGTGGTGCCTTCGTAGATCGCGAGAATGCGCGCGTCGCGATAGTGTTGCGCCGCGCCGGTTTCCTCGATGAAACCCATGCCGCCATGCACCTGCACGCCCAGGCTCGTGACGTCGTTGGCCATCTCCGTGCTCCAGCCCTTGACGATCGGCACGAGGAATTCGTAGATCGCCTGATGACGCGCACGCACGGCTTCATCGGCGTGACGGTGGGCGATATCGGCGTGACCGGCCGCTACGTAGGCGAGCGCGCGGGCGCCTTCGGTCATCGAGCGCATGGTCGCAAGCATGCGGCGCACGTCGGGGTGATGCACGATCGTCACCGACTGCTTCGCCGAACCGTCGACCGGGCGGCTCTGCACACGCTCCTTCGCATAACCCACAGCCTGCTGATACGCGCGCTCGGCGATCGCCACGCCTTGCGTGCCCACGCCGAAGCGCGCCGCGTTCATCATGATGAACATGTATTCGAGGCCGCGATTTTGTTCGCCGATCAGATAGCCGATCGCGCCACCGTTATCGCCGTACTGGAGCACCGCGGTCGGGCTCGCCTTGATGCCGAGCTTGTGTTCGATCGACACGCAATGCACGTCGTTGCGCGCGCCCAGCGTGCCGTCTTCGTTGATCAGGAACTTCGGCACGATAAAGAGCGAGATGCCCTTCACGCCTTCGGGTGCATTCGGCACGCGCGCCAGCACGAGATGGACGATGTTATCGGCCATGTCGTGTTCGCCCCAGGTAATGAAGATCTTGGTGCCGAACACCTTGTACGAACCGTCGGCCTGCGGCTCGGCGCGCGAGCGCACCAGCGCGAGATCGGAGCCGGCTTGCGGCTCGGTCAGATTCATCGTGCCGGTCCATTCGCCCGAAATCAGCTTCGGCACATAGCGCTGCTTCTGTTCTTCCGTGCCGGCCGTGAGAAGCGCTTCGATCGCGCCGTCGGTCAGCAGCGGGCACAGCGCGAACGAGAGGTTCGCCGCGTTGGTCATTTCGTTGCAAGGCGTGCCGATCAGCTTGGGCAGACCCTGGCCGCCGTATTCGACCGGATGTTGCAAACCTTGCCAACCGCCCTCGGCAAATTGCTCGAACGCGGCCTTGAAGCCCGGCGTGGCCGTGACTTCGCCGTCGCGCCAGCTGCTGGGCGCGCGGTCGCCTTCCACGTTCAGCGGCGCGATGACTTCGCCACAGAGCTTCGCCGCTTCCTCGAGCACCGCCTGGGCGGTTTCGAAGCCGGCATCGTCGTAGCCGGGCAGCGCAGCGACAGCGTCGATGCCAGCCAGCTCTTTCAATACGAACAGCATGTCCTTGACGGGGGCAGTAAAGCTCATGGCGAACCTTTCAATCACGCGGTAGATCGGGGAAGCCCTGCCAGCAGCCGGTTATCCGGTTGCAGCTGCGCGGCATAAGCGCAGCGACAGGGGCAATGTCCGACCCATCGTAGCGGCAAAGGCGCGCAGATGGACTGTCCAAACCGGCCCATCTAGTGACAAATCTGGCCACACTCTGCCTGAAGAACGCGTGTTTAAAAGGGTGACCAGGGTTCATCCTGGTGTGTTTGCCGCCTGCCCCACCCAGATGAGGGGGTGCGCGTCAATCGCGGCCGCGATAGGTGCCGGGCGTGCTGCCGGTCCAGTGACGGAACGCGCGGTGAAAGGCGCTGGGGTCGTCGAAGCCGATATCGGCGCCAATGGCCGCGATGGTGTCCTGCGTATCGGTCAGGCGCTGGATCGCCACGTCGCGGCGCAGTTCGTCCTTGAGCGCCTGGAACGAGGTGTCTTCGGCGGCCAGTCTGCGGCAGAGTGTGCGCACCGAGCAATGCAGATGATCGGAAGCGGCTTCGATGGTCGGCATTTCCGGCAGCGTGCTGGCCAGATATTGACGCACCTGATGGCTGACCAGTTGCTCGCTGAACGATTCGAAAATCCAGTCGCCGGGCGAGCGCGCGAGAAACTGGCGCAGATTGCGCTTGCTCTGCCGGATCGGCATGTCCAGATAGGCGGCGCTGAAGCGGAACAACGCCGTTTCACAACCGAAGCGCACCGGCCCGGAAAAGAAGTAGCGATGATCGTGCGCGTGCGCCGGCCGCTCGCAGGCCAGATCGACTTGCAGAAACGGAATCTTCTGGCCGATCAGCCAGGACGACACACCATGCGCGAGCTTGAGCATCAGTTCCTGACCGAGCGGGCTGAGCGCGCCAAAGGCCGGATGCGGGCGCAGTTCCACCTGGGCCAGCAATTCGCTGCGTCGCGATTCGAGCCGGAAATCGTCGAGAACGATATGGAAAAACTGGCCAAAGCGATGCAGCGCCGTTTCCAGATTGCGCGCATCGAGCAGGCTCAAACAGAGAAACTTCAGCGTGCCACTGCGAAACGGACGACTGAAAACGCCCGGCATTTCGTCGTCGATCTCGATCGCCAGCATGCGGTAGAGCGTGGAGAACTGCTCCTCGGTCACGCGTGCGCCGGGTTCGTCCAGCAGCTCGCCGGGAATGCCCGCCTCCTCCAGATAGCGCTCGACGACTTCGGGCTGCGCGCGCGCAGCCGCGAGAAAACCTGCAACGAGCGAGATCGGAACGGTAGAGCCGGGAAGTTGCATGCCTGAGAAAGCCCGGCGGATACCGTGGCGAAAGCGTTCGGTTGGGCGCGTAGGCGCGACATCGAATCATACGCCGGAGTGGGGCCGGAACCGAATGCGGGGAGGCACGACCTCAACCTTACTCGCGCACAACTTCTGGTAAACACCCGTAACATATTAGCGCTCAAGGCCTGCTCTTACACGGCCGTAATCCGGATCAGGGGTATTTATCGCGCTCGCCAGCGGCGCCGCACCATTTCAAGGACCGGAATCCATGCAGATCCAGCCAACCAGCGCGGCCACTTACGCCACCGCGACGACCAGCACCAGTACTGCCGGGGCCAATAGCAACGCCAGCACCACGGGCAACACGAGCGCATCGAATTCGACCGCGAGCACCAGCAGCACCAGCAGCACGAACAGCACGGACACGAGCGGCACGTCCAGCAGCAGTTCGACTTCGTCGGGCACGTCTACGACATCGACGTCGAGCGCGAAAAAATCGGGCGGCGGTGGAGGCGGAGGTGGCGGCGGTTCGTCATCGTCGACGAGCGATGCGACCACGACCGCCATCGACAAGCTCAAGGCGCTGATCAAGTCACTCGAAGCGCAACTGGCGCAGGTGCAGAATTCGGGCGGATCGTCGTCGGCGGCAACGTCGGGGGCTTCGCAATCGGGCACGTCAGGTTCGTCGGACGGCAGCCAGACCGGCAACGCGGCCGCGACCACGGCGAAATCGGACGCCTCGGCGCAGCAGAGCGCGAAGCTCTCGCAGGCCAGCCAGATCGAATCGTCGCTGCAGACCGCGGAGGCCGAACTCGTGCAATTGATGCTGGCCAGCGGTCAAACCACTGGCCTGATCTCGACCACCGCGTAAGGCAAAGGAAAAGGTAGCGGGCGCCGCTCAGCGCCCCGCACCGCGCACGCCAACGTACACTGAATAAACCGACGACGTCGCGGTAATAAACAGCCGGTTGCGGTTCAGCCCGCCGAACGTGAGGTTCGACACCACTTCCGGCAGCAGGATCTTGCCCAGCAGTTCGCCCTGCGGCGAATAGCAGTGCACGCCGTCTTCGGCGCTGGTCCAGACGTTGCCGTGCTCGTCCACGCGAAAACCGTCCGGCACGCCGTTCGTCATCTCGATGAACACGCGGCCATTGCGCAGCGCGCCGCGCTCGACGTCGAACACGCGGATATGGTGCGGGCCGCCTTCCACGTGCGACGCCCCCGAATCGGCGATATACAGCCGCGACTCGTCCGGCGAAAACGCCAGCCCATTCGGCTTCACGAAATCGTCGGCGACACGGCGCGCTTCGCGTTCTCCGCTCGCAAGCGCATAGACGTGACAGCCGCCGATTTCCCCTTCGGCCCGAAACCCTTCGTAGTCGCTCATGATCCCGTAGTCGGGGTCCGAGAACCAAATCGTGCCCTGTGTATCGACGATCAGGTCGTTCGGCGAATTAAAGCGCTTGCCCTCGTAGTGCGATACCAGCACGACCACGCTGCCGTCATGCTCGGTGCGCGAAATGCAGCGCCGCCCATGCTCGCAACTCACGAGCCGCCCTTCGTTATCGCGCGTATTGCCGTTGCTGAAATTGGCGTTGACGCGAAACACGCCCGCGCCCAGACCGGGCGCCCAGCGCATCAGGCGATTGTTCGGAATGTCGCTCCACACGAGCATGTCCGCCGCCGGAAAATACGCCGGCCCCTCGGTCCAAAGGCAATCGCCGGCGATCTTTTCCAGCGGCGCGTTCGCCTGAATCAGCGAGCGAAAGCGCGCATCGTGCACTTCGTAGTCGTGGCGATTCATGCGCGCTTCTTTTCCGCCCAAGGGAGTTCATCTTCCACATAGACCTTGACGATGGCGTGAAACGACGCGTCGCCCGAAAAGCCCAGCTTCTTCGCGCGCGTGACGTTCCAGCTCGACGGCCAGCTACTGACGATGCGCTCGATCACGTCGTCCGGCACCCACTCCACGCGGCCGACCGCCTTCGAGCCGCCGAACTTGCTCAGCTCCTCGATCATTTCGTCGACGGTCGTCGAAACGCCCGGCAGGTTGACGATGCGTCGCGTACCCAGCACCTCGCCTTCCATTTCGCTGGCCGTCACGAGGCATTGCACCGCCTTGCGCGGCGACAGCAGCCAGATGCTGGTCGATCCGCTCACGGGGCACACGGCGGTCTCGCCGTTGAGCGCCTCGCGCACAATGCCGCTCGCAAACGACGACGCCGCGCCGCTCGGACGCCCCGGCCGCACCGCGACAGTCGGCAGACGCAGCACGCGCCCATCGACAAAATCGCGCCGCGAATAATCGCCGATCAGCAGTTCGGCCATCGCCTTCTGCACGCCGTACGAAGATTGCGGATCGAGCGCCGTATCGTCCTGCACTTCTTCGGGCAGATTGCCGCCATACACGGCCACCGAGCTCGTGAACACCAGACGCGGACGGTGCCCGCGCGCGCGGCACACTTCGAGCAGCGCGCGCGTGCCGTCGATATTGATGCGCATGCCCAGATCGAATTCGGCTTCCGCTTCGGCGCTGAGAATGGCGGCCAGATGGAAGATCACGGCGGTATCCGTGTCGATCAGGCGCTCCAGCACCGCGCGATCCGCCACATCGCCGGTTTCGACGCGCACGCGCGCATCGTCAGGTACCGGCGAGGCCGCCGGCGTGGTGTCGAGCAGCACCAGCTCGGTAATCGGCTCGGGCGTGCCGCCACTGCCCTGCAATGTCTTGCGCAACGCGCCGCGCGCGAGCAGATCGCGCGCAAGACGTTGACCCAGAAACCCCGCACCACCGGTAATCAGCACTTTCATGTTCGATTGCTCCGTTCATGCCTGTGGGAAAGCGACAACTGGTTATGGCCCTGCGCGACGACGCCCGGCGACGGGCGTTTAGCCACGCGCGGGCAGATAAGGCCGGACCCAGTCGAGTCCCGCCGACGCCGTCGTGCGCGGACGATACTCGCAGCCGATCCAGCCGTTATAGCCAAGCGCGTCGATGCGCTCGAACAACCAGGGATAGTTGAGCTCGCCACGATCGGGCTCGTGACGTTCGGGCACGCCCGCGATCTGGATATGGCCGATGTTCGCCATATCGCGTTCGAGCTTCACGCTGAGATCGCCTTCGACGATCTGGCAGTGATAGCAGTCGAACTGCACCTGAAGGTTGGGCGCGCCGATGGCCTTGCAGATGGCCTGCGCGTCGTCCTGACGGTTGAGCAGATAGCCGGGCATGTCGCGCGGGTTGATCGGCTCGATCAGGATCGTGACGTCTTCGGCCTGAGCGGCCTGCGCCGCGAACGCGAGATTCTTCAGATACGTTTCGCGTTGCGCGGCGCGAGTGTCCGGCGATGCGACGATGCCCGCCATCACATGCAACTTGCGATTGCCGAGCACGCGCACGTAGCCCAGCGCGGTGTCGATGCCGCGGCGGAATTCGTCCTCGCGGCCCGGCAGCGACGCGATCCCGCGCTCGCCGCTCGCCCAGTCTCCGGGCGGCGCGTTGAACAGCACCTGCGCAAGACCCGCATCGTCGAGACGCGCCTTCAGTTCTGCGGGCGTGTGCTCGTAGGGAAACAGATATTCGACGGCCTCGAAACCGTCACGCGCCGCCGCCTCGAAGCGGTCCAGAAAAGCGTGCTCGGTATGCATCATCGAAAGATTGGCGGCAAAGCGAGGCATCGAACACTCCAGGAACAAGCGTAATTACGCAGTATCGGTAGAAAAACATTCTAAAAGCGCCTCCTGACACAAGCATCCGCGATAACCCTGAGACCGGTAACACGCATGCGCCTGCGCCGAGCTTCAGCACTTTCTCCCCGTTCATCCTACAAGAACCAGCTCCGCGCCTTACATGACATGTAATATGGAGGTCCGCCCGCGCGTGCGCCGCGCATTCAGTCCATTCGTACCTGCTTCAACTGCCTCTGCCGGTGATTTCCCTTTCCCGAATTTCGATCGCCCTTTCCGCCCTGTTCTTCGCCAGCGTCACGGCGACCACCAGTTTCGCCGCCACATCGCACGCGCATCACGCTACTGCGCGCGCGCATACGCACGTCACGGCGAAGAAAACGAAGCTCACGCGCAAGCCGCGTTCGGTGCATCGCGCCACGCCCGCCGTCGCCGCCAGCAAACTGCCCGAGGCCAAACGGCGCGCGAAACAGGCCCGACGCACGAAATCGAAGCACACGCCGCATGGCGCGCCGCCTTCGCGGGCGTCGGTTCATGCATCGGTGCGCGCGCCCGTTCGCGCCACGACCACGGCAACGGCAACGCCCACAGCCGCGAACAAACCGCACCTGCTTGCGCGCTGCGGCTTCACGATGGCTTCGCGCACGCGGCTCTTTTCGCGCAACGTCTATGTCGTCGACGAACAGACGCACACGCAGCTCTATGCCCGCAACGCCGATCACGTCGCGCCCATCGCCTCGGTTTCCAAGCTGATGATGGCCGTGGTCTGGCTCGACCAGCACCACTCCGCTTACGCGCAACGCATCGGCGTAACCAGCGCCGATCTCGACACGCTCAAGTTCACCAGTTCGCGCCTCACGGTCGGTTCGCGCCTCACGCGCGCCGACATGCTGCATATCGCGCTGATGTCGTCGGAGAATCGCGCGGCGGCGGCGCTCTCGCGCGACTATCCGGGCGGCCGCCCCGCATTCGTGGCGGCGATGAACGCCAAGGCGCGGCAGCTCGGCATGACGAGCACGCACTTCGTCAACGCCACGGGGCTTTCGCCGCACAACGTATCGACGGCGCGCGAACTGGCGTCGCTGGTGCGCGCGGCCAACGGTTATCCTCTGATCCGTCGTTATTCGACCGACAACGAACAACTCGTACCGACCGGCCACGGCGAGCTCCAATATGTGAGCAGCAACCGCCTCGTGCGTTATGGCCGCGTGCAGGCGAGCGTGCAGAAAACCGGCTTTATCAACGAGTCGGGGCACAACATGGTGATGCGCGTGATGGTCCACGGCCGCCGTCCCGTGATCGTCACGATGCTCGATAGCGCGAGCGCCGAAGGTTCGCGTCTCGATGGCGAGCGCATTTCGCACTGGCTCAACTGCTCGCTGCGCTGACGCCTCCACGACGCATGCGCGGCCGCTTCATAGCCGCTTCATATCGGCAGCGCATGCGTCGACAGAATCTCCTTGAGCACCATGAACGAGCGCACCTGCCGCACGCCCGGCAGATACAGCAACTGCTCGGCATGAAGCCGGTTGAAGCTCTCGCTGTCGCGCGTGCGCACGAGCATGAAGTAATCGAATTCGCCCGTGACCACGTGGCACTCCATACAGCCGGACACCTTGCGCGCGGCTTTCTCGAATTCCGCGAAAGCCTCCGGCGTCGAGCGATCGAGCACGAAGCCGATCACCACCACCATCCCCGCGCCCAGCGCCTTCGGATCGAGCAGCGCCACCACGCTGCGGATCAGCCCCATCTCCTTGAGCCGTTCCACGCGCCGCAAACAGGCGGGCGCGCTCAGCTTCACCTTCGCCGCCAGGCTGACATTCGAGATCGACGCATCGGTCTGCATCTGACGCAGGATGGCCCGATCGATGCGATCCAGCGCAGGCGCGGCTGGCACGCCGGCGTCGGTCTTTCGGCTTAATTTCATTGCGTGTTGCTCCAGCTAGACGAACAAAAAGTGTTTCCGCAGAACATCTCACGCAGTCAAAGTAAGTAATCGATATTTATTTCGCAAGCTCATTTTTTGCGCACGTTTTTATCATTCTTTTATCGCGACAGTACGAACCCTCATCGACATCAAGGAGCGCCGCATGAATCTCGATCGATTTCCCCGCCATCCGCTGACTTTCGGCCCGAGCCCGATCCAGCCGCTACCCCGGCTTTCCGCGCACCTGGGCGGCAAGGTCGAGCTTTATGCGAAACGCGAGGACTGCAACAGCGGCCTGGCATTCGGCGGCAACAAGACGCGCAAGCTCGAATATCTGATTCCCGAAGCGCTCGCCCAGGGTTGCGACACGCTGGTGTCGATCGGCGGAATTCAGTCGAACCAGACGCGCCAGGTAGCGGCCGTCGCCGCGCATCTCGGTCTCAAGTGCGTGCTCGTGCAGGAGAACTGGGTGAACTATCACGACGCGGTGTATGACCGCGTCGGCAATATCGAAATGTCGCGCATCCTGGGCGCCGATGTGCGGCTGGTGCCGGACGGTTTCGATATCGGCATTCGTCCGAGTTGGGAAAACGCGCTCGAAAGCGTGCGCCAAGCAGGCGGCAAGCCGTTCCCGATTCCGGCCGGTTGTTCGGAACATCCGCTCGGCGGTCTGGGTTTCGTGCGCTTTGCCGAGGAAGTGCGCGAGCAGGAAAAGGCACTGGGTTTCAAGTTCGACTACATCGTCGTGTGTTCGGTGACGGGCAGCACGCAGGCGGGCATGGTGGTGGGTTTCGCGCACGACGGCCGCGCCGACCGCGTGATCGGCATCGACGCCTCGGCCAAACCCGCGCAGACGCGCGACCAGATCGCCCGCATCGCGCGCCATACGGCGGAGATCGTCGATCTAGGCAAGCCGATTCGCGATACGGACATCGTGCTCGATACGCGCTACGGCGGCCCGGAATACGGTCTGCCGAACGACGGCACGCTGGAGGCGATTCGCTTATGCGCGCGCCTGGAAGGCATGTTGACCGATCCAGTCTACGAGGGGAAATCCATGCACGGCATGATCGACAAGGTGCGGCTGGGCGAGTTTCCGGCAGGCTCGAAGGTGCTGTACGCGCATCTGGGCGGCGTGCCCGCGCTCAATGCGTACAGCTTCCTGTTCCGCGACGGCTGATCGCCATGCGCGCCGCCATCGAAGTCGATTCGTCGCGCTGGGCGTGGCTGCGCGCGCCCTGTTCGCTGACGCAGGTTTGCGCGGTCATCGACGGCACCACGCCGCCGGCGATCGCCCGCGCGTTGTGCGAGCGCTTTGGCACCGCGCCGCAGTGTTGCGTGCTCGAGTTGCACGATGTCGCGCAGTTGCATGCCGACTGGCTGGCGTCGTTCAGCAAGCCGGGCGCGGATTTCAAACGCGCGCACGCCGATGCCGATCGCCTGCTCGCGCCGCTGCCGCCGGGTTGTCTGCTCGCGCTGTGCAGCGCGCACGTGGAGCAACTCGACTGGCTCGGTTCGGTCACGGGCCATCCGTGCCGGCTCGTGGCGCTGGACGCCGGAACGTCCGTTGAAACCGCGCTCGAAGCCGTCGGCGCGGTGTGGATGGAAGTGCTCGCCACCCAGTTGAGCGGCGAGCGCTAGCCACAGGCGGGATCGCCCGGACTTACTCGTTCGATCCCGCGTAGTTCACCACCTCGACCCAGTTCGCGCCCTTGCCCACCGGAGCCTGCCCGGTCTCGTGCAGCGCGCCCGTCTTCGCGTCGATGCGATAGACGCTCATCGTCGGCGACAACTGGCCAACTGCGAATAGATAACGCCCCGAAGGATCGATATTGAAGCCGCGCGGCTGCTTCTGCGTGGCATACGTGCCGATGCGTTCGAGCTTGCCCGTGGCCGCATCCACGCGATACGCCGCCAGCGTGCTCGAGGTGCGCTCCGACGCATACAGGAAGCGCCCATCGGGCGTCAGATGCAGATCCGCGCCCCACGGTTTGTCGCCGTGGAAATCGGCCGGCAGGATCGAAATCGTCTGGATCGGCTTGACCGTATCGTGCGTGCGGTCGAAGGCGAGCACGTGCAGTTTGCCGTCGAGTTCGTCGATCAGATAAACGAAGCGCCCATCCGCCGCGAACACGAAATGGCGCGGGCCGGATTTTTCCGGCAGCGCGTAAGCGGGCGCGGCGTCTTCCGTCAGTTGGCCCGTCGTGGCGTCGAAGCGCAGACGCAGCCACGCATCCGAACCCAGCACCGAAGCAAACGCGTAACGGTTATCCGCCGACACGCGAATCGCATGCGCCATCGGCCCGGTCTTGATGGTCTGCTGCACCGCGCCCGCCACGCCATCCGCGCCGATGCGGTTCACCGCAAGCTGGTTGCCGCCATAGGACGCGGACAGCAGATAGCGCCCCGTCGCATCCGTCGAGAGATACGCCATGCTTTCCGCCAGCGGCGCGCGGCCCAGTTCGTCGAGGCGTCCGTCGAGCGGATTGATCGCGAAACTCACCACGCGATACGGCTGCGAGCGCAGCCCCGCATAAAGCCGCCGATGATCGGGCGACAGCGCCATCGGCATCACCGTGCCGCCGACGGGCACGGTTTCCACGGCGGCCAGCGCGCCATTGCCCTCGTCCATGCGGAACACCGAAATATCCTGGCTATCCGCGTTCGACACATAGACGTAAGTCGCCGCCTGCGCCGCCTGGGTTGTCAACGCCGCGCCTGCGAGTCCGATCATCGCGCCCACCATCCCCTGCACCACCTTTCTGTTCATGTTTTGCCTTCTTCTCCGTGTCGCGCCATGTGCAGTTGCGTCTGCCGCATCGGCCATGGCGCCCATGTTGTCGAACAACTTTCGCGACGATCCCACACGCGTGCAGCCCGCACAAATCCACGTTTACCCTGAATATCAACGAAATAGCGTGCAACTCGATTGATCCTGCGCTGACAGGCGCGGTACGATTGCCTCTTACAAGTTGCAAAGACGTATGACAACAAGTGCAGTATTGAGACAGGGAAGCCCAGCTTCCCGCACACCGAAGGGTTCATCACCATGCCGTTGAGCCGTACCGCCAATCCGGCCGCTGCCGATGCCGCGACGCGCACGAAAGTCCGCTACGTCATCCTCGCGCTGATCTTCATCATCACCACGCTCAATTACGCGGATCGCGCCACGCTGTCGGTGACCGGTTCCGCCATGCGCGCCGAATTCGGTTTCGACGCCATCCGCATGGGCTATATCTTTTCCGCGTTCAGTTGGGCCTATGTGCTCTCGCAACTGCCGGCGGGCTGGATTCTCGACCGCTTCGGCGCGCGGCGCGTCTACGCGGCCAGCATCTTCCTCTGGTCGCTGTTCACGCTGCTGCAAAGCGCGATTGGCGTACTCGGCAGCGCCGCGGCCGCCGTGGCCGCGCTGTTCGCACTGCGCTTCGTGATGGGCGCGGCCGAAGCGCCGGCCTTCCCGGCCAACGCCAAGGTGGTCGCAAGCTGGTTCCCCACCAAAGAGCGCGGCACCGCATCGGCGATCTTCAATTCGGCGCAATACTTCGCCGCCGTCGTGTTCACGCCGTTGATGGCATGGGTCACGCACGCCTACGGCTGGCATCACGTCTATCTGATGATGGGCGTGGGCGGACTGGTGCTTGCCGTCGTCTGGCTCAAGGTCATGAAGAATCCGGCCAACCATCCGCATGTGAACCGCCAGGAACTCGACTACATCGAGCAAGGCGGCGGCCTCGTGAACGGCCATCAGCGCCGCACACAGGAAGAACGCAAGGCGAATGGCGGCTGGCAGCTGATGCGCCAGTTGCTCACCAACCGCATGCTGCTGGGCGTTTATCTCGCGCAGTACTGCATCAACGTCATCACCTACTTCTTCCTCACGTGGTTCCCGATCTACCTCGTGCAGGCGCGCGGCATGACGATCCTGCAGGCGGGACTCGTGGCGTCGCTACCGGCGGTGTGCGGTTTCCTCGGCGGCGTGCTGGGTGGCGTGCTGTCCGATTCGCTGATTCGCGGCGGCGCTTCGCTCACGCTCGCGCGCAAGGCGCCGATTGTCGGCGGCATGGCGCTGTCGGCGTGTATCGTCGGCTGCAACTATGTGCATAGCGACTGGCTGGTGGTTGCGCTGATGTCGCTGGCATTCTTCGGCAAGGGTCTGGGCGCGCTCGGCTGGGCCGTGGTGGCGGATACGGCGCCCAAGGAAGCGATCGGCCTGTCCGGCTCGATCTTCAATATGTTCGGCAATGTGGCCGGCATCGTCACGCCGATCGTGATCGGCTACCTCGTGGCGAAGACCGGCTCGTTCGACAGCGCGCTCGCCTTCGTAGGCGTGAATGCGGCGATCACGGTGTTCAGCTATCTCGTGATCGTGAAGGAAATCAAGCGCGTGGAACTGGCGGCGTAGGCGCCACGCTTCAAAGCGCCGCGCGCCCGTCTCGCCAGAGCACGGGCGCGCGGCCGCTTTCAGCGCGCCTGATCGGCAGGAATATGCCGACGCACGATGGCAAGCGCAATCAGCACCGCCGCCATCGCCGCGCCGAGCATCAGCAGATAGGCGAACGCGCCGCCAGCCGTGATCACGGCCGCACCGGCAAACGCGCTAAGAATCGCGCCGATACGCCCAAACGCCAGCGCCGAAGCCGTGCCGGTCGCGCGCACGCTGGTCGGATAGACGTAGGCGCAGAGCGCATAAAGCGTCGATTGCACCGCGTTCACGAACAGGCCGTGCAGGCCGAGCCCGGCGATCAGCCAGCCCGTATGCTGCGTTGCGCCCACGCCGAGTATCATCCACGCGCTCAGTGCGCCGCCCGCGCAGCACAGCAACATCGGCCAGCGCGAAATCGCCAGCGCACATCCCAACGCGCCGATCACGCCGCCCAGGTTGTAGGCGCTCAGCCCGTAACCCGCGAGCGAGACGGACAGGCCCTCGGCCGTGAGCATCGACGGCAACCAGCTAAACGCGCTGTACACCGCCAGCAGGCACATGAAGAACGCCCCCCAGATGGCGGCGCTGTCGCGCGCGCGGCCATCGCGAAAGAGCGCGGTGAAGGCGCTGTGCTTTTCGGCGCATTGCTCGCGCAGGTCGGTGAACGTGGCGTTGGATGCCACATCGCGCGACATGCGGCCGAGCAGCCGCGCGAGTTCCGGCCAGCGTTGCGTGCGACGCGCGAGGAAATCACCGCCATCGGCGATTGCCGTTGGGAAGACGCGAGCTATGTGGTGGCTGCGCTCGATCATCCGCTGCGCGCCACGACCGGGCTGACGCTCGCCGATACGCTCGACGCGCAATGGGCGATTCCGCCGCGCGGCACCGGACCGTTCGAGCATATGCAGCAGGCTTTCGCGGAACAGGGGCTGGGCTTGCCGAATGTGGTGGTGGAAACGCGTTCCGTGACGGTGCTCAAGAGCCTGGCAGGAAGCTCAGGATTCCTTAGCTGGATGCCGTCGACGATGTATGTGACCGAGAGCAAGGCGGGCGTGTTCGATACACTGGAAATGCCAGGCGTGATTGGACGACGCACGTTGACTGCGTTCAGACGGCGTCAGGGAATTTTGCCGAGTCCCGCGGTCAAGTTGCTCAAGCAGTTGAGGTTGTTGACGGCTCAGGGCGTTTGAGACGCGTTGGGCTTCAGTGCGGCCGCGCGCGCGAGCAGCACTTCGCGATCGCGTGCGTTCTGCGTCAGCGCGGCGGCCTGTTCGAAGGCCGTGCGGGCTTCGTCGCTGCGCCCGAGTTTCGCGAGCAGATCCCCTCGCACCGCGGGCAGCCACGGGTAATGGCGCAGTGCGGCTTCATCGTTCAAGGCATCGACTAGCGCCAACGCGGCCTGCGGCCCTTGCGCCATGCCCACCGCCACCGCACGGTTCAGGCGCACGACGGGCGATGGGTCGATGCGCAGCAACGCATCATAGATCGTGACAATGCGCGGCCAGTCGGTCTCGGCCGTACCGGGCGCGCTCGCATGGCAAGCGGCGAGCGCGGCTTGCAGCGTATTCGGCCCGAGCGCGCCGTGAGCACACCGCTGCGCCCGCTCGATTGCCGCGAAGCCGCGCCGGATCAGCAGGCGGTCCCAGCGCGAGCGGTCCTGATCGGCCAGCAGCACGGCGCGGCCTGCGCGATCCACACGCGCGTGCAGACGCGACGCCTGTAACTCCATCAGCGCGACCAGGCCATGCACTTCGGATTCGGCGGACGCGAGTTCGGCCAGCATGCGCCCCAGCCGCAACGCTTCCTCGCACAACGCCGGGCGCATCCAGTCCGTGCCCGAGGTGGCCGCATAACCTTCGTTGAAAACGAGGTAGATCACTTCCAGCACGGAAGCAAGCCGCGCGGCGCGCTCCGTCGCGTCTGGCACTTCGAAGGGCACCTTTGCGGCCGCAAGTGCGCGTCTCGCTCGCACGATGCGCTGCGCAACCGTCGCTTCGGGAACGAGAAACGCGCGCGCGATTTCCGGTGTGCTCAAACCGCCCAGCAGCCGCAAGGTCAGCGCCACGCGCTGCTCGCGCGGCAGCACTGGATGGCAGGCAACGAACATGAGCCGAAGCAGATCGTCGCCGATAGCGTCGTCGCGCGCGGCTTCGAGCGTATCGGCGATATCGGGCGCGAACTGCGCCTCCAGCGCGTCGAGATCCGCGCCGATGGCATCGTGCGCACGTGCATGCGCGGCCGCGCGCCGCAAGCGATCGAGCGCGCGATGTTTGGCCGCCGTCATGAGCCACGCTCCAGGGTTGGCAGGAATACCGCTCGCCGGCCAGCTTTCGAGCGCCGCGACCAGCGCATCCTGAGCGGCGTCTTCGGCGAGTCCCACGTCGCGCAGCACGCGCGCGGCGTGAGCGATCACGCGCGCGCGTTCGATGCGCCAGACCGCCTCGATCGAACGATGGATCGCCGCAACGGATGCGCTTTTCCGCGCCACTTAGCCGTGCGCTCCCTTCTCCACCGCTTCCGGCGACATATACATCAGTTCCCAGATATGGCCGTCCGGGTCTTCGAAGCTGCGGCCATACATCGATTCGCCGCAATCCATCGGCGGACGCTTCGAAGTGCCGCCCGCCGCCAGCGCTTTATCGACGAGCGTGTTCACCTCGTCGCGCGACTCGCACGAAAGACAGGTGAGCACTTCGGTCTGCTCGCGCGCATCGACGAGCGTCTTGTCCGTGAAGGTGCGCATGAAATCGGTGGTGAGCAGCATCGCAAAGATGTTCTCGCCGATCACCATGCAGGCCGCCTGATCGTTGGTGAATTTCGGCTCGAAACGAAAGCCGATCGCGCCGAAGAAGTCCATCGAGCGCTTCAGGTCGCTGACACCCAGATTGACGAAGATGTGCTTGTGCATGATCGTTTCCTTGATTAACTTTGATTCGCATGACTAACTGGATTCACTTGAATTTGCTCTGTGCTTCGAGCTTGCGAAATCGCTCAATGCTTTCGAGTTCTTCGAAATCGTCGAGTTCATAGAGTTGGCGCACTTCGATTTCGCCATCCATCTGTTTGCCGAATGGCGCGGGAAAGCGCCGTGCCCATTCCAGCGCCTCTTCGCGCGAGCGCACCTGGATCAGCGTGTAACCGGCAATCAGTTCTTTCGTTTCGGCGTAAGAGCCATCGACGATATGCGGTTTGCCGCCGGTATAGCGCACGCGAAAACCGCGCGAACTCGGCTGCAAACCTGCGGCGTCGAGCAACACGCCGGCGCGCGCCAGTTCCTCGTGATACGTGGCCATGTCGGCGAAAATGGTTTCGTCGGCGGGTTGCTCGCCAGCTTCGCTAAGCGAATTGGCGCGCACCATGATCATGAATCGCATTGAAATCTCCTGAATGTGCGGATCGAGCGAAACGATGCGCTCATTGATACGACGCGCGACGCTCAAGCCAATCGACACGATTCGACGATTTTTTTCACGTGCCAGGGAAAGCACCAGGATTCAACGCGGCTAGCGAAAGCACGGCCCCGTTTCGCGCACCTCCACGCTCGCCCATTGCGCCGCCGGGCAGGCGCGCGCGAACGCCAGCGCTTCGTCGCGCGTGGCGCAATCGATCAGGAAAAAGCCGCCTATCATTTCTTTAGCCTCCGAAAACGGCCCGTCGGTGACGTTCGTGCGCCCTTCCCGCACTTCTACGCGCGCGGCATCGGCGTCGGACACCAGCGACTGCACGTCGAGCAACACGCCTTGCGCCGCGAGATCTTCGGCATAGCTCACCATGCGCGCGTAAAGCGCCTCGCCTTCGGATTGCGTGCGGGCCTCGCGCTGGCCGCGCGGCTCGCTGATCAGCAGCAGATATGCCATGAAGTGCCTACTCCAGAAGAATGCCTGTCGGTTTGGGTGTCGAAAGCGTCAGTAAGGATAGCGCCGGACAACGCGCGCCGATGCGCGAACGGCGCTCTGCAAGATAAAAACCAGGCGATCGCCGGGATTTCCCCAGGCTGACACGAGGCGGTTTCCGTCATTAAATAAATCAACTTGATTTATTTAGTCGCCGACGCAGCCGCAAGGTGCCACCGGCGACGCCAACGGAGGAGACACGTGAGGAGTCCGCATGTGGGCCAGGGCAGCAACTCGGCCAATGTTCGCCGCTTCAACGAGCGCCTGCTGCTGCAGGCGCTGCGGCGCGCCGGCGAGGCGTCCAAGGCCGATCTCGCCCGTCTTGCGAATCTCACCAGCACGGCTGTGGGCAGCATCATCACGTCGCTGATCCAGAGCGGGTTGATCGAGTTGAGCGGGCGTCGTCTGGATGGCGGACGCGGCCAGCCCGCTTCGCTGCTGCGGCTGTCGCCGCGCGGCGCGTTTGCGATTGGCGTGCGGCTGGACCGGACCAATATCGAAACCGTGCTGGTGAATTTCGCGGGCCAGATGATCGAGCGCCGCTCGCACGACATGCTGCTGCCGCAACCGGCCGAAGCGCAGGAAATCGTCCAGCGCGACATTCACGAATTGTCAGGATTGCTGAACAAAGAAGAACGCAAGCGCTTGGCGGGTATCGGCGTGGCGCAGCCTTATAACCTCGGTAGCTGGCTGCGCGAACTGGGCCTGCCCGCCGACACCTTCCGCGTCTGGAGCGAAGTCGATTTCGCCGGCGAGCTGGGCCGCGCACTCTCGCTGCCCGTGTTCAGCGAAAACGACGGCAACGCCGCCGCCATCGCCGAAATCTTCTACGGCTGCGGGCGTCAGCGCGACGATTTCCTCTATCTGTTTCTAGGCCCGGCCATCGGCGGCGGCATTGCAGTCGGCGGCGACTGCGTGCGCGGTCTCACGGGCAACGCGGGCGATTTCGCCGTGATGCCGGTGCCGCCGAGCAGCCTGCCCTCGGCGTACAAGCCCGACGGCAAGTGGGACATCCTACTCTCGCGCGCCTCGCTGATCGCGCTGCGCCGCCATCTGCAATATCGCGGCGCGAGCGTCGAAAGCCGCGCCGATATCGAAGGCCATATCGCCAGCGGTCATCCGGCCGTCGAGGAATGGCTCGACGATTGCATCGATGCGCTTGCGCCCGCGCTGCGTTCGGCGCTGTGCGTGCTCGACGTGCCGGCCGTGGTGCTGGATGCCGACGTCGACGCGGGTCTCATCGACACGCTGATGGAGCGTCTGCGCTGGGCCGTCGCGGCCACGGCGCCCGAAGCGCGCGGCACGCCCGAACTGGTGCGCGGCACCTTCGGTCAGGATGCGGGCGCGCTGGGCGCGGCCACCTTGCCGATGTTCTTCAACTTCTCGCCGCGCGCGGGCATCCTGATGGGCGCCGGCGCGGCGCAGCAGTCCACCTTGCAGAACCCAACGCAAATGCAGGCGCAAGCCCAGGAGGTGAGCCATGTCGCGCTCTGAGTCGACGCCCCCGCTGCTGGAAATGCGGGGCATCAGCAAGACCTTTCCCGGCGTGCGCGCGCTCGACAACGTGCGCCTCTCGGTCTGGCCTGGCGAAGTGCATTCGCTGATGGGCGAGAACGGCGCGGGCAAAACGACGCTCATGAAGATTCTCTCGGGCGCCTATCAGGCCGACGCCGGCGGCGAAATCCTGCTCGACGGCAAAACCGTCGTGATCGACGGGCCGCTTGCCGCGCGCGAACTGGGCGTGGCCGTGATCTATCAGGAACTGAGCCTCGCGCCGAACCTGAGCGTGGCCGAAAACATCTACGCGGGCCGCGAATTGCGCAAAGGCGGCCGCCGCTTTGGCGTAGTTGATCGCGCAGCGATGGAGCGCGGTTGCGAAGACGTTTTGACGCGTCTGGGCGCGAGTTTCGGGCCCACCACACTGGTGGGTTCGCTGTCGATCGCCGAACGCCAACTCGTGGAAATCGCGCGCGCCGTCCATACCGAAGCGCGCATCATCGTGATGGACGAGCCGACCACACCGCTCTCCTCGCGCGAAACCGAGCGGCTTTTCAAACTGATTCTGCAACTGCGCGAAGAAGGTCTCGCGATCATCTACATCAGCCATCGCATGGCCGAGATTTACGAGCTTTCCGATCGCGTTTCCGTGCTGCGCGACGGCAGCTATGTGGGCACGCTGATGCGCGAAGAACTGAGCGCGGAAAGCCTGGTCGGCATGATGGTGGGCCGCGATATTTCGGGGTTCTACAAAAAGGCGCACGCGCCCTACGATCCGGGCAAGGTGGTGCTCACCGTGCGCGATGTCGCCGACAACAAACGCGTGCGCGGTTGCAGCCTCGATCTGCATGCGGGCGAAGTGCTCGGCATTGCGGGACTGGTGGGCGCAGGCCGCACGGAACTGGCGCGTTTGATCTTCGGCGCGGAGCCCCGCGCGCGCGGCGATATCGCCATCGACGGACGCACGCTCGCCGTGCATACGCCGCGCGATGCGATCGACGCGGGCCTCGTGTATCTCACCGAGGACCGCAAGCATCAAGGTCTCTTTCTCGACATGAGTGTGCGCGACAACATCAACGTGGCCGTGGCCGGACGCGATGCGCGCTTTGGTGTGCTCGATCTCGCGCGCGGTTCGGCGCGTGCGAAAGATTCGATCCGCGCGCTGTCGATTCGCGTGCCCAGCCCGCGCGTGAATGTGGGCGCGCTCTCGGGCGGCAATCAGCAGAAGGTGCTGCTTTCCCGATTGCTGGAAACGAAGCCGCGCGTGCTGATTCTTGATGAGCCGACCCGTGGCGTCGATATCGGCGCGAAGTCGGAGATCTATCGCATCATCAACGACCTCGCCAAAACCGGCGTGGGCATCATCGTGATTTCGAGCGAACTGCCCGAAATCATCGGCGTGGCCGATCGTGTGCTGGTCATGCGCGAAGGCGAGTTCGCCGGAGAACTGGGCGGCTATACCGGCAAGCCCATCAGTCAGGAAGCCATCATCGAACTCGCCACCGGCTCGCAGGGCGCGCTGGACGAAGCCGCCTGAAGCGCGGCATCTGCAAAAACAGACGCATTCGTCGAAGAGATATTGAGGAGCACGACATCATGAAAAACATTCTTCCCCGCCACGGCGTTGCGGCCAATTCCGCACCGGGCGCGCAGGCGACGCAATCGACGCGCAGCCAGGCCATCGACGGCCATCGCGCGCGCATGAAGTCGATCATGCGCACGGCGGGCATGCTGCCGGTGCTGGTGCTGCTGTGCATCGGCTTTGGTCTGCTCAACGACGGCTTTTTTACGTTCGAGAATCTGTCGATCGTGACGCAACAGGCGTCGATCAATATCGTGCTGGCCGCCGGCATGACCTTCGTGATTCTCACGGGCGGCATCGACCTTTCGGTGGGCTCGATTCTGGCCGCCGCAGCGGTTGCGGCGATGCTGGGTTCGACCATCGTCGGCATGGGCTGGCTCGGCATTCCGGCTGCGCTGGGCGTGGGTCTGGGATTCGGCGTCATCAATGGCGCGCTGATCTCGCTGCTGCGTCTGCCGCCATTTATCGTCACGCTCGGGTCGCTCACTGCGGTGCGCGGTATCGCACGCCTGATGGGCCACGACACGACGATCTTCAATCCGCAGCTTTCGTTCGCGTTCATCGGCAATGGTTCGGTGCTTGGCGTGCCCTGGCTCGTGATCATCGCGCTGGTGGTGGTGGCGGCTTCGTGGTTCGTGCTGCGCCGTACCGTGCTGGGTCTGCATATTTACTCGGTGGGCGGCAATCCCGAAGCGGCGCGTCTTTCCGGCATCAAGGTCTGGGCGATCGAGATGTTCGTCTACGCGGTGTCGGGCCTGCTCGCGGGTTTGGGCGCGGTGATGTCGGCGGCGCGTCTTTATGCTGCGAACGGTCTGCAACTGGGCCAGTCGTATGAACTCGATGCCATTGCTGCGGTGATTCTGGGCGGCACGAGCTTCGTGGGCGGCGTGGGTTCGATCGTCGGCACGCTGATCGGCGCACTCATTATTGCGGTGCTCACCAACGGCCTCGTGCTGCTGGGCGTTTCGGATATCTGGCAATACATCATCAAGGGCCTCGTGATCGTCGGCGCCGTGGCGCTGGATCGTTATCGTCAACGGGGTTCGGCTCGCACCTGATCGACCCTGCAACCACTTCGCGACTATATAAGCGGGCGCATGCGGTCCTCCTGCGCCCGCCCTGCACGACAACACCAACAGGACCTCTCTGGAGACACGTTCATGTTCAAGAAAAAGACTCTGCTCGCCGCTGCCGCTCTGACCATGGGATTCGCGCTGCAAGGCGCGCATGCCGCCGACAAGCAGTTGAAGTCGATCGGCATCACCGTGGGTTCGCTTGGCAATCCTTACTTCGTGACCATCGTGCAGGGTGCCGAAGCCAAGGCTAAACAGATCAACCCGAACGCGAAAGTCACCGCCGTTTCCGCCGATTACGATCTGAACAAGCAGTTCACGCAGATCGATAACTTTATTTCGGCGCACGTGGACATGATTCTTCTGAACGCCTCCGATCCCAAGGCGATCGAACCGGCGGTGCGCAAGGCGCGCGCGGCCGGCATCGTGGTGGTGGCCGTGGACGTGAGCGCCGCGGGCGCCGACGCCACCGTGCAAACCGACAACGTCAAGGCCGGCGCGATCTCGTGCGAGTTCCTCGCGAAGAAGATCAACGGCAAGGGTAACGTTATTATCGAAAACGGTCCGCAGGTGTCGGCCGTGATCGATCGTGTGAACGGTTGCAAGCAGGTGCTCGCGAAGTCGCCGGGCATCAAGGTGCTTTCCGACGATCAGGACGGCAAGGGTTCGCGCGAAGGCGGCATGAACGCGATGCAGGGTTATCTCACGCGCTTCCCGCAAGTGGCCGGCGTGTTCACGATTAACGATCCGCAGGCCGTGGGCAGCGATCTGGCCGCCAAGCAACTGCATCGCAACAACATCGTGATTACTTCGGTGGACGGCGCGCCCGATATCGAATCTGCGCTCAAGACCGATACGCTGGTGCAGGCATCGGCGAGCCAGGACCCGTGGAAGATGGCACAAACGGCCGTGACCGTGGGCTACGACATCATGAATGGCAAGAAACCCGCGAATCCGCTGATCCAGATGACGCCGCAACTCGTGACGCGCGACAACGTGGGCAGCTATAAGGGCTGGTCGTCGCAGCATTGATTGCCAGGTTGAGTTCGCGTGTGGAAATGGCGGCATTTCAGGCCGCCATTTTTATTTTCACCCCAACACCGCATCCTTGGTCGTCACCCGCCGCGGAATGATCTTGAGATCGTAAAACGTATCGGCGATCTTTTGCTGTTCAGCAATCACGCCTGCGTCGATTGGCCGATATTCGTGCGCGTAATGCGATAGACCAATCTGGATTGTCGCTGCATCCAGACCTTGAATCGGCGCGAGTTTCGCGGCAGCCGCCGCCGTATTCGCACGCACCCACTGCCCCGTTTTACCGAGTTCATCCAGCGCAATGGCAATTGCGTCCTTCCGTTTGACAGCAAATTCACGCTGGCTCAGGAAAAACTGATGATGGCTGGCCACGCCGCTCGCATCCGCCAGCAGACGCGCGCCGTCCTGCGATTCCACAGCGGCGAGAAACGGGTCCCACACGGCCCACGCGTCGATCGAACCGCTTTGCAGCGCCGCGCGGGCATCGGCGGGCGCGAGATAAACCGGTTGAATATCGGCGAGCGCAATGCCGTGCTTTTGCAGCAGCGCGACCAGAAACCAGTGCACATCCGAACCGCGATTCAGGCCAATTTTCTTGCCCTTCAATTCGGATACCGATTTAATCGATGACGATCTGGAAACCACCACGCCTTCGGCATGCGGTGTCGGCAATTCATAAGCTGTGTAGACGAAATCCGCGCCTGCGGCCTGCGCAAAAACAGGCGGCGCTTCTCCCACATAACCAAAATCGATCGCGCCCACATTCAGCCCTTCGAGCAATTGCGGGCCCGCCGGAAATTCCGTCCACGACACCTTGATGCCTTGCGGCGCGAGGCGTTTTTCGAGCGTGCCGCTGGCTTTCAACAATACGAGCGTACTTGCGGCCTTTTGATAGCCAATGCGGAATTGATCGGGTTGGTACTTTGCCCACGCGGGCAGCGCAGCACCGGCAAGCGTAGCGCCCACCGTTGCGCCGAGGGCAGCGAGAATCGTACGGCGGCGTTGGAAGCGAATATCGTTATCGTGGCTCATGATGCGTAGCGCGAAGCGGCAATGAAAGGTGCAAAAAATGCTACCTGTCACGCCGCGCGAGCAGAAGTAACGAATCGCGCTAAGCAAATTACGCTGCGGGGATAACGATTTCGACGTTAACGCATCGCCCGAAAAACTCACGCGCATTCGATCCGATTGCGCCCGCCCTTTTTCGCACGATAAAGCGCAACGTCGCTGCGCGAAAGCGTGGCTTCGGCGCCGATATCGTCGGCTCGCATGAGCGTCACGCCGATACTGACCGTCAGCGCCACCGTTCCGGCCTGCGCACAGAGCGGCGATTGCGCGATGCTGTCCTGAATGCGCCGCGCCACGGTACACGCGCCGTCGAGATCGGCGCCGCCCAGCAAGACTGCGAATTCCTCGCCGCCGATGCGCCCCGCCACGTCGCCCACGCGCAACTGGTTGCGCAGGATCGCCGCGAAATGGCGCAGGGCATCGTCGCCCACGGCATGACCGAATCGGTCGTTGATCGACTTGAAGTGATCGAGGTCGCACATCATCAGCGCGCAATCGGGCGCGCCTGCGCGGCGCAGCAGCGCGAGTTGCGTGTCGAGTCGCGCCATGAAGTGCCGCCGGTTCGCGAGGCGCGTGAGGCCGTCGGTCATGGCGAATTCCTGCAACTCGGCCTCGATGCGCTTGCGCTCGGTCACATCGGTGATAAAGCCGTGCCAGACGGTCGCGCCATCGGCGAGACGCTGTGGCTTGGCGTCGCCCTGCCGCCAGCGCAATCCCTGTTGCGGCAAACGCACACGGTATTCCAGATGCCACGGTGCGAGCGTCGCCGCCGATTCCGCGAACGAAGCGCGATAGGCTTCGAGATCGTCGGGATGGATCAGCGCGTCGATGCCCTCGGCGTCGGCGGCCACGTGCGCGGGCGTGAGCTCATAGATTTCGCCGATGCCCGCGCTCGCGTACGGAAAGCAGGTGTGGCCGTCCGGCGCGCGGCGGCACTGGAACACGAGGCCGGGCACTTCATTGGTGAGATTGGTGATCAGATTGACCGATTCGCGCAGGCATTCGGCCATTTCGCGCATCGACGTCACGTCGGTCGAGGTGCCCACCATGCGCAGCGCGTGGCCGTCGGCGCCGCGCGCGGTGACCTTGCCGCGGCTGCAGATCCACTTGTAGCTGCCGTCCTTGCAACGGATGCGATGCTCGACTTCGTATTGATCCGTGCGGCCTTCGAAATGCGCCTTCATCGTCGCCTGCACGTAGGCAAGATCGTCCGGATGCAGGCGCTGGTAGCTGTCTTCGATGCGATTGGTGACTTCGTCGTCGGCGTAACCGAGCATCGCCTTCCAGCCCGTCGAATAGCGGATTTCGCCGGTCGTCACGTTGCGGTCCCAGATGCCGGTGCCGCTGCCCGCGATCGCCAATGCCAGCAGACGTTCGCGCTCGCGCAACGTGGCCATTTCTTCGCGCAGCGCCGTGTCGGGCATGAGCGTGTCGTGCGCAAGCGCGGCGATCACGCGCGCGAAATCGTCGAGACTCGCGCGCTGTGCCGCCGACAACTCGCGCGGCGCGTGATCGAGCAGACAGAGACTGCCCAGCGCATCGCCGTTCGCGCTCACCAGTGGCCACGCAGCAACGAAGCGAAACGGCAACGCACTCGCGCGCGACAGGCAGGCCTGCCATGCGGGGTCGGAGCCGAGATCGTTGACGACGATCGGCTCGACGAAGCTTTCATCCGCATTACGTGCATTCGAGCGCTGGACCTCCAGCAGCGCGTCGCGCAAAGGCGCGTCGACGCCCGCGCCCAGCCACTCAGCGCCCTGCGCCGCCTCGCCGGGCAGCACGCAGGCGGCCGCCACGCCGAAATGCCGGGCCGCCAGCCGCATCAACGCATCGAGCAACGGATCATGCCCCGTCGTTGCCGATGCAGGAGCGCCGTCGTTGTGCGCGCCACGACCGGCCGCCGCCGAAGTGGCAGACGGAACGAACGCGGCTTCAGCGGACGATGGCGTGGCTGGCAAGGGCATGGCGGGCGAAACGCCCGGACGGGCTAGGGAATCGAGCGGCTAGTATATAGCGCGCGAATTTAACCGCAATGCATGGTCCGGCGGGAAAAAAATCGGTCAAAAATCGCTTGCCGCGCGCGCGAAACGGCGCTAAGCGGGGCTCGGCCGCACTACCGATCCACCGGGCCGCGCAGGCGGAACACCCACCAGCCGAGCAGCACGGTGAAGCCCGCCACGAGCAGCACCATCAGCCAGAAACCGTGATGGTTTTCGGCGAGCGGAATGCCGCCCACGTTCATGCCGAAAAAGCCCGCGACGATGTTGATCGGCAAGGCCAGCACGGTCACCAGCGTGAGGGTGAACAGCGTGCGGTTGTTCTGTTCTTCAAGACGCGCGCCGATCTCTTCCTGCAGCAACTTGATGCGTTCGACCAGACCCGCCATGTCGCCGAGCACCAGCGTGAATTCTTCGGTCGTCTCGCGCAGATCCTGCATATCGGCGAGTTGCAGCCAGCGCGGCGGGCGCGCGAGCAGGCGGAACACCGCGCCGGGTTCAGGCGCGAGCATGCGTTGCAGACGCACCAGAATGCGGCGCATCGCCGCCAGATCGTGGCGGCTGCCGAAACGGCGCGAGGCGAGAAACTGGTCTTCGGCGCGATCGACATCGACGCTCGTGCGACGCACGATTTCCACCATCAGATCGGCCTGATCGCGCAGCAGATGGATAAGCAGATCCGCTGGCGAGCGGAAGGTCTCGCCGTTGCGCACATCGCCGCGCAGACGGTCGATGGAGCGCAGCGGCTTCATGCGCGCCGTCACCAGCAGGCGTTCGTGCGTATAGGACCAGAGCGTGGCGATCTGCGAAGGCGTGAGCTCGAAATCGAACATCACGTCGTTGACGACGGCGTAGAGCGCGCCGTCCACCTGCTCGATGCGCGTGGAGTGCGAGCCTTCCACCAGCATTTCGAAGAAGCTTTCGGGCAGATCGAGATGCGCGCGCATCCACGAAGCGCTCGCGGCGTGCGCGAGATTGAAATGCAGCCAGTAGAAAGCGCCGTCGTTAGCGGACTTGTTCTGCTCGCCGGCCTGCAGCGCGGCGAGCACATCTTCGCCCTTGACGGGCTGGCCCGGCTCGCCTGGCATGAAGCGGAATCCGCAAATCAAGCCCGACATGTCGGCGCCGTAGGTTGCAATGGACGAGGCGAGATCCATGGTCGTATGGCCGTTTAATCGGCGCAAGCATGCCATATCCCCGCTTTTGCAGGCAAGCGCAGGCTTTCACACGGTCGACATGTTTCTGACACAAACGCTTTTTATGCGCACCCGGAATCAGATCCAGAGATCGTTTTCGGCCGTGCGCTCGCCCTGCGCGCCATCGCCGGTATTGACCACGCCGCGCGGTTCGATCAGCAGCAGTTTCACTTCGGCGCTTGCATGGGGTTTGTGTTCGATGCCTTTGGGCACCACGGCCATCTGCCCCGCACGCACGACGAGCGTTTCGTCGCCGTTCGGGCCGCCGCGAATGCCGATCTGCAATTCGCCATCGAGCACGATAAACGTTTCGTCGGTATCGGCGTGCGCGTGCCAGAGAAAATCGCCGAGCAGTTTGACGACCTTGAACTGGTAGTCGTTCATTTCGGCGACCACGCGCGGCTGCCAGTGACCGTCGATCAAGCCGATCTTGCCTGCGAGATCGATCGACTGGCATTGGCCGCGGGTGGCCGGCGCGGCATGGTCGGAGGTGGTTTCGGACATGCTGGGCTCCGTTGAAAGAATGTCGATCCACCCAGCTTAGTCGCGCCGCGCATACGCGTATTGAACGATCGTGGCGATTTCCTCAGCCGCGCGCGACGCGCAGCCACTGTCCGGGCGTCATGCCGAAGGCCTTGGAGAAATGGCGCGTCATGTGAGGTTGATCCGCGAAACCCGCCGCTGCCGTCGCCTGGGACAGCGACGTGCCCGCCAGCAACAGGCGGCGCACGGCGTCGAGCCGGCGCATCGTCAGATAGCGGTATGGGCTCGTGCCGTAGAACTGGCGGAAATCGCGCGACAGGCTCCAGCGGTCGCGGCCGGTCGCGCCTTCCAGGGCTTCGAGCGCGACCGCTTCTGTACTGTGCGCGTGCAGGAAGTCGCGGGCGAGCCGGGCGGCGCGATAGTCGCCCGTTGGCCTCAGCTTTGCCGTGCCGGTGACGTCGGCCAGCGCATGGATCAGTTCGGTCAGCGCGTCGTTCTGTTCGAGCGGCTCGAGCGTGTAACTCATCTGCTGGAGCAAGGCGCAGGTTGTAGCGGAAAGCCGCGGATCGGTCGTAACGCCGCCTTCGAGGAACGGCAGCGTGCGCCCGCCGAGCACGTCCTGAAACAGCGACGGCTGCACGTAGATCATGCGGTATTGAAAGCCTTCGCCGGTACCGGCCTGGCCGTCGTGCGGCTCGTCCGGGTGCAGCACCAGCGTATGGCCCGGCAGGCTGTTGCACTGGCCGCGCCGGTAGTTGAAACTCTGCACGCCCGCGAGCGTGCGGCCGATCGCGTAGGTGTCGTGGCGATGCATCGCGTAGGCTTTGCCGTGGAAAAACGCTTCGATGCGCTCCACGCCTTCGATGGACTCGGCGCGTTCGACCCAGTCGGGGCTGGCGCTTGGGCGGTGTCGGTTCATGATGTCTGGCTGTCGGGCGGATGACCGCAGACAGCGATTGTGGCACGGCACGCTGTGATGCGCCGAGCCTGCCAGGCAAGCCGCCTGGTAGGCATTTGCGCGGTCAGCGGCAATAATGGCGGCATTCTGCGCACCGCGCTCCTACTCGCCGCCCTCGATCGCCATGGCCACTTCCCGACGCAGCACCGCCGCGCCCACCGCCCCCACCGCCGCGAAAAAAGCGCCTGCCAGCAAGCGTGCCCCGGCGAAGCGCGCTCAAGCCAGTAAAGCGGGTGACGCGACAGAAACCTCCAAGGCCGCGCCGCGCATCAACGAGCGCGCCCGCGCCCGCACGCGCGGCAAGCTCCTGCAGGCCGCACGCATGGTGATGGGCCAGAAAGGCATCTCCGGCACGGCGATCAACGACATCACCGAACAGGCCGGCGTCGCTTTCGGCTCGTTCTACAACTACTTCTCGACCAAGGACGAAATCGCGCGCGCCGTGTTTGTCGAAGACATGCTCGCGATCGCCGATCTGCTGGACCGCATCCGTCCCGCCGATGCCGATATCGCCGTGATCGTCGGCCTCAATGTGCGTCAGGTGATGCGCCACACGCTCGACGATCCGATTTGGGGCTGGTTCTTCGTCAACGCGGCATCGAGCGTGAGCGATCTGATCGAGACGATGGGCGGACGGCTCGCGCGCGATATCCGCATCGGCGTGGATGCCGGGCGTTTTCATTGCGCCGATGTGCTCGCGGCAATGGATTGCATCATCGGCGGCGCGCTGCATGTGATGCGTCAGATTCTGGAAAAGCGCCGCACGCCGGAGACGGTGGATCGCTTCACGGAGTTCGCGCTGCGCGGGCTCGGCATTCGCGATGCGGATGTGGCCGGCATCATGAAGGAAGTGCTGCGGCACGATGAATTGCAGGTGGCGGCAAGCGCTTCCACCCGCGCCGCCTGACCGGCTTCCCGTCTTTCTCCTGCGGCGCGCAACGCGCCGACTCCCCCTTCCCTGTCACTGAGCACGCCAGAGCGCGTGCCGTTTGCGCTCGTCCCCACGCCAGGGAAAGCACCTGGCCATCTCGTTATTGATACATAAATCATTTTTGATAACAATATCAATAATTCAACGACGAGACACCACGAGGACGACACCATGAATGCCCCGCATGACCTTCATCACGCTGAAAACACCGAAGCCGCGCTGATCCGCGCCGCAAGCGAACTGGTTCCGACGCTCAAGCAACGCGCCGCCGCCGTCGACCAGCAAGCGCGCCTGCCGCAGGAAACCCTCGACGACCTGAACGCCGCCGGCCTTTTCGAACTCACCACGCCAGGCCGATACGGCGGCAAGCAGGCTTCCGTACGCACCTTCCTCGAAGCGGTCTCCGAACTCGGCCGCGGCGATGCGTCGACGGCATGGGTCGCCGCGCTTATCAACGTGACGACGTGGGCAGCCGCCACGCTCTTCAGCGAAAAGGTCACCGACGAAGTATTTTGCAGTCCAGAGCGTGCGCGCGTCGTCGGTGTGCTTTCGCCGCGCAAGGCCAGCGTCACGAAAGTCGATGGCGGCTACGTGATCGAAGAAGGCGTCTGGGGTTTCAACTCGGGCATCTATCACGCCAACTGGGATCTGCTGGGCATTCCGCTCGTCGATGAAAGCGGCAAGGTGGTCGATCAGGGCGTCGCGCTGGTGCGCGCAAGCGACGTGCGCACGCTCGACGACTGGAACGTGATGGCGCTGCGCGGCACCGGCAGTTCCAGCGTGAGCGTGACGAATCTGTTCGTGCCCGACGAACGCGTCGCCTCCATGACGCAGGCGATCGAAGGCCAATATCGCTCGACGCATCTGGCGAACGAACCGCTTTATCGCGTCGCCTGCATTCCGATGCTGGCGATCATCCTCGCGTTTCCGGCGCTCGGCATCGCGCGCAACGCGCTCGACACCTTCCTCGAACTGCTGCCGCGCCGTGGCATCCAGTACACGTGGTACGCGAAGCAGGCCGAAGCCGCCGTCACGCATCTGCAGGTGGGCGAAGCATCGGCGAAACTGGACGCCGCGCGCGCCATCATCGAAAAGCACGCCGATGCGCTCGACGCCTGCGCCGCCGCCGGACAGTACATGGCTTATATGGATCGCGCGAAAGTGCGCCGCGACGTCGGCTTCGCGGAAACGCTGATCTGGGACGCCGTCGACACGCTCGCAACGGCTTCGGGCGGCTCGCTCGCGGCGCTCGGCAATCCGTTCGCACGCGTCTGGCACGACGCGCGCGTGGCCTCGCTGCACGGCATCGTCACCCCGGCGACGAACTTCGAAACCTACGGGCGCCTCGCCTGCGGCCAGAGCGCCGGCACGCCGCTGATCTGAGCCATGAGCGCGACACTCGATCTCACCCCGGATGTCGATTTCGGCGCGGCGCAGTTCCGCCGCGCGATGGGCAAGTTCGCGACCGGCGTGACTGTCATCACGTTCGATCACGAAGGACGCACGGCGGGCATGACGGCCAACGCCTTCATGTCCCTGTCCGTCGATCCGCCGATGATTCTGGTTTCGGTGCGCGCGCAGGCGCGCTTCGCGCAGTCGATCGCGTGCGGCGATACGTTCGGCGTGAGCTTTTTGGCGCAGCACCAGGAGCCGCTGAGCCGGCACTTCGGCGGACAGCCGCAAGCCGGACTCGACGATCTGTTCGAACACGCCGGCGGCGTGCCGGTCGTGCGCGCGGCGCTGGTGCAGATCGCGGCGCGCGTCGACGCGGTGCATCGTGGCGGCGATCATCTGATCTACACCGCCGACGTGCTGGCGTTACGCGAATCGGACGGCCCGCCGCTGCTGTTCTTCAGCGGCAGGTACAAGCAGATCGTCGCGCATGATCCGCTGCAATGCTGGCGAAATTGCGCGGATCACGCGGATTGAGAATACGTCTGCGATTCGATTCGCCATCCCTAACATCGGCTGGGAAACGACACACGGCATCTGCAATCGATTGCAGATGCCGTGTTCGCATTGGATCACACCAAAGCGCACACGTAGCGGCGCGCTGAGCATGCGCTATACCCAACACGGCACGTAAGGGAAAGTAAGGAAATCGCACGTATGTAGACCTCATAGCGGTCATCGCCCGATGCCATACAGACGACGAATCACGATGCAATGCGGGTTTTTGTGTGCTACGGGACAAACCCTCCCCCAACTCTGCACGCGGTGTGACTACACTAAATGCGTCGGCACCCGCTCGCCGACACGATGACTACTGGAGGTGTGCTGTGCCCCGCCCGATCCCCGCCTGCACCTCGCGCCCCGCCGCTGCGCTTGCTGCTCTTCTTGTCGGCACCGTTTGCCTCACCGCCCAGCTCGATCGAGCCGCCTATGCCGCGACGCCGGCCCAGGCGTCCGACGAATCCGCCGCCGAAAAAACCGTCGCCGAAAAGCCCTCCCCCGGCAAGCATCCGCCGGCCACGCCCAGCGCGATGGCGGCACCGGACTTCTTCTCGCTGGCCGACCGCTACGGCCCGGCCGTGGTGCACGTGATCGCGCGCGGCACCGACGACCAGTCCGCACCGCCCGAGCAGGAAGCGATCGACAACGACGATCCCTTCTCCGCCTTCTTCAAACGCACGCCGCGACAGTCCACGGAACTCCAGACCCAGACGCCGGGCCAGAACCCCAACGGCCCGCGTGTGATGACCGGCAGCGGTTCCGGCTTTATCGTCAGCCCGGACGGCGTCGTACTCACCACCGCGCACGTGGTCGACAACGCCCAGGAAGTGATCGTGCAACTGACCGACAAGCGCGAGTTCAAGGCCGAAGTCGTCGCCGTCGATCCGCAAAGCGATGTGGCCGTGCTGCAGGTCGACGCGCACGATCTGCCGACCGTGAAGCTCGGCGATTCGTCGAAGCTGCGCGCGGGCGAACCGGTGCTCTCGATCGGCTCGCCGGACAGCTTCGAGAACACGGTCACGACCGGCATCGTCAGCGCGCCCTCGCGCACGCTGCCCGACGGCAACGTGTTTCCTTTCTTCCAGACCAATGTGGCCGTGAACCCCGACAATTCCGGCGGTCCGCTCTTTAATCGCGCGGGCGAAGTGATCGGCATCGACGTGCAGGTCTACGCCGATCGCGACCGCTTCACGGGGCTGACTTTCGGCATTCCGATCGAGGCGGCGAACCAGTTCCGCGCGCAGTTGCAGGCGGCGCGCAAGACCGGCCCCGTCAAGCAAACCGACCAGACGGATCAGGCCGATGCCGCGAGCGCCGGCACGCGCACCTTCGGCATGCAGGTGGAAGACGTGAGCCCGGGCCTGGCCGCGGCGCTCGGTTTGTCGCATGCGGGCGGCGCGCTGGTCGATACCGTCGATGCCGATTCGATCGGCGCCGCGGCGGGCGTAAAAGCCGGCGATGTGATCGTGCAGGTTGGCGAAGCACCGGTGGACAGCGCAGCGACGCTCGCCAGCCAGCTCGCCGCCGTGCCGCCCGCCACGCAGACGCCGCTCAAGCTGATCCGCAACCGCCGGCCGATGCTGGCGAGTTTCTCGAACGCGGCCATCGACACGCCGAAGAGCGGCAAGGCGGCCAAAACCGCGAAGGCAACCGTGGCGGGCAAGACGGCTAAATCGGTGCAAGCGGCGAAGGCAGCGCCGGCCGCGCAAGCCGCCGACCAGACCGATGAAACCGATGCCGCCGACGCGCCCGCTGCCGCGACGCGCGACGCACGCGCCGTCGCCACCGTCGACGCGGAGACCGACGGCGTGGCCGTGCAGCGCATCAGCACCGCGGCCAAACTGCCGAAACCGCACAGCGCAACGACCGACCGGCTCGGCCTGACCACGCACGCGCTCAGCGAGGACGAACGGCGCTCCAGCGGCCTGCCGCTCGGCCTGATGGTGGACGCGTCGAGCGGTGCTGCCGCACGCGCGGGCGTGCGTCCAGGCGACATCGTGCTCTCGCTCAACGACACGTTGATCGAAACGCACGAGCAGGCCATGGCGCTGGAATCGAAGGCCACGCGCAGCATGGCGCTGCTGATCCAGCGCAATAACGCGCGCAGTTTCGTCGATGTAAAACTGCAGTAAATCTCGGCATTCATGTGGCCCGAATCTCCATCGGGCCACATCATCGACACCCCGCTCCATATCCGCTACAAAGCAGATACAAATTCGCGCGGAATATCTCCCAGGCTGGTGCGTTCTTATCCATGCAGGCAGCGTCGAAACGAACCGATCAACACGATGCGGTTCATCGGCGCCGGCCGCGAGACCACACCATCTTATGAGGAGTTCGAAATGTCTATCCGCCGCGTATTGATCGCCACGCTCGTCGCTGCTGCTTCCGTGGGCGCTGTTACCAAGGCATCCGCACAAGGTCTCACCCGCGAGGAAGTGCGCCAGCAACTGATCCAAGCCGAAGCCAACGGCTCGCGCTTCGTCACCGATGCGTCCTATCCCGATGTGAGCCCGGTCTTCGCGCAGCAGGTCGCGCACGCAGCGCCCGCGCAGGAAGCCAGCGGCATGGGCACGACAGCCGTCGGCACGCATGATTCCGGCGCACCGCAAGCAGCCTGCGTCGGGCCGAACAGCTTCTGCAATCTCTATTCGGGCGGCTGATGCTGCCGGGTTTCATCGCGCGTAAAGCGTGCAACGCCGAAAACCCGCTCGTTGAGAGCGGGGTTTCGACGTTGGCATGTGGAAATAAAACGCAAAACAAAAAACCGGGCGCGCCACCCAGCGCGCCCGGCCCAAACTCCCGCGCTCAACGCGCAGTCAGTTGCGCATAGACATCGTGCGAAAGTTGCAGCAGCACCTTTCTATCGATACCGCCCGAGAGCGCGTACCCAAAATCGCCATCGATCCAGTAGAACACGCTCACGGGCCCATCCTCATAGAGCTTGAACGCCGTGGTATTGCTGCTGACCTTGCGACGCGAAATACACAGCGTCACGCGTTCGCCCTGCGCGTTGTGATACATGAACTGCGCGACATCGCCTTGCGGCCCGGGCAACAAACGCCCGCCCACCAGTTCAAAACCACTCTTCGCAAGCATCGGCGGATGCACATCGGTGCCCAGCCGGTTCGCGAGCCACTGCACGAAATCCTGCTCCTGGAGCGCGCCCATCGTATCCGGGCGCTCGACCTGCGGCATATAAACCACGTGCGCCAGCGCGGCTTCGTGCACGAAGTTCATCGTCTGATCGGCGCTGACCGTATGTAGAGCGCCGCGCGGCGACGGCGCATCGCTCATCAGATCCGCGCCGTAATGCGTGCCCCAGCCAATGCCGACACCCAGCAGCAGCGTCGCCGCGAGGCCCGCGAACTTCGGCCAGTTGGCCGCCGCGCGCGCCGGGTTCCCCACCGGCTCATGCGCTTTCGCAGCATCATCGCCAGACACAGTTGCCGATGCCGAAATAGCTGCACGCAATTGCGCAGGCACCGGCTCGCTCAACACACGATCGAAACGCTCATGCAGCAGGCCGTTCAGCGAGAAAAAATCGCTCGTGCGCGCCGCGAGTTCGGGATTGCGTTCGAGTTCGCGCTCGACGTCGGCGCGGCGCGCTTCGGAAAGCGTGCCGTCCACATAGGCGTGGATTTCGTCTTCGGTTACGGGATGTTGTTGCTCGCTCATCGCACCACCTTCAGGTTCGCACGCGGGACGTTTCCGGCCATGAGCGCGCGCAGGCGCTCACGTCCTCTCGACAGCCTCGACATCACCGTGCCGATCGGCACGTCGAGCGCCAGCGCCACGTCGGCGTAACTCATTTCTTCCAGCCCCACCAGCAGCACGACTTCGCGCTGTTCGACCGGCAGGCGCTGCAACGCGTAGTCCAGATCGCGCACTTCGAGCGTGCCGGTCTGGGTCGCGGGCACCGCGTAGTCGGTTTCGGGCACGCTCTCGTCGTCGACGGAAACGTGCGTGCCGCGCGACGCCGATTTGCGCACCTGGTTCACAAACAGGTTGTGCATGATCGTGAACAGCCAGGCGCGCAGATCGGTGCCTGCGCGAAACAGCTCGGTGCGCGCGAGCGCGCGTTCGAGCGTGTCCTGCACGAGATCGTCGGCCAGTTCGCGATTGTTGATCAGCGCGCGGGCGTATCGCCTCAGGCGCGGGACGTGTTCGATCAGCTCGTCACGGATGTCCATGTTCCATCCTTGTCTGCCCTTTTTTTATCGACGCATTTTGATGCTTATTGACGCTCATTGACGGGGCGGCGCATCGGCGCGCCCGGTCGTCGCTTCCATCTGCTGGGTCGCGGCATCGGCGGCGCGCATCAGTCCGTGCGTGCGCGCGTTACCTGCGAGTACCCAGCGCTCGCCGTCCCCAATCCAGCCGATCAGACGCAAATCGCCCACGCGCCGCGCGCTCCACTGCGGCGCCGCGCGCACGAACCACGCCCGCGCCGCCAGCAGGACGACGGGCTGGCCATCGGCGTTCACGTAGATCCAGCGTTGCGCACGCGCGCACGGACCCAGCTCGACCGTGCCCGACGCAATGAAGCGCAAGCCGACGCCGCTCAGATCGAACAGCGCGGGGCCTGCCGCGCGCGTGCCGGGCGCAAGCACCTCGGCGAGCGTGTCGGCGGGGCTCGCCATGGGCTGGCTGCTGCTGCCCGCTTCCATCAGCGCCATGACCGCGGCGTTGTTCAGCGTCTGCGCGTCAGGTTCGGAAACATAGAGCCAGGCGAGCGCAGCGACCGCCAGCGCAATCGCGATTGCCAGCACGACCAGCGCGCGCCGAAGCGCCGCAAAGCCCGTCGCCTCGGCAGGCGAGCAAGGTGCAGCAGGTGCAGCCAGCGCAGACCCCGCCATCGCCGCCGCGCCAAACGAGCGCTGCATCTGCGCATTGAGTCGCCGATAAAACAGGATTCGATGCCATTCGCCAGGCCGCCGCTCCAGATAACGGCGCACGCGCGCGACCTGCTCGCCGGACAGCGAGCCGTCAGTGTAGGCCTGAATATCGGCTTCAGACACCGGCCGCTCGTCGGGCGGCCCCTGCGCAACCATGATCGTCGTGAAGAAAAGATGAGGACGATGGGCTAACGCGCAGGCGCTGCGCTTATTCCGGCGCGGGCAGGAAGATTTTTTAAGGGCGCGAGCGCGCGATCAGCCGCGCACCGTCACATCGGTCGAGAACGCCACGCGGTTGCGGCCTTCGCGTTTGGCGCGATAGAGCGCCGCGTCGGCTTCCTCGATCAGCGCGGTTTCGGCCAGACCGGCGCTGGGCGTGAGCGTCGCCACACCCACGCTGATCGTGAGGTGTTCGCTGACCGCCGATCCCACATGCGGCAACTGCAGCGCCGCCACGTCGCGGCGCATTTTCTCGGCGAGCAGACGCGCGAGCGCACTGCCCGCTCCCGGCAGCACGACCGCGAATTCCTCGCCGCCAAAGCGCGCCACCAGATCGCGCGGCTGGCTCACTTCGCGGCGGATCGTGGTCGCCACCGAACGCAGCACGTTATCGCCCGCCACGTGACCGTAGGTGTCGTTATAGGGCTTGAAGTAATCGACGTCGATCATCAGCAGCGAGACCTCGGTATTCTCGCGTTGCGCGCGGCGCCATTCGGCGCCGAGGAATTCGTCCAGATAACGGCGATTCGAAAGACCCGTGAGGCCATCCGAATGCGTGAGACGCCGCAATTCCAGATTGGCCTTCAGCAGTTCCTGCTGCGAGCGGCGCAGCGCGCGATAGGCTTCGTCGCGCTGGAGCATATTTACGTAGGATCGCGAATGATATTTGACTCGTGCGATCAGCTCGATGCTGTCCGGCAGCTTGACGAGGTAATCGTTTGCGCCCGCCGCAAAAGCCGCGCTCTTGATCGCCGGTTCTTCCTTGGTCGACAGCACGATGATCGGCACGTCGCGCGTGGCGTCGTTGGCGCGATAGGCGCGCACGAGCGTCAGGCCGTCGGTGCCCGGCATCACGAGATCCTGCAGGATCACGGTCGGGCGCACCTGCTCGGCCATGCGCACGGCCTGCTCGGGGTGCGCGCAGTAATGGAAATCGATTTCGCGGGCGCCCGAGAGCGCGCGCCGCACGGCCTCCGCAACGATCGCCTGGTCGTCCACCAGCAGCACCATCATCGGCACGTCCGCGGCGCCCGGCAACGGCTGCTCGAGCGCGGTGCGCACGGCTTCCAGCGCGCCTTCGAGCGAGGCCTCGTCGGGCCCGCCTTCGGTCAACGCAGTGTCTGGCGCAGGTGAATGGTTCGGCTTCTCGGTCATGATGTCAGTCGCTTGGTGTATCCAGTATCGATGCTTGCGTCCAGCAGGGCTTACGCGCAGCGGCGTGGCGTTCGCTTCACGCCGCGCGCGGCGCACCCACGCGGCTCAGGAGTTCGGGGGCAATCGCGGGCAGCGGCAGAATCGCGCGCGCGGCACCCAGCGCCGCAGCCGCTTTCGGCATGCCGTACACGGCGCTCGTCGCCTGGTCCTGGGCGATCGTGTAGCAGCCCTTGGCGCGCATGGCTTTCAGGCCGATCGCGCCATCGCGACCCATGCCCGTGAGCAGCACGCCGATCGCTTCGCCCTGCCAGTTCTCGACCACGCTATGAAAAAACGTGTCGACGGACGGGCGATAAGGCGTCTCGGCAGGCTCGCGAGTGTAAGCCAGCTTGCCGTTCGATGTCATGCGCAGGTGATCGTTGGTCGCCGCCAGCAGTGCCTCGCCGGGCGCGGGCCGCTCGCCTTCGCAGGCGATGCGCACTTTCAGCGCGGTCTGTCCGTCGAGCCAGTCGGCCATGCCCACGGCAAACGACTGATCGACGTGCTGGACGATCACGATACTCGCATTCAGATTGGCGGGCAGCGCGCCTAGCACGGTGGCCAGCGCCGTAGGACCGCCCGCCGACGAGCCGATCGCCACCAGCGGCGTGAGCGTGCCCGGTCCCGATGCAAACGACGCCGGGGCGCGCGCCGCTTCGGTCATGTGGTTGACGCGGCCGATCTGGTCGATCTTGGCAAGCAGCAGGTCCATGGTGCTGCGCGCTTCGGGGCCCGCGAGCGTCGGGGTATCGACAGCGTCGAGCGCGCCCGCGCCCATCGCCTCGTACACGCGCCACGCGTTCGCGCCCACGCTGCTCGTGACGATCAGGATCGGGCACGGCGAGCGCGCCATGATGCGCCGCGTGGCTTCGACGCCGTCGATCTTCGGCATCACGAGATCCATGAGGATCACGTCGGGCTGCTGGGCCGCGCAGAAGTCGACGGCCTGCTCGCCGTCCGCCGCCACCCAGATCACGCGATGCCCGGGCCGCGCCGCAATGGCGTGGCGCAGCGCCTCGACAGCGAGCGGCATGTCGTTCGCGATACCGATGTTCATCAGGTCGCCTCTCCGATCAGGTCTTGTACTGCGTCGAGCAGCGCTTCGTCGTGGAAGCTGCCCTTGGTCAGATAGTAATCGGCGCCAGCGTCGAGGCCGCGCCGCCGGTCGTCTTCGCGATCCTTGTACGAGACGATCATCACAGGCACATTGCGTTGATGCGGGTCGCTGCGAATCATCGTAACGAGTTCGATGCCATCCATACGCGGCATGTCCACATCGGTGATAACGAGATCGAACTGGCCGTTGCGCAGCGTATTCCAGCCGTCCATGCCGTCCACCGCAACCGTCACGGCGTAGCCGCGTTTTTCGAGCAGCTTGCGCTCCAGCTCACGCACGGTCAAGGAATCCTCGACGACGAGAATGCGCTTGCGTTCGCGCGCCACCGTGCTCGCGCCGCACGCCACGCCCGCGAGTTGCCCTTCTCGCACGAGCCGCGCCACCGAGGCGACGATATCCTCGACATCGACGATCAGCGTGACCGTGCCGTCTTCGAGCAGCGCAGCCGCCGCCACGTTGCGCACCTTGCCCAGACGCGCATCGAGCGGCTGCACCGCGAGCGTGTGTTCGCCCGCGAAACCATCGACGGCGATGCCGTACAGCGCGGCTTCGTGGCCCGTGCCGTCGCTGACGAGCAGAACGCTCACGTCGTCGGCGGCGCTCGCCGCGCCGTTCGCGCCCAGCAGTTGACGCGCGGTGACGAGACCGATCGGCCGCCCTTCGTGCACGATATGCTGCTGGCCTTCGAGCATTTCGATGCTATCGCGCGGCACGCGCAGCGCGCGCCGCACATGGGCGAGCGGAAACGCGTAGGCCTCGCCCGCGACATCGACGATCAGGCTGCGCACGACCGACAGCGTCAGCGGCAATTGCAGCACGAAACGCGTGCCGCGCCCCGCCGCGCTTTCGATGCGCACCGTGCCGCGCACCGCCTTGGCGAAATTCTGCACGGCGTCCAGACCCACGCCGCGGCCGGACACATCGGTCACGCGCTCGCGCATCGAAAAACCCGGCAGCAGCAGGAAGTCGAGCAGTTCCGGCTCGGACATCGCTTCGACCGCATCGGCCAGCGCGAGACCGCGCGCCACGATCGCGCGCTTGAGCGCGCCCAGATCGACGCCCGCGCCATCGTCGCCCACGGCGATCAGCAGTTTGCCCGCGCTGTGACGCGCTTCGAGCGTGAGCGTCGCTTCCTCGGGCTTGCCGAGCAGGCGGCGCGTATCCGGGTCTTCGATGCCGTGATCGAGCGCATTGCGCAGCAAATGGCCGAGCGGCGCGTCGAGCATTTCGAGGATGTCGCGATCGACCTGTGTGCTCTCGCCTTCGATCGCAAAACGCACGCGCTTGCCGAGCGAGCGCGCCAGATCGCGCACGATGCGCGGATAGGCGTGCGCCGTGTCGCTGAACGGCCGCATGCGGCATTCGAGCGCCGAATCGTAAAGACGTTGTGCCAGTTGCGTCCCGCGCCGGTCGATGCGGTCGAGATCGTCGAAGCGCTCCGCCAGCTGGCCACCCAGCGCGGACAGTTGCTCGCGGATCGCCGCCAGCGCGGCGCGCGCATCGGCGTCGAGCGTATCGCCGTGATGTTCGTTGAACTGGCCGAGCGCTGCGAGCACTTCGCCCTGGGCGCGGCGCACGCGCAGCAGGCCGTTGGCGAACGGCCGCATGCGGCGCGATTCCACCAGCGATTCGCCCGCGAGACCCAATAGACGATCGAGCGTGCCCGCGCGCACGCGCAGCATGCGGTCGCTGGCGCGCGATATGCGGGACGCATTCGCGCCTGCAGGCTGGGCAGCGGACGCCGATGCGCTCGCAACGTCGGCGGCTTCGCTCGCGCTTTCCGCCAGCGCGGGTTCTGCTTCGACCGGCTGCTGCACGCTTGCAAGACTCGCGGCCAGCAACGCCTCGGGATCTTGCTGCGCGATGGGCGCCGCCATTTCAGCCGTCGTCTGCCCGCCCTTCTCCAGCCGCGCAACAAAGCCATCGACGATATCGCGCGCAAGCGGCGGCGCGCTCGCATCGCCGGCCGCCATCAACAGGTCGATGCCGACCAGCAGCGTATCGATGCGTGCTGCATCGACCGTCAGCAAACCGTGCTGCGCGGCGACGAAACAATCCTCCATCGCGCTCGCCACATCCACCGCCTCGGGCAAGCCGACGATGCGCGCCGCGCCCTTGAGCGAATGCGTCGCGCGCATGCAGGCTTCGAGCGTGGCGTCGTCGCGTGGCGTCGCTTCGAGCGCGAGCAGGCCCGCCGCGAGCGTGCGCGTCTGCGTCTGCGCTTCCTCGCGGAACAGGTCGAGCAGCGAGCGGCGGCTCAGTTCGTCGTCGCTCATCCAAGGCTCCGGGTCAGCGCGCCAAACAGCGCATCGGGTTCGAGCACGCCCACCGAGCGGCCGCGCCACGCGAACACGCCGCGCACGTGGCGGCCGGCGGCGTGAGCGAGCGTGGCGGGCGCGGGCAGCAGTTCGTCGGCGTTGAAATAGGCCACGCCTTCGACATCGTCGACGGGGAACGCAGTCATCTCGCCGTCCCATTCGGTCACGAGCAGGCGCGGCGTGGCGATGCGCGCTCCCGCGTTGTTCACGCCGCTCCCCCCGCTCGCAGCGGCTTCGATATGCAGCAGTTCGGCCAGCGACGCGGCGAGCGTGAGCACGCCGCGCACATTCACGACGCCGAGCACGGCGGCGCTGCGCCGGTGCGGCAACGTGTGGATCGGACGCGATTCGCCGACATAACGCAGCGCGGATGCCGGCAGCGCGAGCCATTCTGCGCCCACGCGAAACACCAGCGAACCGGCGCGGCGCGACAGCACCGCGTTCGTCTGCGTGACGGGTTGCTGGGCGATCGGCGTGCCGGTTTCGCGTTGCGCCGGGCGATTGAGCATGCGCGCGGCGGCGCGCTCGAACACCGGGCAATTGAGGCAGCGCACATATTGTTCGAGCCGCTCGCAAGTGCCGTCGCCCAACACGCCGATGCGCTTCCAGCATTCGTCGAGCGGCGCGGCGTCGCTGGCCGTGGCGTCATGCAACAAGTCGTGGTCACGCATTCGCGCCTCCCTGGCCGCCCGGCGATGCGCGTTCGGCGCGGCGCATCAAACGGCGCGCGCCGTCGGCGTCGCCCTGCACTTCGAGCAGCGCGGCCAGATGCGTGAGCGCTTCGTAGTGTCCGGGCTGCAGATAGAGCGCCTTGCGGTAGTGGCCGAGCGCGAGCGTGGCTTCGCCCTGCGCATCGGCGATCAGGCCGAGCAGATACCAGGCTTCGGCGTCGTCGGGCGTGGCCTGCGCATGCTGCGCGACGGCGCGCGCGGCGGCGTCGAGCGAACCGGCATCGGCCAGACGGCGGGCTTCGGCGAGCGTCGGGATGTTTTGGGTTTGGGGCGCGGCGGGTGTTGCGATTCTGGCGGCGAACACCGGCGTCACAACCGGCTTCGCTGCAAACGGATCGGCGGCTTTCACAGCGGGCACGCCGGCAGCGCGCGCGGGCGGCGCGCTGTGCAACGGCCGCAACGCGGCGTGCGGTGTCTGGAAAGACTGCGAAGCTTTCGACACGTGCGTCACGCGTGGCGCTTGCTCGCGGCTCGCCTGCCACGCGGGCGGCGCAGCGGAATACGCGCCCTCGCCGCCGGTCCAGCGAAAGCCGAACGCCAGCGGTATCTGCGCCGACGCAAATTCATGGCGCATCATCAAGCCGGTCTCGGCGGGTCCGACGAAAATCATCCCGCCTTCGGCCAGGCGCGCGCGCAGCAGGCCGATCGCACGGTCCTGAGCCTGGCGGTCGAAATAGATCAGCACGTTGCGGCAAAAAATAAAGTCGTAGCGCACGGGATGCGCGGCGAGCCAGTCGAACAGGTTCGCGCGCTCGAAATGCACGGCGCGGCGTACGGTATCGGCGAGCTGCCAGCCGTGCGCCGTGGCGTGGAAAAAACGCTCGCGAAACGCCAGCGCATCGCCGCGAAACGCATTGCGGCCATAGACGCCGCGCTGCGCAGCCTCGATCGAAGCCGAGCTGATGTCGATGGCGTCGATACCGAATTGCTCGTGCGCGAGTCCCGCGTCGATCAGCGCCATCGCCGCCGAGTACGGCTCCTCGCCGGTCGAGCACGGCACGCTCAACACCCGCAGCACATCGCCCGGATGCGAGCCGAGCCGTTGCGCGCCGCCGCGCGCGAGCGCCGCAAAGGCCTCGCGTTCGCGGAAAAACCAGGTTTCGGGCACGACCAGCGCGTCGATCAGCGCCTGGCGTTCGGCGGCGGTGGTCGTCAGCAAGGTCCAGTAGGCTTCGCGGGCTGCCTCGGGCAAGACCGCGCCCGTCGCCAGATCCGGCGCAACGGTCGCGGCCGCGCGCGCGGACACGGCACGCGCGAGCGCCTGGGCGCCGAGCGATTCGGCTTCGATGCCGGTTTCTCCCAGCAGCCAGGCCGCAAAGCGCGCGTCGTTCATGGCGTACGCTCCGCCGGCATGCCGTCACGCTGCCACGTGGGCGGATCGGGAAATAGCAAGGCGCGCACGCGCGCATCGAGCAACTGGTCGACTTTTACCCATTGCACGAAACCGTGCGCGTCGCGCGCGACCGGGCCGAGCCAGCGCGCCTCGGGCGTGGCGATGCCGCCTTCGGCGAAGTCGCCTGGCGCGAAGCTCTGCGTGCGCGTGGCGCATTCGAGCAGCAGCGCGAGACAGCGCGGCTTCAACGTGTGCGCGTCAATACCGTCGTTCACCAGCACGAGCCGCGTGGACATCAGCGCATGCGCGGGACGGCCGAGCGCCAGTTGCGCCATATCGACGACCGGCGCCGGCGCGCCTTCGTGATCGATCACGCCCGCGATAAACGGCGGCGTGCCCGCGAACGCGCGCACTGGCTGCAAGGGCAGCACGCGCACGATCTCGCGCGCATCGAGCGCGTAACGTTCGCCGTCCAGCTCGAAGACGAGAAAAAGCATCGGCGCTCCGTTCAGAAAAAGGCCGGAGCCAGCACGCGCATCACGCCTCGATCCTGAAGCGCGACACGCCGGTGCGCAGTTCGTTGGCCACGAGCGTCAGATTGTCGATGGCCTGCGACGACTGGCGCAACGATTCGGCCGTCTGCTGCGCCGCTTCGGACAGCTGCGTGAGCGCCTGGGTGATCTGCTCGGCACTGGTGGCCTGGGCCTGCATGCCGTCGTTGACCACCTGGAAGCGCGGCGCGAGCGTCTGCACCGCGCCGATGATCTGCGAAAGCTGCGCGCCCACTGCCTGGACGTCGTGCATGCCGCGACGCACTTCCTCGGCGAACTTGTCCATACCCATCACGCCCGCCGATACCGCCGACTGGATTTCCTTGACGGTCTGTTCGATGTCGTAGGTCGCCACGGCGGTTTGATCGGCGAGACGGCGGATCTCGGTCGCCACCACCGCGAAGCCGCGGCCATATTCGCCAGCCTTTTCCGCTTCGATGGCCGCGTTCAGCGACAGCAGATTGGTCTGATCGGCCACCTTGGTGATGGTCGCCACCACCTGATTGATGCTGACGGCTTTTTCGTTGAGGATCGCCAGCTTGGCGTTCACCGAACCAGCCGCTTCCATCACGCTGCGCATGGTGTCTTCCATGTGCGTGAGGCCGCTCTGGCTGGTCGTGGCCAGTCCCGCCGACTGTTCGGCCACGGTCGCCACTTCGCCCATGGTGCGCACAAGGTCGCGCGCGGTCGCGAAAATCTCGCGCGAAGTCGCGCCGATTTCGGTCGTGGTGGCCGCCGTTTCGCTGGCCGTGGCCTGCTGTTCCTTCGATGTGGCGGCCACTTCGGCCACCGAGGTCGTCACCTGCAGCGACGACTTCTGCGCCTGGGCGACGAGGCTCGCGAGTTCGTCGCTCATGCGGTTGAAACCGTCCTCGAGCACGCCGAATTCGTCGCGGCGGCCCAGATCGAGGCGTTGCGCGAGATTGCCCATGCGCATGGCGTCGTGCACTTCGACGAGGCGCGCCATCGGCCGCGTGATCGCACGATGCAGCATGTAACCGGTCACCAGCGCGGACAGCAGCACGAAACCAAGCGCCGTCGCCAGCGTGATTTCCGTGCCCGTCACCGAATCGCGGATGGCCTGCGCGGAGAGATCGGCCTGCTTGCGGTTTTCTTCGACGAGCGTGTTCGCGGCCGTGATGACCTCGCGCCACGTGGCGTCGAGTTGTACGAATTGCGTCTGCGCCGCGCTGCGCTGGGCCGGCAGGTTGCGCACCACGCCCATCAGCAGCGGCAGATAGCGCGCGTAAGCGTCGCGAAAGCGTTGATAGCGCGCGCGGTCGACGTCTCGATACACCGAGGCTTCGTAATGCGTGGCGTTCTGCTCGACCTGGGCCACCGAAGCCGGCAATTGCCCAAGCACGCGCGCGATGCCCGCTGCATCGGGTTCGACGAAGGCGGCGCGCTCGACCAGGGTGTAGGTCTGATTCGCGGCGGCGCGCATCGAAGTGGCGTAGAACAGGCCCGGCACGGAATCGTGCGTGAGGCTCAGGGCTTCGTCGTCGATGGCGCGCAGGCGCTCCCAGGAAATCGCGGCGGTCGCCAGCATCAGCACAAACAGCAGGCCGAAGCTAAGAACGATGCGCGTACCGAGTGTGTAGCGACCCTGGGTCTGACGTGGCAGTCCGGCGGTACCGGAACGGGGCATGGCAGTGCTCATTACGCGTGGGCTTATCCGGTTGGCGTGAGCCGGCGCCGGGCGCGCACGACGTCGTCAGACCGGAAACCACCGGTAGCAATGACGCGAGCGGGCGCACGGCACGGGCAAGGCCCGCGCATGCGGGCTTCCGGGCCGTAGTGTAATGCGTTTGCGCACTTTTATGGGATGAGGGAAGTCGGGGATGTGCTAGACGCGCCGCGTGCCGATAACCGGGCGGCGGCGCCTTCCCTGCCGGAAATGGCTCAGGCCGACTTGCGCACGAAGCGCGTGACCGCGTCCACCACCATCTCGCGATGCCGCGCGCGCAGACGCGGATGCGACGGATCACGCCCGAACGCCGCGCCGAAGGTATGGCGGTTGCCCACGCGATGAAAGCACATCGAGCTGATCAACAGATGCAGGTCGATCGGGTCGATGTCGTCGCGGAACAAGCCGGCGCTCACGCCGCGCGCGAGCAGATCCTCGATCGTGCGGATCGCGCTGGCATTGCGGGTGCGGAAGGTCTTGAGGCGCTCGATATACTTCGCGCCGTGGATGTTCTCGATCGTCACGAGGCGCACGAAATCGCGATGGCGGTCGTGGTAATCGAAAGTGAATTCGACCAGACGCTTGAGGCCTTCGTCGGGATTGAGTTCGTCGATATGCAGGTCCTGCTCCAGCGCCCGGATGTCTCCATAAACCTTGTCGAGCACCGCTTCGTACAGCCCTTCCTTGCTGCCGAAGTAGTAATAGAGCATGCGCTTGGTGGTGTTGGTGCGCTCGGCGATGGCGTCGACACGCGCACCAGCTAGGCCCATCGCCGAAAATTCGGCGGTTGCCACTTCGAGAATATTCCGTTTGGTCTGCTCGGGATCGTACTTGCGCCGGCTTTCGGATTGAGCGTCGTTACGTTCGGCCGCAGCCGCCGGTCTTGCCATAATTATTCTGTGGACCGCGAGTAAGGAAGGGATTCAACCGATTCTAGCATGGCCCCCTGCCGGGCTTTGCCGGGCCGCTTTGCGGGGTGGCCTGGCCGGTCTGCGGGCCCGGGAAACGAAAAACCGGCGGCGCGCGAACGCAGCCCGCCGGTCCAGACCGCTAGCTCAAAGCTCGATACGCTTGATGTCGCCCACCACGAAGATGTACGACGCCGCGCCCAGCAGCGCGATGGTGCCGATGAACGCCAGCGCCCACACGAACGAGCCCGTCGCTGCCACGATCATGCCAACGACCAGCGGCGTGATGATGCCGGCCAGATTGGCGGCCAGGTTGAAAATGCCGCCCGTGAGGCCCAGCATGCCGGCCGGCGCGATGTCCGACACCAGCGTCCAGCCCAGCGCGGCCATGCCCTGGGCGAAGAACGCCACCGAGAGAATCGCGATCACGGCCACATTGCTTTCGACGAAGTTGGCCGTCACGATGCTCGACGCCAGCAGCAGACCGGCGATGATCGGCAGCTTGCGCGCCACGTTGGCCGAGATGCCACGGCGCAGCATCCAGTCCGAGAACGTGCCGCCGAACATCACGCCCACCGAAGCGGCGATGAACGGCATGATCGCGAAGAAGCCGATCTTCAGCCAGCCCATGTGGCGCTCGGTGGCGAGATAGGTCGGGAACCAGGTCAGGAAGAACACCAGCGTCGAGTTGCCGGCAAACTGGCCTAGGCAGATGCCCGCGAGCTGGCGCTTGCGCAGCAGCTTGCCGGCCATGCGCCAGTCAAAGCCGCCCCTGGCCGGCTTGCCTTCCTGCTGGGCCGCGTCGGCCTTGCGTTCGTGCTTCGCCAGGCCGCCGCCTGCCTCGATATAGTCGAGTTCCGCGCGGTTCGCCGCCGGGTGCTCGTGCGGTTCGCGATAGAACGCCCACCAGACGAAGCCGAACGCGATCCCCACGGCGCCCACCACGTAGAACAGCGAGCGCCAGCCGTAAGCGCCCATCAGCGCGAACAGGAACGGGCTGAAGAACGCGAGGCCGATGTACTCGCCCACCGTGTAGGTGCCGGTCGCGAAGGCGCGCTCCTGCTGCGGGAACCACGTTGCCACGACGCGGCTATTGGTCGGGAAGCACGGCGATTCGGCCGCGCCCAGACCCAGCCGGCAGGCGAACAGCGCGCCCACGCTGCCCACGAACCCCTGCACCAGCGTGCAGAGCGACCAGAGCGTCATCGACAGGAAATACGTGAGCTTGCTGCCGAAGCGGTCGAGAAACACGCCGCCCGGAATCTGCGCGACCACGTAGCTCCACGAGAACGCCGAGAACACGAGGCCCATCAGCGCGGCGTTGATGCCCAGTTCCTTGGTCAGCTGCGGCGCGGCGATGCCGAGCACCGTGCGGTCCAGATAGTTGATCATCGTGCCGATCGCCAGCAGCCCGAGGATGCGATAACGCGCCTTCGAGCGGCGCAGTGCGCCCTGCGCCGGTGCGGCAGCGACGCCCGGCGCGTCGCGCCCGGTGGATACGGGTGGTGCCATGTCTGTCTCCTGAACCTGAATGTGCCCGTAGAGGCGCGTAGTGGTCTTTGTTATTGGCCGGCGTCCAGCGCCAGCATTGCCTGCAAATGCGCGTACATGCGCTCTGCGTCGGGTTCCATGCCCGTGAACAGCCGGAACGCATCGACCGCCTGATACACCGCCATACCGCCGCCGCTGAGCGTGCGGCAGCCGCGCGCCTCGGCGGCTTCGAGCAGCGCCGTGCGGATCGGGAAATAAACGATGTCCGCGACCCACAGGCCGGTGTGCAGATACTCGGCCGGCAGCGGCAGACCGGGCAACTTGGCCATGCCGGTGGGCGTGCAGTGAATCAGGCCCGTGGCGCCGGCAAGCGTCGATTCGAGCGTGGCGCTCGTGCCCGCGCTCACGCGCGCCGCAGGACAGCGCGCCTGCAATTCGGCGGCCAGCGAGGCTGCACGGTCGTTATCGACATCGAACAGCGTGAGCGCGCGTGCGCCCATCTGCAGCGCTGCGTGCGCGACCGCCGCACCCGCGCCACCCGCGCCCAGTTGCACGACCGCTTCGAGCGAGACATCGGGCAGGCCGCGCTTGAACGCGGTGGCGAAACCCGACCAGTCGGTGTTATGGCCGATGCGCTTGCCGTCACGGAACAGCACGGTGTTGACGGCGCCCAGCGCGCGCGCATCGTCGGAGAGTTCGTCGAGCAGCGGAATCACCGCCTGCTTGCACGGATACGTAATATTCAGGCCGTCAAAACCCATGCGCTGCGCCGACTGCAGCAGCTCCGGCAGATCGTCGATCGAAAGGCCGAGTGGATCGAGGTCGATGCGGCGATAGACCGTGTTATAGCCAAGCTCGCGCCCTTCCTTCTCGTGCATCGCGGGCGTGAGCGAACCGGCAATCCCTTTGCCGATCAGCCCGCAGAGAAACGAGCGCGGTTTGAGTGTGGAATTCGTGCTCATTACGCCCCCTTCTTCGCCGATTGCTGCGCCAGCAGCGTGGCCATGCGTTCGAGCGCCAGCACATAACCCTGGGTGCCGCAGCCGACGATGATGCCCGACGCCACCGCCGAAACATACGAGTGGTGACGGAATGCCTCGCGTTGGTGCACGTTCGAAATATGGACTTCGATCACCGGCTTGTCGACGGCGGAAAGCGCATCGGCGATCGCCACCGAGGTATGCGTGTAAGCAGCAGGATTGATGACGATGCCGTCCACCTGCGTGCGCGTTTCGTGCAGCCAGTCGATCAACTGATGCTCGGCGTTTGACTGACGAAAGTCGATCGCGAGATTCAGCCGCTCGCCGGCTTCGCGGCAGCGCTGCGCCACGTCGTCCAGCGTTTCAGCCCCATAAAACGCGGGTTCCCGCGTTCCCAACAGATTCAGATTGGGTCCATTGAGGACCAGCACCGACGGCAATTGCATTACACGCTCCACTACGACGTCTCGACAGGCGTGGTCTATGCGCATATTCGAACCGCATGAATCCATGTGGCCAATGCGCACATCCAACGCATGGCCGCCAGTTTGCCGCGCGACCCTGCCCCAGTCACCTGGGGTTTCCCAGAATTTGTACTAACTGGTTAGTTTTATTATCCTTGCGATACTCCTGCGGCTCGGACCGTCCTCGATAGGACAGCCGATCCGCGCCGCAGGTCCTATGCTTAACGTTATTGCCGCAGCCGCACCACGCCATGTCCAAGACGCCCCAAGCCCCAGCCATCGCCCCTCTCTGCCGTTCGATCGCGACCGTATCGATCAGCGGCACGCTCGCGGAAAAGCTCGCCGCGATCAGCGCCGCCGGCTTCACGGGCGTCGAGATCTTCGAAAACGACCTGCTCTATTTTGAAGGCTCGCCCGCCGACGTGCGCCGTATGGCCGCCGATCACGGCCTCGCCATCGTGCTTTATCAGCCGTTCCGCGATTTCGAGGGCGTGAGCGCCGAGCGCCTCGCCCGCAACATAGAACGCGTCAAGCGCAAGTTCGACGTCATGCACGAACTGGGCGCCGACCGTCTGCTGGTGTGCAGCAATGTCTCGCCCGACTCGATCGGCGACGACGCGCTGTCCATCGACCAGCTTGGCGCACTCGCGCGCGCCGCCGAACAGGCCGGCGTCGTGACCTGCTACGAAGCGCTGGCCTGGGGCCGCCACGTGAGCACGTATCGCCACGCGTGGAAACTGGTCGATGCGGTGAATCATCCGAACCTTACACTCGCGCTCGACAGCTTCCATACGCTGTCGCTCGACGACACGCCGGGCGCGATTGGGTCGATTCCGGGCGATCGCATCGGCTTCGTGCAGATCGCCGACGCGCCTAAAATGCAGATGGATGTGCTCGAATGGAGCCGCCATTACCGCTGCTTCCCGGGTCAGGGCGACTTCGCGCTCGCGGATTTCACGGCGCAGGTAGTTAAGAGCGGTTATCAGGGCCCGCTTTCGCTCGAAATCTTCAACGACGGCTTCCGTGGCGCGCCGCCCGCTGCGACCGCCGCCGATGGCCATCGTTCGCTGCTGCTGCTCGAAGAACTCACGCATCAGGAGCTCGCTAAAGCAGGCGATAAAGCGGGTTCGACGCTTTACACGCCGCCCGCCGCGCCCGCGCACACGCAGTGGCAATTCCTCGAATTCGCCGTCAACGATGCCGCGCGCGAACACCTCGCCGATCTGCTCGGCAAGCTGCGTTTCCGCCGCGCCGGCCAGCATCGCTCGAAGGATGTGACGCTTTATCAGCACGGCACCGCAGCCATCGTCCTGAACGCCGAGCCCGATTCGTTCGCCGATGCCTTCTTCCAGCGCCACGGTCTGTCGCTGTGCGCGTCCGCACTGCACGTGGACAATGCGGGCCACGCGCTCGAACGCGCGGCCGGATTCGGCTATCAGCCGTTCTCAGGCAGCGTCGGGCCGAACGAGCGCGTCGTGCCCGCCGTTCAGGCGCCGGACGGCAGTCTTAACTACTTCGTTAACGAAGAGCCCGGCAAGCCGACACTGTTCGAAGCCGATTTCGTGCTCACCGATGTGGACGGTCCTACCGAAGTCGGCCCGATCACCGGCATCGATCACGTGAGCCTTTCGCTGCCCGCCGGTTCGTTCGATTCGTGGGTGCTGTTTCTGAAATCGGTGTTCGGTCTGCAGGCCACCGCCGCCGTGCTCGTGCCCGATCCTTATGGTCTGGTGCGCAGCCGCGCCCTTTTCAGCGCCGATCGCGGCCTGCGTGTGGTGCTCAACGCTTCGGTCGATCAGCACACCGCTGCGGCAGAAACGGTGCGCGCGTATCACGGCACGGGCCTCAATCACGTGGCGTTCAGCACCGGCGATATCTTCCGTGCGGTCACGGAATTCGAAGCCGCCGGCGTGCCGCTGCTGCGCGTGCCCGCGAATTATTACGACGATCTGGACGCGCGTTTCGCGCTGCCCGCCGATTTTCTCGATGCTCTGCGCGAGCACAACCTGCTCTACGACCGCGACGAAAACGGCGGCGAATTCCTGCACGCCTACACCGAAACGCTCGACCAGCGCTTCTTTGTCGAACTGGTCGAACGACGCGGCGGATACGACGGCTACGGCGCGCCTAACGCCGCCGTGCGTCTGGCCGCGCAGGCGCGCCAGCGTGCCCGTGCGGCACGCGAACAGGCTGAATAAGTCAAATCAGAAAGCCTTAAAAAGACACGTTCAATACGAGCCTTCACAAAGAAGGCCATACCGAACCCAAAGAGCCTGAGACCCTTGCGCCGTTCACGCGGCGCACCCCGCGCAAATTTTGCGCGGTTCGATTTAAAAAAATAAGCAATCCTGCCTTTTATTGGAGACGCACAACGATGAAGAAGACTGCCTTCGGCCCCGGTATTTTCCTGACGGCGGGCGCCGCGCTGATCGCCAATCCCGCCTTCGCCCAGAGCAGCGTCACGCTGTATGGCGCTGTCGACGACGCCATCACCTACGTCAACAACCAGAACGGTCACTCGAACGTCTACCTGCGCCAGGGTAACGTTTATGCCTCGAAATTCGGCCTACTCGGCAAGGAAGATCTCGGCGGCGGCACCTATGCGATCTTCGATCTGCAGAACGGTTTCGATCCGAACACCGGCGCGCTGCAGTCGAGCGGCCTGCTCTTCAACCGTCAGGCTTATGTCGGCCTGAAGAACAACAATGCGGGCACCTTCACGCTCGGCCGCCAGTACACGCCGTATTACCAGTTCGTCGGCCCGCTCACGGGCAGCAACTGGCTGACCGGCGCGACGGGCGCGCACCCTGGCGATATCGACGGGCTCGATACCACCGTGCGTATCAACAACTCGGCGATCTATACGTCGCCGGTGTGGTACGGCCTGCAGGCCAGCGCCATGTACGCGTTCGGCGGCATCGCTGGCAGCACCGGCAAGGGGCAGACGTGGAGCGCGGCGCTGCGCTACAACAACGGCCCGATCGCACTCGCGGCCGCTTATCTGCGCATGGATAATGCGGCGCTGACGAGCGGCTTCGACACCTCGTCGACCGCGAGCTTCGGCAAATCGTCGCTGAATACGGGCTATGTTTCGGCGCGTGCGGTGCAGCACATCGCCGTGGCAGGTAACTACACGATCGGCAATCTGATGCTGGGCGCGTCGTATTCGAACGTCGAATATCTCGCGGGCGGCAAGTCGCTGTTCGCCGATACGGCCGTGTTCAACACGTGGGCGGCGCTCGCCACGTACCGCTTCACGCCGTCGTTCGACGTGGGCGGCGGCTTCGCTTACACGATGGCGTCGAAGGCTAACGGCATCACCAGCGCGGCGCGCTACGAGCAGGTTTCGTTGAAGGAAACCTATCACCTCTCCAAGCGCACCTCGCTCTATGCGCTGCAGGGCTATCAGCACGCGAGCGGTCAGACGCTGGGCGCGAATGGCGGCGGCGACATCGTCAACGCCACGCCTTCGGTGGGCGACTCGCAGAACAGCACGCCGTCGAGCACGCATTCGCAGTTTGTCGGCATGGCGGGCATTGCGCTGCTGTTCTGATGCCGGTGTGATGCAGGACTGATGCACTTCGAATAGCCCGAAGTGAATCAACACACCACGCGTCAATACGACGCAAAAGCCGCGGCGGCCGCTTCTGGCGGGCGCCGCGGCGCAGCACGCCATGGCAGCGCGTGCGTCCTGGCGCAGCCGCGCCGCGCGTTGTGCGACACTGTCGCGTCTCGAAAGGACACGCTCGAATGGCAGCGTGTCTGACGCGCCCCGCCTTCTTTCACGCACGCGGCCACGAGGTTTGCAAATGAGTTTGCAGACCACATCGCCAGCGTCACGTTTTCCCGGCACAGCGCGCGAGGCTCACGAGCCCAACTCATAGCGCACTCACATGCCGGACCTTCCCCTTTCCCCCTTAAGCGCGGTGCACCCTCGCCGACGCGGCCTCGCCGTCACGCTGTTTTTTCTGATCATCGCGATCGGCGCGATCTATGTTATCGATCATTTGTTCCTCGATCTGCGCGAGGTGCAGGAAAGCTCGGCGTTGCCCTTTGTGTTGCTGGGCGTGGCGCTCATCATCGCGCTGGGCTTTGAATTCGTGAATGGCTTTCACGACACTGCCAATGCCGTCGCCACCGTCATCTATACGAACTCACTCGAACCCCATATCGCCGTAGTCTGGTCGGGAGCGTGGAATTTCCTCGGCGTGCTGGTGTCGAGCGGTGCGGTTGCCTTCGGCATCCTGCAACTGCTGCCCGTCGAACTGATTCTGCAGGTGGGCAGCAGCGCGGGCTTCGCGATGGTGTTTGCGCTGCTGATTGCCGCGATCATCTGGAATCTGGGCACCTGGTATTTCGGCTTGCCTTCTTCGAGTTCGCATACGCTGGTGGGCTCGATTATTGGCGTGGGCATCATGAATCAGTGGATCAGCGGGCCTTCCGGCACTTCGGGCGTCGATTGGGCGCAAGCGGCCGGCGTGGGCAAGGCGCTGCTGTTCTCGCCGATCATCGGTTTTCTGCTTTCCGCGCTCGTGCTGGTCGCACTGAAATTCATGGTGCGCAAACCCAGTCTCTATCGTCAGCCGGAGCCGAACAAACCGCCGCCGTTCTGGATTCGCCTGCTGCTGATCGGCACCTGCACGGGCGTGTCGTTCGCGCACGGCTCCAATGACGGCCAGAAAGGCATGGGCCTGATCATGCTGATCCTGATCGGCGTGGTGCCGACAGCCTACGCGCTCAACAAGGCCGTCACGCCGGGCGAAACCGAAGTCTTCGTCGCCGTCGCGCGCGCCGCGTCCATTACGCTCGTGCACTACGCGCCCGAAGCGCCGCCCGACAATCCACGTGCCGAAGTCGAAGCCTATGTGCGTACGCACAAGTTGCAGCCGGCCACGCTGCCCGCGCTGCGCGCCTTGACCGATACGATCGCCGATCAGGTCAGTCTGTCCGGCTCGATGGCACAAGTGCCGCAAGTGATCGTCGATAACGTGCGCAACAATATGTACGTCGCCTCCGAAGCGATCCGGCTGATGGAAAAAGCGAAAAACCCCGCGTTTTCCAGCGCGGATGCCGCAACGCTCGACGGCCTGCGCAAACAGATGGACCACGCAACCAAATTCATTCCCACGTGGGTGAAAGTGGCTGTGGCGATTGCACTGGGATTAGGAACGATGGTGGGATGGAAACGCATCGTCGTCACGGTGGGCGAGAAAATCGGCAAACAGCATTTGACCTATGGTCAGGGCGCATCCGCCGAAGCCGTCGCCATGCTCACCATCGGCATGGCCGATATCTACGGCTTGCCCGTTTCCACGACGCACGTGCTGGCGTCGGGCGTGGCGGGCACCATGGCTGCGAACGGCTCCGGGCTGCAATGGTCGACCGTGCGCAATCTCGCGCTGGCCTGGGTGCTGACGTTGCCCGCTTCGATTGCGCTCTCTGCCGCGTTGTACTGGGCATTTCGTCAGGTGTTCTGAACAATCGATATCGCGGCGTTTATATGCGCCCGGCGATATCGGCTTCAACACGCCAGCGCAGATCGCGCACGACCTGCGCGGCAGGCACGAGCCACCAGGTCGGCGCCTGAACGCCGAAATCCCACGCAATACGCGTTGCGCCCGCTCCAGCGGCCTGCGCACGGCAACGGAACCGCACGGCCTGATTCGCTTCGCCTTCGCCGTGCGGTCGGGTCGAGTAGCGCAACACCGCATCGATTTCGAAACCCGAATCGCCGGTAGAAAGCGCGCCGGTCTCGATCTGCCACGCCGCGCCATGACGGCTCGTACCGCGCAATGACGTCGTCACGCGCAGCCAGGTTTCCTGCACAGGCAGCGGCACGCCATGCACGCGGCCCGCTCTATCCGCGCGATGCAAGGTGCGCTGCGCCCAAGCGAAACCGCCCGCCAGCACCGCGCCAGTGCTAATCAACAGCGTTTGCAGAAACACCGCCAGCCAGCGCCACGAACCCGTCATATCGAATACGCTAAAGACGATCCGGTGCGCCGCCACGAACAGCACGATCAATACGAATACCGCGCCGCTGAGCGTCATCAGCCAGCCGCGCGAAGGGTCGTCAAAACGCGAGAAAAAGAAATGGCGGATGGGATGCGATTTCGTGGGCGTGAAATCGCTTTCGGCTGGCGTGGCGATGCCTGCTTCATAGCCATGCGGGGCGTCGTAATCGGAAGGCGAATTCGAACTAGCGTTTGAAGCAGAAAATGCCTGCTTCTGTTCGTTCCAGTCCGCATGCGCTTCCCGCTCGCGCGAAGCGTCGTCACGCAGACGCACGATGTCGCCGATCAAACGCTCGCGCTCGTTCTGCATGCGTGCAATTTCGGCGAGGGTGCGTAGACGCTCGCGCTGAAGATTGTCGAGGTCGATGGAAAGGCGCTCGCGGCGCATCTGCAATTCGCGCACCTGTTCGAGCGCGCGCCCGCGTTGCGCGTCGCTGAGCGCATATCCGCTCGACGGCGCTTCATGATGCGCGGCCCAATAAGCCTCCAGCACTTCGCGCGCTTCCTTGATCCTCTTGAACTGCTCGTCGGCCCAATGCAGCGACGCAGCAGTCGGATGCCGCCATTTGTCGGGATGGAATATTTGCGCGAGTTGCCGATAGTTGTGTTTGATATCGGCCGCGCTGGCACCAGGCTCGAGGTCGAGCCGGTAATAAAGGCGATCGTAGTCTTCGTGTGTCCTTGGGTCGGGAGCGGACATAACCTAACTATCTAAAAGAGTTATCACTGGCTTTGTTCAGTCGAATCGCCACGCGCCGCGCGACGATTTAATCTAACAAGGTATATCACGCCTACGCTGTCTGCAAGGCTCATACCCGGCTATTCAGGCGCACTTGCAACGAATCGAAACGGGTTGCTGCGAGAGTCAACGCCGCCGCGCGAGCATCCGGCTCAACGTGGCGAATGCAACGCTCGGCAATTCGTGCAGCTTGCGCACCACAACCGCATGCGGATAAAACGCTTCGACCGCATCATCCTGTATGCCGATCCCCACCAGTTCGATGCCCTGCCCGCTGACCTCGGCCGCGCGCGCGTGCAGGTCGCTGCGCAGGATCGCGGGATCGCCGTCGCTGGTGGAGGGCAAACCGTCCGAGAGCACGAATAGCAGGCGACGCCGCGCCTTGCGCGCCATCAGACGCGTGGCGGCCCACGTTAGCGCTTCGCCGTCGGGATTTTCGTGGCCGCATTCGATGGCTGCGAGCCCGCTCGGATCGCGCGCGTCGAACCGCTTGAAGACGCGCAGATCGAGCCTTTCGACAAAGCGGTTATAGGCGCGCAGATCCACGCCTGAAGCCCGCTCGTGCTCGTAGTGTTCGCGCATTGAAAGCGACTCGATCGAGCTGTAGCCCAATACTTCCGCCTCGAAATCGAGCTGTATGAGCGCATCCGTGAGTGCGGCGGCGCATAAACGCGCGAGTTCGATCTTGCGCCCCGCCATCGAACCGCTTAAATCCAGCAGCAGCGTCACGGCAGCGTCGCGCCCGCTTGCGTGTGTGCTCACGCGAAACGGCGTGCGATAACCACGCGATACCGCCAGACGCGCGAGCGCAGCGCGATCGATCTCGCCGCGTTCCAGCTCGCGCTTCCAGTGCGTGAGTTCGTCGGCCTTGAGCACGCGTTCGAGATGGATCTTGAGCGCGCCGGTTTCTGCGCGCGCCAGCGTGCGCAGCTTGCGCCAAGCGGTGGCGTCGCCGCTACCGGTGAGATCCGTGATTACGTCGAAGGCCGTGGTGAGAGGAATCGAGCGCAGCGGTCTTATGAACGCTGCGTCGGCGCTCGCAGCGCGCGGCGCAGTGGCATCGGCGTCTGAGAGCGTGGCGCCCGGTGCGCTCGATGTATCGGCTTGTGCCTGAGCGGCGGAATCCCGCAACTGCGCGCCCGGCTCGCGCGACGCCTTCGCGGCTTCGTCTGCGTCCAGCGTCAGCGCGAAATCGGTGTCGTCCTGTGCGCCGAAGGCGTCGAGCTCACGCGCGAACGCATCGTCGTCGAGTGCTTCGATGGGCCGCGCCGACTGCATCATATTGTTCGCGCCGCGCGAAGCCAGCGAACGCACGCCCGCTACGATCGCCTGCGCAGCCCGCACGCTCGCGTGCGTGGAATCGCTCCCACGCGCGGCCGCCAGCGGGCCTTGCGCAACGTCGAGCGTACGCAGTGCGGCCGCCAGCGAGACCGCGTCGCGTTCGTCCACGTCGGACATCTCATGCCAGAGTGTGCGCTCGATCGCCCACACCAGGCGTTCTGACCATGTCAGCACCTGCCAGCGCCGCGCGGCATCGCGAGCGAGTTGCGTGCGCCAACGCGTCACATACTGTTGCGCGCCCGGGAAATCCACCAACAGACGCGCAAGCACACGCCGGTCCTCAATAACCTGCGCAATACGCCCTGTCACGCCCGCCTGCGCGACATCCAGCCGTTCCACCGCGCTATACCGCCAACGCGCCGCCAGCAGGTCGAGATAGCCTGTCAGCAAAGACGATTCAGAATCCTTTTCGATTTCCAGCGCACGCGATGGCAACACGAAGCGCTCGCCCTCAAGACGTGGGCCGCCCGCGCCGATCGATACCGTCACACTCGCCGCGCCAGTCAGCACGCGTGCGAGTTTCCCAAGCCGCACTTCAAGATCGTCGATCGGCGTGCTGTCCATGGCCGGTTTGCGCTATACGCTGGAATCCATGTCGAAAATCGCGTGATGGCGAATGATGCTGCGAATCAAAGCCGCATCTTCAGCGCTGACTTTCGCGTAGATCGCCGGACCGGCAGCGCGGTCGGCGTCGCCGGTGCGCAGCATCAACTCGGCCCAGTCGATCAGACGCCGCGTCGAAAACGTACTCGCCAGATCTTCGCGCGCGAAAGCCGCGCGACAATCGGCGGCAATGGCGGCGAGCGTTTGCGCCAGCATCGGCGTGAATTGCGGCAAGGTCCGCAGCAATACTTCGGTTTCCTCTTCTTTCGACAGATAGTCGAAAAGATAGACGCGCCAGCGATCGAGAAACGCCTCATTAAGCAGATTCGACCCTTGATACAGGTGCCGGAATGCACTCATCGCCCCGGCTGCATTGGCCGTTGCGAACAGCCTGAACGACGGATGCGGCGTAACAATTTCATTGCCGCGCTCTTTCAATAACAAGCGCCCGTGAGGTTCCAGAACCGCAGTCAGCACCGCCAGAATCGAAGGCTCCGCAAAATCGAGTTCGTCGATGATGAGCCAGTAGCCCTCGCGCATCGCCACCGGCAGCACGCCATCCACCCACACCGTTTCGCCGCCCTTCACGGTCCAGAAACCGACGAAATCGCCGATAGTCGTTTGCCCGTTCATATTCGCGCGCAATACGCCATGCCCTGTGCGTGCGGCCACCTGCTCGATAAAACTTGTCTTGCCCGAACCCGTGTGACCGATCAGCATCACGCGACGGTTTTCGACGATATCGAGCGCGATATCGTCTGTACGAGCCGTGAAAAGATAGGCCTCGTTGATGCGCGGCACCAGCGCCGTTGGCGTGCCTTCAGGCGTGAGCGGCATAACGACATTGCCGATGCAAACACCCGTTTCCACAGCAGGCAACGCCGCCTCTTGTGCAAGCTGCGCCGCCCGCCGAAGCTCCGCTGCGAACTGGCTGCCCGCATCCACTGCGCGTGCTTCGTCCTCGCGCTCAGCCGCTGAAACGAAACCTTCGCGGCGCCACTTAAGCAGCTTCGCTTCCAGATTGTCGAGATCGACAACTGTTTCGATGTCCACCGCGCCTTCGCCCGCTGCGTCACGGCCGTGCTCGATGCGGAACATCTGCGCGCGCTCCGAAAGCGACACGCGCCACCATTCGCGCGCGGCACCCGCGCCACGCGAATAGAGACCTTCGGGACCTTCGTTTTGAACTGTGAGAGCCTGGGTATTCATCGGCAAATCATCTTCATGAGATGGAAAGCGCGTGAAAGAAAAGAATTAGGGAAAACCCCGTTTCGCCGCTCATATTACCTGCTTGCGTTTATACGGCGATGCATGCCGCCAGCCGCCCGAAACCTCGCGAACGCCCTGATAGCGGGCAATTGCACGCTGCGCCAGCCCATGTTGTGCCCGTGCGACACCCATTTAAATTTATTGCGGGAAATTTAATGGTTCGAAATATTATCGCCACTTTCGTGCACGGGACACCGTCCGCGATACTGGTTCGAAGACTAATGCCAGCGCCGCGCCCGAGCCCGCTGGAATCAATTACAAACGGGGAATACATGAAGAAGACCACCGCAGCAATCGGCGCAGCACTGCTGGCCCTTTCGGCACAGTCCGCTTTCGCGCAAAGCTCGGTCACGCTGTACGGCCTCGTCGATACGGCAATCCGCTATCAAACCAACGCCAACGCAGCAAACGACGGTCTGGTCGAAATGCGCGAAGGCGCCGTGACGCCGAGCCGTTGGGGCCTGAAGGGTGCCGAGGATCTGGGCGGCGGACTCTCCGCTGTCTTCAAGCTGGAAAACCAGTTCAACCTCTGGAACGGCAAGCTCGCCAACACCTCGAACACGCTCTTCCAGCGTAACGCTTACGTGGGTCTCTCGAGCCAGCAGTACGGCACGCTGACGTTCGGTCGCCAGCAAACGCCGTTCTTCGACGAAATGGGCAACACGTTCGATCCGCTGACCGTTGCCGATTACTGGCAGGACAGCTGGGCGTACAACCCGGTCGGCCCGTTCCTCTTCACGAACAGCTCGGCGAAGTACACGAACACGTTCGGAGGCGTGCACGTCGAGGCGATGTACGGTTTCGGCGGCGTGGCAGGCAGCACCGGCGAAAACAGCATGTATGGCCTGACGGCTTCGTACACGGTCGGCCCGCTCGCAGCACTCGTTGGCTGGCAGCAGAACGACGTCGCCGGCAAGAAGTTCAACCTGGCTAACGTCGGCCTCGTCTACTCGGTTACGCCGGCTGTTCGCCTGCTCGCCGGTTGGCTGCACTCGCAGGACAACTCGGGCACGGTCGACCAGGCCGAACTGCAAACCGGTTCGCTGCCGACGAGCGCTGTGAGCCCGAACCGTATCGACGACAACTTCTACGTCGGCACCACGTGGCAAGCCACCGCCCCGCTGGCCATCACGGTCGCAGGCTACTACGGCCACGCACGCAATGCATCGCTCGGCAACGGCGATCTGGGCAACGGTATCAACTACTCGGCCACGCTGCTCGCAGAGTACTCGATCTCCAAGCGTACGGAAGTCTACGGCACGGTCGACTTCACGCGCGGCACCGGCGCTTACAAGATCGACTACCCGGGTCGCAACAACCAGACCGGCGTCGCAATCGGTCTGCGCAACCTGTTCTGATAACGCCTGCCGGCCTGGCAGAATCGGCCGGCACTGCACGATCCACGGATCGTCTGAGACCGCATGCAAAGTTCGCGTGCGGTTTTTTTTCGTCTGCGTCTGCGGCGATCGTTTTCGGCCCTGCTTTCAGCGAGCTTTATGTTCGCCCGGCGAAAAACCCTTGCTCGCGCACGCAAATACCTCAAATTCGGCCGACTAGGACGGCATTGCGGCACGTATGGGATAATTACAGAGTTTGCCCGAGGCGCCGCTCAAAAGGTTGGCCGCGCGGGCGCTCGAGGGGCCTTTATTCCCGTGGCCCGCTAATTTTTCAGCGATTTTTCACTAGCACCCACGATGCCCGCATACCGTTCCAAAACCTCCACCGCCGGCCGCAACATGGCAGGTGCGCGCTCGCTCTGGCGCGCCACCGGCATGAAAGACGAAGACTTCGCCAAGCCGATCATCGCCGTTGTCAACTCGTTCACCCAGTTCGTGCCCGGTCACGTGCACCTGAAAGATCTGGGCCAGCTCGTCGCGCGTGAAATCGAAGCCGCAGGCGGCGTTGCCAAGGAATTCAACACCATCGCCGTCGACGACGGTATCGCGATGGGCCACGACGGCATGCTCTACTCGCTGCCGAGCCGCGACATCATCGCCGACTCGGTCGAGTACATGGTCAACGCGCACTGCGCCGACGCCATGGTCTGCATCTCGAACTGCGACAAGATCACCCCGGGTATGCTGATGGCCGCGATGCGCCTGAACATCCCTGTGATCTTCGTGTCGGGCGGCCCGATGGAAGCCGGCAAGACGCGCCTCGCAAACCCGGTCACGAAGGCGATCGAAGTCAAGAAGCTCGACCTGATCGACGCGATGGTAATCGCCGCCGACAGCAAGTACTCGGACGCCGAAGTCGCCGAAGTCGAACGCTCGGCCTGCCCGACTTGCGGCTCGTGCTCCGGCATGTTCACGGCCAACTCGATGAACTGCCTGACCGAAGCACTGGGCCTTTCGCTGCCGGGCAATGGCACGGTGGTCGCCACGCACGCGGACCGCGAGCAACTGTTCAAGCGCGCGGGCCGTCGTATCGTCGAAATCACGCGCGAATACTACGAAGGCGAGAACGACCGCGTGCTGCCGCGCTCGGTGGGCTTCAAGGCGTTCGAGAACGCGATGACGCTCGACATCGCCATGGGTGGCTCGACCAACACCATCCTGCACTTGCTGGCGATCGCCCAGGAAGCGGAAATCGAATTCACGATGCGTGACATCGACCGCCTCTCGCGCGTCGTGCCGCAACTGTGCAAGGTTGCGCCGAACACCAACAAGTACCACATCGAAGACGTGCACCGCGCAGGCGGCATCATGGCGATCCTGGGCGAACTGGCCCGCGCAGGCAAGCTGCACACCGACGCGCCGACCGTGCACGCGCCCACGCTCAAGGACGCACTGGACCAGTGGGACGTCACGCTCACCCAGGACGAAGCGGTCAAGACCTTCTACATGGCCGGCCCCGCAGGCATCCCGACGCAAACGGCATTCAGCCAGAACACGCGCTGGCCGAGCCTCGACACCGACCGCGCCGAAGGCTGCATCCGCTCGTATGAGCACGCGTTCTCGAAGGAAGGCGGCCTTGCCGTGCTGACGGGCAACATCGCGCTGGACGGTTGCGTGGTGAAGACAGCCGGCGTGGACGAAAGCATCCACGTGTTCGAAGGCTCGGCGCACGTGACCGAGTCGCAGGACGAAGCGGTCGCGAACATCCTGGCCGACAAGGTCAAGGCCGGCGACGTGGTGATCGTGCGTTACGAAGGCCCCAAGGGCGGCCCCGGCATGCAGGAAATGCTCTACCCGACCAGCTATATCAAGTCGAAGGGTCTGGGCAAGGAATGCGCGCTGCTGACCGATGGCCGTTTCTCGGGCGGCACCTCGGGTCTGTCGATCGGTCACTGCTCGCCGGAAGCGGCAGCGGGTGGCGCGATTGGTCTGGTGCGCAATGGCGACCGCATCCGCATCGACATTCCGAACCGCTCGATCAACGTGCTGGTTTCGGATGAAGAACTGGCGCGCCGCCGCGAAGAGCAGAACGCCAAGGGCTGGAAGCCGGTAGAAGCGCGTCCGCGCAAGGTGTCGGCGGCACTGAAGGCGTATGCGAAGCTGGTGATGTCGGCCGACAAGGGCGCTGTGCGCGATCTGTCGCTGCTCGACGACTGATCCGTTGTCGTAGCAGATAAAAAAGCCGCTCGAAAGAGCGGCTTTTTTCTTGGTCGTTTGCAAATGAAAAGCACCCTGCGTCCATCGATCAATTCAGGACAACCCCCAGTTCTGGCAGGAACTGGACAAGATCATCCAGCAAGCGCCGCTCAATCCCTCCTTTCTGCCGATGTACGGGCTACTGGCCGAACTTGGCATCGAGAAAGGCAAGCCCGTCCATCTCGACGAAAAACAAAAGGCTCTACTCGATCGCGCCGCGCGTATGGGCCGCGACCAGATGCTGGTTTCCGCGTTCGACAGCAATCGGCAAGACCTCAAACCGTGGCCCGACCGTCATTGGGAGTGGATCGGCCTCGTGCCGGGCAGCGTGCAGTTCGAGACGCTTGGCGGGATCGATCTGCATGCGCACGACCGCTGGTTTGCGCAGGCCATCGTCACTTCGCCTGCGATGTTCCGGCGTGATCCGGGCGCGGGTTCGCTCTACTGGCTGGGCGCGCGCGACGCCGCAGGCGCGTGGCTCGATGGCGGCAAGCACTACACACTGGTGATTCCGCAACCGGTGCCGGGCAAGCTTTTCTGGTCCGTGACCGCCTACGACGCCGCTACCCGCTTGCAGGTGCAAACCGATCAGGACAAAGCCGCGCTGCGCTCGCTGTTCGAGTTGAAGGATATCGACCAGAGCAAACCGGTGACGCTGTATTTCGGCCCGACAGCGCCCAAGGGGCAGGAAGGCCACTGGATCAAGACTGTGCCTGGCCGTGGCTGGTTCGCCTATATCCGCATCTATGGCCTGGAGGCCGCGGCGTTCGACAAGAGCTGGAAGCCCGGCGACTTTACGCCGACGAAATAAGCGAAGCCGGTAACACGCCGATCGCGCTGCCTGACGCGTTTCCTCCCGTGGCGACGCATGACGCGTCACCACGCCGTCGACCGTAGCTGGCGTGTGCCGGACATCACACAGGCGAACCGAACGGCGCAGGTTCATCGACACGATCACGCTGGATACCAACAGGATGACCACCATTCAAGCGCGCAGAATGTCGACAAGGCTGCTGGCCGCAATCGCATGTTCAGGCACGCTTGGCGTTTCCTTGAACGCTGCGGCCACCGAAAGCGGCATTGGCCGCCCGATCACCGGCATGCAGATCTCGCCTTATGCGGGCGTGGTGCCGCCCACATCGGACTGGATCATTTCGCTCAATACGATCTACTACGAAGGTTCAGTCGGCGCGAGTAAAACCCTGCCGATTGCGGGACGCGTCACTGCGGGGCTCGATTACACGATCTCGTACACACTGATCAATGCGGTCAAAACGTGGCGAATCACGGCTGGTGGCTGGAACTTCGGCACCTCGTTCGGCGTGCCGCTGCAATACACCGACATCTCATTGTTTCATGGTGTTTTGCCGAACGACCACGGCACGCAATTCGCCGATGTGTTCTTCTCGCCTGTCGTGGCGGGCTACCATCTGACGAAAATCGATCACATCGCGCTGAGCGTGCAGATTTTCGCGCCCACCGGCGCCTACAATGCCAATCGCCTCGCCAACGCCGGTCAGAATACCTGGACTTTCACGCCCACGATTGCGTACACCCATATTTTCCCGGCCGAGAATATCGAGTTTTCGCTGAATTACGGCCTCGAATTCTATACGCCGAATAACGACACGCAATATCACAATGCGCCGGTCAGCGTGCTGGATGTGCTGGCGCTCAAGCGTTTCGCGGGCGGTTGGGGCGCCGGCATCATCGGTGGCTATATCCAGCAGGTAGGCAACGATACGGGCGGGATCATACAATTGACGGGCGGCTCGCAGGGCCACTCGGTCGGGATTGGCCCGACGCTCACATGGAATGGAAAAATCGACAAGACACTGGTAGGCGCAGCGCTGCGTTGGGTGAATGAGTTTAGCGCGAGCAATCGTCCGAAAGGAAATGCCGTCGAATTGACCATCAACGCAACGTTTCAATAAGCAAGCGCGCACAATCGGCCTGTTCAAGGGGCATTCATGCGAGGTGTCGCACACGCTGCTGCACGGGCACATTCGACCGGAGCGGGCTGAAATCCGCGTTCAAGCATGTGCGCAATCTGGTGATTGCAACCGTGCTGGTTGCAGCGGGTTTTGAATCCGCCAAAAGCTTCGACTTCATGAACTCGCCGAGCTGGTCGAATCCGCGTTTTGCGGGCTATATCGTCGCCGGTGTTGGTCGCGTGCTCATCGTTCTGAATCTGATCGATTGCTTGCGACAGTGGTCCAGACTGCGATGGCACGTCGCATTGCAGGCGGCACTGACCGTAGCGTACGTGCTTTTCTCTTTGCGCATGGTGCAATTGATCATCGACTTTCGCACGCACACCTGCCCGTAGCGCAACGCGCGTGCCCTTCCGTCTCGTGATAGCGTAGCGATCTTCGCCTTTCGCCCTGAAGCATCGTAATCTATGACCCAAGCCGCGCCCCCGATTCTCGACGACGCGCCCGGACGTGGCCGCTCGCTCGCGCGCCGCTATCCGCGCGGTCTGCATATCGAGCCGCATTCGCACACTTGGGCGCAAGTGTTGTATGCGGTCTCCGGCGTGATGTGGGTCGAGGCCGGCAGCGAAGCACTGGTCGTGCCGCCGCAGCGCGCGGTCTGGTTGCCGCCTGGCACCCCGCACGCCATCCACATGATTAGCGAAGTGGAAATGCGCAATCTCTATCTGCACGAACGCGATATCGGGCATCTGAGTACGCGCAGCGAAGTGTTCCAAATCGATGGTCTGTTGCGCGAATTGATCCGTACCATCGCCGAACACGAAGCCGAACGCGACGACGCCTGGCTCGCCACCGCATCGCATCTCGCGGCGATGGAACTCGCGCATGCGCGGCGCTCGTCGCTGCGCATTCCGTTGCCCGATGCCGTGGGGACGGCGGGTTCGGGAGACCGGCGCCTCGCCATGCTCTGCCGGGCCGTGATCGACCATCCGTCGAATGAGATTGCCTTCGAGCAACACGCGGCGTCGGTGGGCGCAAGCGTGCGCACGCTCGCGCGACTCTTCACGCGGGAACTGGGTCTGGGCTTCGCGCAATGGCGACGCCAGGTGCAACTGGCGATTGCGGTTTCGCGGCTTGCAGAAGGGCAATCCGTGAGCGCGGTTGCCCGATCGCTCGGTTATGTGCCCACTAGTTTCAGCGATATGTTTCGCCGCGAATTAGGCGTGCCGCCCAGCGAATATCGGCCTGCGGATACGCTTGGACAAACTCAGCCCCATAACGATGCGATGCGTTAAGCGGCAAATGACTCAATGCGACGAAACAAACACCGCGCCGTCAAACGGCTCGGGAATCGCGAAGCTTTCCCGCATGCGGCGCGTTTCCGCCGCCGGCGTCAAACCGAACAAGCGCTTGAATTCGCGGCTGAATTGCGATGCACTCGTGTAACCCACAGCGTGACAGGCCGCCTCCGCAGTCAGATCCTGCCGCACCATCAACAGCCGCGCCTGATGCAAACGCGTGGATTTCACATACTGCATCGGCGAGATCTGCGTGACTGCCTTGAAGTGGCTATGGAAACTCGGCATGCTCATGCCCGCTTCATCCGCTAGCTGCATCACATCCAGTGCCTGCGCATAGTTCGCATGAATCAGGCGCAGCGAGCGGCCGATGCGGCCAAACTGCCCTTTCATCGCCAGCGCCTCGCGCATCGCGCTGCCCTGCGCGCCGGTGAGCACGCGAAAATACAGTTCGCGCAACAATCCCGGCCCCAACACCGCCGCTTCGAGCGGCTGATGCATGGCCTCCAGAAAGCGCAACACGGACGCCTGCATGGCATCGTCCATCGGCGTCGACATCATGCTTTGCGGTGCCTGCACGTGCTCCGCAAGGCCTTCTCGATCGATCTGCGCTGCGAGTTCGGCAGCAAGCGCAAAATCCAGATGCAGATAGAGCGCGAGCAACGGGCGATGCGCGCTGGCCTCGGTTTCCATGTTGAACGGCACCGGCACGGAGACGGCGAGGTAATGATCCTCGTCGTAGCGATAGAGCTGATCGCCGAAATAGCCGCGCTTGCTGCCCTGACACACGATCACGATGCCGGGATCGTAAAGCACCGGCGTCATCGACAAGGGCCGGTTCGAGCGCAGGATACGCACGCCCGGCAGCGGCGTGAGGTTGTAGCCCTCGTCCGGCGCCAGCGCGCGCAAAAGCGCAATCGTGCGCTTGCGATTGGGCTGCGCCCGCTCGGCTTCGAGTGGAACGGCTTGTTTCTTGCTCATAGTTTTAGGCAATATAAATCCGGTAATTTGGCTTATTTTGCCCTGTTCCTGAGACTAGTATGGTGTTTCTGACAACATTCGAGCGAGGCTCTCATGGCATCCAGCAAGATTCTACTGATCACGGGCGTTAGCAGCGGCTTTGGGCGAGCGCTCGCGCAAGAGGCGTTGGCGGCAGGTCACACCGTAATCGGCACGGTACGCAGCGAAGAAGCGAAGCGCGATTTCGAGGCGCTATCCACGCAAGACGCTTTCGCTCGCGTGCTGGATGTGACCGATTTCGATGCGATCGATGGCGTTGTCGCCGGGATCGAATCGACTGTCGGCCCGGTCGATGTGCTCGTCAATAATGCAGGCTACGGCCATGAAGGCGTGATGGAAGAATCGCCCTTGTCCGAGATGCGCAGGCAGTTCGATGTGAATGTATTTGGCGCCGTCGCAATGATGAAAGCCGTGTTGCCTTTCATGCGCGAGCGCAGTCGCGGCCACATCCTGAATATCACATCGATGGGAGGCTATATCACCATGCCTGGGATTACTTACTACTGCGGCAGCAAATTTGCGCTGGAGGGAATCTCGGAAGCATTGGGCAAAGAGGTCAAGCCGTTTGGCATCGCCGTAACGGCCGTGGCGCCCGGCTCGTTTCGCACCGATTGGGCCGGACGCTCGATGGCACGCACACCGCGCTCGATAGCGGATTACGACGCCCTCTTCGATCCCATTCGCCAGGCCCGCGAGGAGAAAAGCGGCAAGCAACTGGGCGATCCGCAAAAGGCCGCGCAGGCGATGCTCGCGGTAATCGATGCGCAGAACCCGCCCGCGCATCTGCTGCTGGGCAGCGATGCGCTTGGTCTGGTGCGAAGCAAATTGTCGGCGCTAGATGAGGAAATTCGCGCGTGGGAAGCGCTAACGGTTTCAACCGACAACCCGGTTAAAGCCTGACGACGCAATGTGGATCGAACGCCCGGTTTTCCCATTGCAATTCAGCCGGGCTGTGCGCCGATGCCAGGTTCAACGGATAGCCGCGCGGATTCGCCATCACGCGCGCGCCGCCCGACCGGTAATCGAACGAGTCATGCACGTGGCCGTGAATCCACAGATCCGCAAAAGGTAGCAGGTTACGTAGATCGCTTAGAAAGCCGGCATTGACCGGATGATCGCGAAAACGCTCGTGCACGGACTCGGGCGAAACGCCATGGTGCGTAATCACCACCGTCTTGCCGCGAAACGGCGTCGCCAGCTCCTTCACAAGCCACTGGACTGCACCGCGGTGTTCGGCCAAGGCCTCTTCCGGGCCAAACGAGCCGCCGTCTTCACGCCGTATCGCCTGATGATCCGACATCGCTTCGCGTGCGTATTCCATACTCGTGGCGCTATCGCCATAAAGCGCGTAATCGGTCCACAAACAGCAGCCCAGAAAACGCACACCATCGAGTTCGATCGAACGACGCTCGAGGTAATGAACATTCGTCCCTTGCGCGCGCCTGGCGATACCGTCCACGGTTTCGCGATAGCCCGAACCATAGGCCTCGTGATTCCCACTCACGTAAATCACGGGCACGGGCCATTCGGCGAATCGATCGACGCCCGCAGCGCCCAGATCAATATCGCCCGCGAGAATCAGCAGGTCGGCGCCCGGCGCAATGGCGAGCGGCGCACAATCGGGAAACTTCTTCTGCAACGCATCGAGATGAAGATCCGACGCAATCTGTACATGCATATCGTGTTGCCAAATTCTTGATGACGGGCCACTCGTCAGTTTCAGACCCCATGACCCAGTTTCGCCTGCGTCTGGCGTTCGCGCGGCCCGCCATATTCGGCCAATTGCCATGCGATAAGGCCCGGTACATAAAACAGCAGATCTCGTATGCGACGCGCGCCGGCCAGCGCGAGGCACGTCGGCGCGTCGAAGCCAAAGATCGCTCCGATCAGCACAAAACCGCCTTCCTGCACGCCTAGACTCGCGGGCACCAGAAACGCAATACTGCTGACAATCTGGATCAACGCTTCAATGACGCACGCCTGGGCGAATGTCGGCTCGGCGCCCAGCACGCGCAGCGCAAGCCAGATTTCGAGTGAAAAGCCAATGAATTGAATCGTTTGCCAGATGAACAAATAGCGCAGAACCGTCGCTTTGCGCCGCCATATTAACTTGACGGCCTGATCGATACGAACCGACTTTCCCACCAGTTCGACCAGTTTGCCGCTCGTCACCTGATTCATCACGCGCGCCATCCGCTCGAACGGCCGTGCATGCTGCACCAGCGCAAACAGCACCAGAACCGGCACGGCCGCGCTAATGCTCCAGAGCAGCGTGCTGATCGTATGCGCGGCGCCGGAATTCGACTGGTCGAGCACATAGGCGCACGCGAGGAATGCAAACAGAAGCTGGCTGATCAACGTCAGTTGAATATCGACGACGAGACTTCCCAACGCACTCGCAGGACGCACGCCAAGACGATTGAGCAAGCGAAACGAGACGATTTCGCCGCCCACGCGCGCGACCGGCAGCAATCCATTCACCGACTCGCGAATCCACACGATCTTGAGCATCGTCAGCAAGGACGGACGCTCAGCGGGACGGATCAGCGTGCGCCAATCCCAAGCGTTCGCCCACATCGGCATAACGTGAACACAGGCGGCGAGCACGAGCCCGAAACCCGCATCGCGCATCAGGCGCCATGTCGTTTCCGGATGTTCGCGCCAGACTAGAAACGCGGCGATGGCAAAACCGGCCAGCGCCGCAATACGACCAAGCTGCTTCATCAGTTACTTTCTCTTGCGTGAAATAGCCACTTCCGCTCATTCGTCATGGACGGGCGACAGCATGCCGTTGCCATCCACGCTGAAACGGATGCCGCGCCAGACCACAGCGGACGAACAGAAACTCGCGATATACACCACAAACTGCAGCATGTCGCAGAGCGGCAGATTCCACAACCCGCGCGTGCGGTTCTGCGTGGCGCGATCGACCCTGAGCACCAACAGCACGCGCGCCAGCAGCGCGGATGCCGCTATGCAGCATGCCGCCACTGCCCCGCCTGAAAACACAATCGACAGCAGCGCCAGAGGAAGCGGATGCATCAACACAGCACCCAGATGACCGGAGCGATCAGCCGCGCGTATCGTGCGACTCCAGCGCAATTCATGCTTGAAGAACGCGGCAAACGTGTCTTCCACGCAAGCGTGCTGGACCACCATCGGCGGAATCGCCACCGTCGCGCCGTTGCGGCGCACCGCTTCACCGAGCGCGTGATCTTCAGCAAGATGATGGGCGAATTGCTGCAAGCCGCCAATTTCATTGAGCGTCTGCCGCGTAATCGCAATCGTCTGTCCAAAGCAGGGACGCGCCCGGCCAATCGCCACGCCCGTAATCACGCCAGGCAGAAAATGATAGTTCGTGAGTGCCGCCCCAACGCGTGGCCAGAAACCCGGCGCACATAGACCACGATAGATCGTGGTCACAAGACCCACGCCGCGTTCGTCGAGCGTGCCCACGATCTGCCGCAAATACGACCGATCGACGCGCACGTCGCTATCCGCGAAACACAAAATATCGTGGCTAGCGTGTTCGAGCATATTGACGAGATTGGCGATCTTACGGTTCGGCCCATAAAGCCGGCCGTCCGCGACCACGGTGATTTTCGCGTCAGGATAACGCGCACTCAGCGCTTCGACGCTCTTGAGCGCCGCGTCGTTCGCATCGTGCACGCCAAAGAGATACTCGATCTCTCCTTCGTAATCCTGATTGAAAAACGATGCGATGTGTTCGCGCAATTCCCACTCGTCGCCATGCAGCGGCTTTACCATCGTCACGCCGGGAAAGTGCTTCGGCACCTTGACGCTACGGGAAAAGAAGCGGCCAACCAGGAAACTCGCCACCACCGTATAGACAATGCCGATCGAAGCCGCAGCGCCCAGCAGCGCAGCAATCGTGTCGAGGAATACATGCTCGACCTGAGGTGAGGCCAGGTCCCCCAGCGCCGTGACCACCACAGCGCCGAGGAGGAAAACGAGTGCAAGCGCTCGTAGGTTCGCGGGAAAAACGCCCTTGCGCGAGCCTTT